>JBJTMA010000096.1:0-25036 GCA_046063295.1 Novosphingobium sp.
CGGCGTGATCGGCCTGGGCGCGGGCAATTCCAGCCTCTGCCGCAGCGCGCTGGTCATCGCCGAGCGGGAAGATCGCCGAACGGTACTGTGTGCCGATATCGTTGCCCTGCCGGTTGAGCTGGGTCGGATCGTGCGTGGCGAAGTGGATGTCGAGCAGGTCAGCCAGGCTAACGATGGACGGATCGAAGGTGATCTTGATCGCTTCCGCGTGGCCAGTGGTGCCGGTGCATACCGCCTTGTAAGTGGGGTTCGGAACGCTCCCGCCGATATAGCCGCTTTCAACCGCGCTCACGCCGTCGATACTGCGGAACACCGCCTCGACGCACCAGAAGCAGCCGCCGGCGATAATGGCCTCAGCCATGGGGAATTCTCCTTGTTTGCTGGTTTGGGCCCGATTTGGGGAGCGCAGGTGCATTCGGCAATGGTGGACTTGGGGTTACAAGCGAAATATGCGCAGCTGTCATGAGCACGCTGACCGTCGCCGCCCTGCAATTGCCGCTTGGCTCGTCCGATGAGGGCGAGAACATTGCCGCCGTGTCGGCGCTGGTCGAGCAGGCTGCCGTCAAGGGCGCGCAGGTCGTGCTGCCGCCAGAATTGTTCTCTGGCCCCTATTTTTGCAAGGTCGAGGACGAAGCGCTGTTCGCGCTGGCCCGGCCCACCGCGGAGCATCCCTCGGTCGCGGCAATGCAGAAACTCGCCTCCAGCCTGAGGATCGCGATCCCGACCAGCTTCTTCGAGCGCGACGGCCAGCATTATTACAACACACTGGCGATGATCGGGCCCGACGGGCAGATCATGGGGACCTATCGCAAAAGCCACATTCCCGATGGCCCCGGCTACGAGGAAAAGTACTATTTCCGCCCCGGCAATGACGGGTTCAAGGTGTGGAAGCTGTTCGGTCATACCGTGGGCGTCGGGATCTGCTGGGATCAATGGTACCCCGAATGCGCGCGGGTGATGGCGTTGCTTGGCGCCGAGGTGCTGTTCTACCCAACCGCGATCGGCAGCGAACCCTATGACGCCGATCTCGACACCAGCCGGATGTGGCGCCGCGCGATGCAAGGGCATGCAGTTTCGAACTGCATGCCGGTGGTCGCCGCGAACCGTATCGGCATGGAAGACGGCCAGCGTTTTTACGGCCACAGCTTCATCGCCGCCGAATGGGGTGACCTCATTGAGGAGTTCGGCGAGGAGAGCGGCGTACTGGTACGCACGCTCGACCTGAGCCGCGCCGCGCGTCACCGCGCCGGGATGGGCTTCTTCCGCGATCGCCGTCCGCAGCTCTATGGCCGCATCGCCGAGGACATCTGATTGGCGCGTTACCTTATTGCGCTGGGTTCAAACCGTCGGCATCGACGGTTCGGTGCGCCCGAGCAGGTCCTGAAGGCTGCGCTGCACGAATTGAACCGCAAGCCGTTCCAACTCCTCGCCGAATCTCCCGTCGTACAAAGCGTGCCGCTCGGACCGTCGCGTCGCCGCTATGCCAATTCGGCTGCCCTGGTGAAAAGCAGGCTGGCGCCAGACGAAGTGCTCGCTGCGCTCAAGGCGATCGAGGGCGAATTCGGCCGCCGCCGATGCGGGCAACGCTGGAGCGCGCGGGTTCTTGACCTTGACCTGGTGCTGTGGAGCGGGGGCACCTGGTCGTCCCCCGGCCTGACTGTTCCGCACATCGCATTCAGGGATCGGGGCTTCGTTTTAGGCCCCGCCGTCACGATTGCCCCGGACTGGCGGGACCCTCTGACCGGCCTGACGCTGCGCCACCTTAAGGGGCGACTGGCCAGGCCGGTCAGGTCCTAGGCAATTACCATTTGATCACCACGCCGCCGCTGACCGACTGAGCCACATTATTGCCCGCCATCGTCGACAGATCGTAATTGAGTCGCAGCGAAATGGTCCGCAGCCGTGCCTCCAGACCGATGCCGCCGGTGAATGAGGATGAGGTCACTCCTTGTCCGGTGATCAGGTAAGGGGTCCCTTGGCTTCCCTGAAGATCTGCATAGCCAAGGCGCTGGCTGTAATCGCCAGACAAGCGGCCCCGGTATTCGGCCCTGCCGGTGAGTAGCCAATGCCCATCCTGGTCGAGCGGATAACGCAGCCGCGTACCCACCGATCCGCTGAAGCTGTCCTCGCTCGCAGCCAGGAATGAAAGCGCCCAGAATGGCGAACCCGTTTCGCTGTACGGTGCCAGGTGGACCCAGATGCCGTCGACGCGAACGTAGGGGGCCACTTCGAGACGACCCGCGTGGAGTTCGGCCGTGCCGATCATGGCCGCGAAGATCTGGCTGGTACGGCGCTTGCCATCAAGGAACAGGAGACCGGTGGTCGACCAGCGGGTCGTGTTGATGGTGCCATAGCCCATGCCCACAATCCCATCGAGGAACACCCGCGGTGCCACCTTCCAGCTGCCATAGAAGGCGAGCGACGAATTGGTGGCATCGTCGTTCGATCCGTTAATCCCGAACCGGCTGTGATCCCAGGCGAAGCCCAGCGCCACGCCAAGTTTGAGCCGATCGCTGGCCCGGCCGTCGAGCCCGACGGTGATGCCCGTGCTGGTGAAGCGGGTTTCGATGAAGCCATTGGGCTGTTCCTTGCCAAAGCTCACATCGCCGCTCGCCCAGACATGGACTACGCGCCCGCCCGGTCCGCCCGCCGCTCCCAGCGCATTACCGCCAGGTGCAGATCCGCCGCTCGCAGCTGCCGCGTAGCCCATCGGCGCGCCCGGCATCTGGGGCATCAGTGCTGTGTTGGGGTCGAATGCGGCGAGAAGGCCGTCTGGCGAACCCGGACGAGAATTGTTGCGGTAGGAATAGCCGGACGAAGTTGCGAAGGCTGAGTCACCCGGCAGACGGTTGAATTGCCGCGGCTGGGGTTGGCTCAGGCTGATTGCCAGATCGTCGCGGTCGTCCCCGTCACTGTGCAACTGGTCAAGCCGGCCGCCGATGTTGTCCATCTGGGTCCGGGCAAAGCGCTCGGAGGTGCGGAACTGCGAGTCGACCGAGCTGCGAACATCCGGGTCTGCCGATGGATCCGGCCGCACGGTCACCGTAACAGCAACCGCCGAGGAATTCGAAGCCAGGTTGCTGGCATCGCCCGAATAGCTGGCGGTGAGCGAGTGCGCTCCGCTCGCCAGCGATGACGTTGTGAAGCTTGCGGTGCCCGAGTTGAGCGATGCTGTGCCAAGCGGCGTGGCGCCGTCGCTGAAGGTCACCGTACCGGTGGGGGCAACCCCGCTGACCGTCGCGGTGAGGGTCACTGGCTGGCCGAAGTACACCGTCGTCGCCGAGCTCGTCAGCGATACGGTTGTCACCGCCTTGCTGATGGAGAAGCTTTGCGTGACGGTCGGTGCAGCCTGGTAGCTGCCATTGCCCGCCTGGTTGGCGGCAATCGTGCAGGTTCCAACCGCCAGGAGCGACACGGTGGTGCCGCTTACCGAGCAGGTGGCCGGAGTGTTCGAGCTGAAAGTCACCGTCAGGCCTGAGCTTGCGGTCGCGGCAAGGGTGAAGTTGCCGCTACCCAGCGCCCGGCTGGGCAATGCCCCGAAGGTGATCGTGTTGACCCCCGGGGTGACGTTGAAGCTCTGGCTGACCGGGGTTGCCGCGACATAGTTGGCATTGCCAGCCTGCGATGCGACGATCGTGCAGATCCCTGCTGACACGAAGCTGATCGAACCGCCCGAAGTCACCGTGCAGACCGAGGTCGTGGCCGAGCTGTAAGTGACTGTCAGGCCCGAGCTTGCAGTAGCTGCAGGCACGGGCGGAGCGGAGGTGAACGAGGTATCGGCAAGTGCCGGGAAGGTAATGACGTTGGCTCCCTGGCCGACCGTGAACGATTGCTGCACTTGCGGTGCTGCGTTGTAGGTGGTGTTGCCCGACTGGTTGGCGTTGATCGTGCAGGTGCCGGCTGCCTGGAACGAGACCGTCGCGCCGGAAATCGAACAGGTGCTGCTCGAAGCGGGATCGATCGCGAAGCTTACTGCGAGTCCCGAGGAGGCGGTTGCCGAAACCGCATACGTCGCCCCGCCGACCACTGCTGTTGCTGGCGCGGCGCTGGTGAAGCTGATTGTTTGGTCCTGCTTGACCCAGCTCAGCGTCACTGTGTTTGTCGTTGCCGATCCGGCCGCATTAGTGAACGTCCCCTTGACCAAGATCGTCCTCGCCGTCGGTGAGACGACCGTGAATGACGGCGCACTGTTGAGGGAATTGAAGGTCGCGCCGTTGTCAGCCGAGAAGACCCAAGCGACTGTTGGTGTCGGGTTCCCGGTTGCCGCGGCAGACACCGTAATGCCCTGGCCCGGTGCTGCTGTCGCGTCGACCGGTTGAAGTGTAATCACCGGCGCGGTCTGGACGGTCAATGCCGCTGCCGTAGTGGTCGCGCTTCCCGCAGAATTGGTAAACACGGCGCGGAACTGATTGCCGTTCTGCGAACCGAGCGCGGTGAACGACAGCGTCGTCGCGGTGGCACCGGCGATATTCTGGAAGGTTGCTCCGCCATCGGTCGATTGCTGCCACTGCACCGTCGGCGTCGGACTGCCGGTTGCCGCAGCGGTGAAGGATACGTTGCCTCCGGCGTTGACGGTCTGGCTGGCGGGGTTTTGAGTCACGCTTGGCGCGGAGTTTACGGTCAGCGTTGCTGCCGTCGTGGTAGCGCTACCCGCTGAGTTGGTGAACACGGCGCGGAACTGGTTGCCGTTCTGGCTCCCAAGCGCGGTGAACGACAAGGTGGCCGAAGTGGCACCTGCGATATTGGTAAAGCTTGCGCCGCCGTCGGTTGATTGCTGCCATTGCACCGTCGGAGCCGGGCTTCCCGTCGCGGCCGCGGTGAAGGACACATTGCCTCCGGCATTGACGGTCTGGTTGGTCGGATTTTGAGTGACGGTCGGCGCTGCACTCACGGTCAGCGTCGCCGCCGTGGTCGTCGCGCTGCCGGTGGCGTTAGTGAACACGGCGCGGAACTGGTTGCCGTTCTGCGAACCAAGCGCGGTGAACGAAAGCGTGGTCGAGGTGGCGCCCGCGATGTTCGTGAATGTCGCGCCGCCGTTGGTCGATTGTTGCCACTGGACCGTCGGGGTGGGCGAACCGGTAGCTGCCGCAGTGAAGGTCGCAACCTGCCCGGCATTGACCGACACGTTGGCAGGATTCTGGGTAACCGTGGGAGCCACGGCACTCGACGTATAGGTAAACTGATCGGCAGCCGACGGTGAAGAGAAGGTGAAGGCGTTGACAACCTGCACATCCACCGTCCCCGCTGCGCCGGCAGGTGCAGTTGCAGTGATGGAGCTGGCGCTATTTACTGTAAATGAGCTCGCAGGGTTGCTGCCGAAACTGACGGACGTGGCATCGGAAAAACCACTGCCGCTGATAGTGACGACGGTGCCGCCAGCAGTCGATCCGGTGTTAGGCGAGACGCTGGTAATCGTGGGGGTGGTGACGTTCGCCACCATTACGACCGTGGTATCCACTGGAACGCCCAGCGAATTGATACGTACGACGGCCGATTCGACCACCGAGCTGTCCGTAGCTTTCACCACGTAGGTGCCAGTGCATGTAAAATCGAAATTGGTCGCGCCGCCGGAATTGGCCGGCGAGCAAGTGTAGGCTACGCCGATGCCGCTGGTGACGCTTACGCTCGACACGACGCGGCCACCTGAATTCATGTTGATCGTGAATGTCAGTACCTGCCCGACCCGCGAATAGGTGGAAGGGGAGACCGAGCTGGAGGTGGCCGACTGCGCTGCTGCAGGTCCCGCCGTCAGCGCCAGAGCGCCGAACATCGCCATGATGGCCGCGATCCACCGTGCCGCGATTCCGCGAACACCAGTCGCGCTCCGATTCGAGCCAGCCCGCATAAAACCCCCAATTGCATCAATTCGAGTTGCGCGACCAACCCGCAATTGTTGATTGGGATTTGACCGAGGGTCAAACGATCATTTCCCGATGAAGTCGATTTCACCCGTGAACCGTGCCTTGGCTTGACCCGTCCGCGCCGCCCCCGTAGGGGATCGCCTCCCGGTCATGGGGCCCTTAGCTCAGTCGGTAGAGCAACTGACTTTTAATCAGTAGGTCGCTGGTTCGAACCCAGCAGGGCTCACCACCACATTCAGAACAGCGTGGTCAGGGCGTAGAACAGCGCGCCAACGGCTGCGCTTGCCGGGATGGTTATCACCCAGGCCATGACCACGTTTTGTGCGACACCCCAGCGCACGGCGCTGGCGCGGCGGGCGACGCCCGCGCCGATGATGCAGCCGGTGATGGTGTGCGTGGTCGATACCGGGATGCCCAGCGCCGAGGCAGCGAACAGCATGATCGATCCGCCGGTTGAAGCGGCGAAGCCCTGGTGCTGGTCGATCTTGGTGATCCGGCTGCCCATCGTTTCGATGATCTTCCATCCGCCGGTCAGAGTGCCGAGGGAGATTGCGATATAGCACGATATCGCGACCCAGTGCGGTACCTGGAAATCGCCGCCAAGATACCCGGTGGAATAGAGCAGCACCGTGATCAGGCCCATGGTCTTCTGGGCATCGTTGAGCCCATGCCCGGTCGAATAGGCCGCCGCCGAGATGAGATGGAGGAACCCGAAGGTCTTCTCCGCCCCGCGTGCGCTGGCGCGGCGCATCAGCCAGCTGGTAATCAGCATGATCAGCAGTGCCAGGAGCATGCCAAGCAGCGGCGACAGGACGATGGCGATAAGCGTCTTGTTGAGGCCGGTCCATTGCACCCCCGTAAGTCCGGCGTGCGCCACCCCGGCGCCGATCAATCCGCCGACCAGCGCGTGGCTCGATGAGGACGGGATGCCTTTGAGCCAGGTCACCACGTTCCAGAAACTCGCCCCGATCAAAGCGCCAAACACAACCGCGGGCGTGACCAGGTCCTTGTCGATCAGCCCTTTCCCGATCGTGTCCGCAACCTTGTGCAGCGAGGGGAACGCAAGGGTCAGGAAGTAGGCGGCAAAGTTGAAAAAGGCCGCAAAAGCGACCGCCTGGACCGGGCCAAGCAGCCGCGTGGCAACCACAGTGGCGATCGAGTTCGCGGCATCGTGCAGGCCGTTGAGGAAATCGAACGCCAGCGCGACGATGATCAGGCCGACCAGCAGCGGGAATGCGAGTTCGTGCACGGCCCCGCCCCTATGCGTGATCGATCACGACGCCGTCGATCTCGTTGGCGATGTCCTCGAAGCTGTCGACGATCCGTTCGAGGTGCTTGTAGATCTCGCGCTTGACGATGAACTTCATCGCGCCGGCAGGTTCGGCGGCGTGGCGTTCGTACGCCGATTTGAGGCCGGCACGGTGAATTTCATCAGCGTGGCTTTCCATCCGGACCAGGCGTTCGGTGAGCTCATGGAGCCGGCCGCCGTTTGCACCCAGATCGCGCAGCAGGGGGATCGCTTCGGCCATGACCCGCGCGGAATCGATGACAATGCCGACCATGTCCTGCATCTCGGGCTCGAACTCGGTGATCCCGTAAAGATCGACCGCGTTGGCGGCGGACTGCATTTCGTCGATCGCATCGTCCATCGCGCCGATCAGCGAGGTGATCGCGCCGCGGTCGAATGGCGTAAGGAAGGTCTGGCGAACGGTCTGCAAGGTTTCGCGGATGATGTTGTCGGCATCGTGCTCGCGCTCGTTGATCTCGCGGATGTGCTCTTCGCGCGCGCCGCCATCTCGGAAAAGCCGGCCGAGCGCGTCCGACGCGGCGACGATCGACCGCGAATGCGATTCAAACAGTTCGAAGAAATTGCCAGTCTTGGGCAGAAGACGTTGGAACCAGGCAAACATCGGGCTTACTTTCGATTTGTCGGCGACCAGCGCGAGGATCGAGTTGCGCTTGGCGGCCTTGGAGAATTCTGCTGCATTGAACGAGCGGATCAGGTTCGCGAGATCCGGTTCGTCGACCATGTCGGCGGCATCGCCCAGACTGAACCAGCGGCGGGTCCGCTCGCTCGCTTCCTTCCAGTCATCCAGTTCCCGGCTAACCGCGAGCGGATAGACATCGACGTCGATCATCAGCGATGCGCCGGTTTTGCGGGTCTTGCGATAACGATACTGGCCCAGCGGGATCGGACAGATCGTGCCGGTTACGCCAGCTTCTTCATTGGCCTCCTGCGCAGCAGAAAGGTGCGGAGCGCCGGTACCGGGATTCCCTTTCGGTACCACCCAGCGCTTGCTCTCACGCGATGTGACGAGCAGGACGCTGACCGCGCCTGCATCGTTCGAACGGTAAGGCAAGGCGGCAATCTGGCGAATGGTGCGTGGTCCTGATGAGGTGACGAGGCCAGCCCTAATTGCTTGTCAGTTCAGTGCAACAGCTCTGTCAGAAATCCCCACAGGATGTAGCGTCCCGCCGTAAACGGTGGGCAAGCCTTATGCGCTACGCTGCGAAAAATTGTCGCGCATTTTCATAGGGTATAGACCTTTTCAATTGCCGAACATAATGAGAACAAATGGCTAAGAACACGATTCTCGAAAAGCTCGCGATTCTCAGCGATGCGGCGAAGTACGATGCCTCCTGCGCTTCCAGTTCGGCGCCGAAACGCAATTCGGCGGACGGCAAGGGGCTCGGCTCGACCGAGGGAATGGGGATTTGCCACAGCTATGCCCCCGACGGCCGGTGCATATCGCTGCTCAAGATCCTGATGACAAACTTCTGCATCTTCGACTGCGCCTATTGCATCAACCGAGTGTCGAGCAACGTAGCACGGGCGCGGTTTTCGGTTGAGGAAATCGTGTGGCTGACGATCGAATTCTACCGGCGCAATTACATTGAAGGCCTGTTTCTATCATCGGGCATCATCCGCTCCCCCGATGACACGATGGCCGAGATGGTCCGGGTCGCGAAGACATTGCGGCTCGAGCACGGTTTCAAGGGGTATATCCACCTCAAGACGATTCCCGATGCGGCGCAGGATCTGATCGACGAGGCCGGGCTTTATGCCGATCGCCTCTCAATCAATATCGAACTCCCGACCGATACCAGTCTGGCGAGCTTTGCACCTCAAAAGGACGCCGGTTCGATCCGCAAGGCAATGGCTGGCGTGCGTTTGCGTTTGGAGGAAGCCGGCGAGCCGACCCTTCGCACCAAGCGAACCCGCAAATTCGCTCCGGCCGGGCAAAGCACCCAGCTTATCGTCGGCGCGGACGATGCCAGCGATACGACCATTCTTGCCGGATCGCAGCGCCTTTACAGCGGCTATCGGTTGAAGCGCGTCTACTATTCGGCGTTCAGTCCGATTCCGGATGCCAGTAACGTCCTGCCTCTGATCAAGCCGCCGCTGATGCGGGAACACCGGCTTTACCAGGCCGACTGGCTGCTGCGGTTTTACGGCTTTTCGGTAGACGAGATCGCCACGGGCACGCGAGACGGCATGCTCGATCTGGCGATCGACCCCAAGCTGGCCTGGGCGCTTCAACACCGCGGCAGATTTCCGGTGGACGTCAACCGTGCCGAACGCGAAATGCTTTTGCGGGTGCCGGGACTCGGCGCCAAGGTCGTCGCGCGAATCTTGCGGGCGCGGCGCTATAAGCGGCTTGGCTTTGCAGATCTGCTGCGGATCGGCGCACGGATGAAAAACGCGAAGCCGTTTGTCATCACGGCGGATTGGCGCCCGATCGAACTGGGCGACCGAGGCGATCTGCGCAGTCTGTTTGTTCCTCCGCCCCGGCAACTCAGTTTATTATGACCAACGTTATCCGCACCGTGATGCCGTGCCTTGGCTTTGCCACAGCCTGGCGAGAGGCCGCACGAACCTTGCTGCAGGGTGGAGTGCGACCCGAAGACGCGGAGTGGCAAGCCGAAGACGATGACCAGGCTTTGTCGCTGTTCGATCGGGCAAGCGTTCCTGCAAGCCCGGCAATCGGCGAAGTGCGCATACCAAGAGCTTTGCTCGGCCTGATCGAGATAGCCCTTTGCGCCGACGTTCCGGATCGCTTTTCATTGCCCTACCGCGCTGTCTGGCGCGCGCGGATGGACCCCTATTTCGTGGGTGATGAAAGCGACCCCGATATGGCGCGCTTGCGGATCCTGGCAAAGCTGGTGAAGCGCGATGGGCATAAGATGAAGGCCTTTGTGCGCTTTCGTGAAATCGAACCGGAGGCGGGGGAACGGCGTAATTTCCACGCCTGGTTCGAACCCGATCACTTTATTGTCGAGGCAACCGCACCGTTTTTCGCCCGGCGCTTTGGCGACATGGACTGGCGCATAGAAACCCCGAAGGGCTGCGCCCGCTGTGATAACGGCGATCTTGCTTTCTCTTGCGCCACCGTAAAGCCGCAAGCCGTACCCGATGCGACCGACGAACTTTGGCAAACGTACTACGCCAACATCTTCAATCCTGCTCGGCTCAAGGTGAAGGCGATGCAGGCTGAAATGCCAAAGAAGTATTGGAAAAACCTGCCTGAGGCGAAGTTGATACCCGCCCTCGTTTCAGGGGCGGAAAGCCGGGTCATGGCAATGCGCGATGCCGATGCAACCTCGCCGGCGCTTCGCTCGTTACGAATGAAGCCGTATGTTCGGAATGGAGGCGAGGGATCGGCCATGACCGACACGCGCCAGCAGCTTGAAGTCGAGATTGCGCGGTGCACGCGCTGCCCGCTTTACTGCAATGCCACGCAGGCTGTTTGCGGCGAAGGGCCGAGCCAGGCGGGGATCATGATATTGGGTGAGCAACCCGGTGACCAGGAAGATCTGGCAGGCCGTCCGTTCGTCGGACCCGCGGGGCGCGAACTCGATGCCGCATTTGCAGCGGCGAAGGTCGATCGCGGCCAGGTTTACGTGACCAACGCAGTCAAGCACTTCAAGCATACGATGCGCGGCAAGCGGCGCTTGCATGAGCGGCCCAACAGCGCCGAGATCACCGCCTGCAGGTGGTGGATAGAACAGGAGATTGCGCTGGTGAAGCCATCGGTGATCGTTGCTTTGGGAGCGACGGCCAGCCTCTCACTCACCGGCAACGGCAAGGGCGTGATCGCGCGTCAAGGGAAGGTCGAACAATCGCTGTTCGGCCCGCCGGTGATAATCACGGGCCATCCAGCCGCGATCCTGCGTGTCCCAAGCGCCGAACATGCGGATCAGCTGCGCCATCAACTGGCCGACGCCTTGCGGAGTGCCAACGCGACGCGCTGAACCCGGCGCGCGCTACATGGCTGAAGATCACCCGCCCAAAAATAATGTCCCCCGTAGCGGAAAGCCACGGGGGACTAGTTATCTTGGACACGTGCAAGGCGGGGGGGCGGGAGGGGTAAGCCGTTGCACGTGTCAGTGGTGAAACGCGCCGGGTCCGATTCGGTTCCCGCGAAAATGTATGAAACTGGAATTTCGAAAAATGGCATGCATGCGGCGCAGCAATCGCGTATGCCTGCCAGGCTTTAACCTTCGCCAGATTTCGCGTTTGCGGCAGGTGGTGTGCCGCGCAGTTGCGCAGTCCGAAACCCCTACGCCATTTGCATCGGGCCGATACGGCCGTTAAAACGGTTTAATCATCAATAGGTTCCCGGATTTCGGTGGATGGCGGGGAACCAAGGCGGACGCGTCACGTTTATGTGACAAGATTTCTTGGGAGTGTGGTTCTAATGTCAGTGTCGCAAGCAGTTGTCGCTCATCTTCCTTATCTTCGCCGCTATGCCCGCGCATTGACCGGTTCGCAGTTGGCGGGTGACGCTTACGTGCGCGCGACACTCGAAGCCGCACTCTCCGACGCTGGCGTTCTCCAGGAAATCGGCTCGGGCCGCGTTGCCTTGTACCGCGCTTTCAACAAGATCTGGTCGGCGGGTGGCGGTTCGCTTCCGGGACGCTCAGATCACCTGGAGGGTGCGCTTGCGACTGCGGAAGAACGGCTCGCTGCCATTACCCCGGTTAATCGCCAGGCATTGCTGCTCACAACAATTGAGGATTTCAGCCCGGCTGAAGCAGCACAGATTATGGACATCAGCGAAGGCGAGGCGAACGACCTGGTTCGTGGCGCGATGGAAGAAATCGACGCTGAATCCGCTACGGACGTGCTTATCATCGAAGACGAAGCGCTCATTTCGATGCAGCTTGAAGAACTGGTCGAAGGGTTGGGCCACACCATCTGCGGCACCGCGACCACGCGGGATGAAGCGGCAGCAATTGTCGCCAAGCGCAGGCCCGGCCTGGTTCTGGCTGATATCCAGCTTGCAGACGGCAGTTCTGGCATCGATGCCGTGAATGATATTCTCGGCGAGTTTTCGGTCCCGGTAATCTTCATCACCGCCTATCCGGAAAAGCTTCTCACGGGCGATCGGCCCGAGCCGACCTACCTGGTCACGAAGCCGTTCCTTGAATCGGCAGTAAAAGCGGCGATCAGCCAGGCGATGTTTTTCCGCTCAACCGAAGCGATAGCCTGACGCTGAAAAAGGGGGGTGCGATCAGCCCGCCCTTTCGCGCCGCTGTTCCGAAAGGCTGAAGGCGCCAACCTGCCTGACAGGAACGAGGAAAGCGACGCGGACCCCTTCGGCCGGGAATTCGATCCGGATATCGGAACGCAATTCGCGCGACAGGACCTTTTCGATCAGTTCGCTTCCGAACCCGCGTTTGCGATCGGTCGAAGGGGGAGGTCCGCCGCTTTCCTGCCATTCGAAAAGCAGGTGCTCACCTCCGCTGCTTGCCCAGCGCAGGCCGATGCGCCCGGCGTCGCCGCTAAGCGCGCCGAACTTTGCGGCATTGGTCATCAATTCGTGGATCAGCAGCCCAAGGGACAGGGCATCATTTGGCGCAATCAGTGCGTCCGGTCCGGCGATATCGATGCGCGGTAGATCGCTCTCGATATAAGGGGCCATCTCCGTGCGCAGGACCGAGATGACGCTGATCGGCCCCCAGCTGGTCTGCATCAGCAAGTTATAGGTTGCCGAAAGCGCACGCACGCGGCCGTCGAAATCGGCCACGAAACTATCGAGGTCATGTGCGTTGCGCCGCGAAAGCGAGAGGATGGAAAGCACGTTGGCGAGCGTATTCTTGACCCGGTGATTGAGCTCACGGGTCAGGTTCGCGCGGATTGCGTCCTGCTCCTGCCGAACAACTAGCTGGTGCCTGTCAAACAAGGCCTGCTGGATCGCAAGCCGCACGATGAACAGCAGAAGAGCCGCAATGATGAGTCCCGCAAGCAGGACGAGCATCCCGGTTTCGCCCAGGAACCCCGGCGGTGCGATCGATGACCTTACAATCCAGACGTGGTCAGCCACTTGCGCATATCTGACCACGGAGGCGCCCGATCTGATCGGTTCTCCCTGACGGTACAGCAGCAGCCCGGGATTGATGCTCTGGTCATATATTTCGAGGTTCAGCTTGGTGTCAGCCTGCCCGATGATCGATGCGAGCACAAAGCGGTCAGCGCGCATGCCCCCGGTAATGAACCCCTTCAGGGCTCCGCGCGCCTCCTTTCCGTCGCTATATTCATAGACGGGTGCGACCATGATGATGCCGAATTTCGGTCCGCCCTGAAGTAGCGCGACGGGACCGCTGATTGCCGGTTTTCCGGTGTGCGCCGCCTGATCTATCGCGGCGCGTCGTACCGGCTCGGCGCGCAGATTGAATCCGATGGTCGTCCGGTTATTCGTAGTGATTGGCGCGACGAATTTGATCGCATCGATATCGCCCGTCGCCGGACCGCTCTGCTTGGGCCAGGCATGATAACCGGGTGATCCGTTCTGGCGCATCTTCGCCTCGAACGCAGGAACCTGCGCGGCGGGCATGCGCACCGACCAGCCCAGTGCCATGATGCCCTGAAAGTCATTGTCAGCCTGCAGGGTCGCGGCGAAACGATCAAAAGTTTGCTGGTCAACGTCCATACCGGATTCGAACAGCGCGGCGCCTGACATCAGATAGGCTTGCGTCGCGGACACCCGGCGCTCGATATCCTGGGCAAGCGCAGCCACGCGCTCGGTTATGATGGTTCGCTGTTCGATGCGGCTGGCGTGTTCAATCGAAACAACGACGAGCAATGTCGCCACCATCGCCAGCCCGAATGCTGCAAGCGGGGCGACCCGCGGAAAGCGGATCAGGATGCCGGACAGCCGTTCACGATTTGGCAGCAATTTGGGTTTTTGAACCAAGAGCGTTTCCCGTCCCACGGAGACCAGTCGCCTCCTGAGAGGTCCTGCCGCCAGGGAGGGAACGATTTGCAACCTTAAGCGTTCCAGTAATTCGGACGGAGGAGGTTACATGTTTGGCTCGGTGACCGGCACAATTTCGCGAGGCCAGCCAGCCGAGTGCCAGGTCGCGAAGTTCGCGGTCAAATCTGTCCGAAAACAAATGTTTGCTCCTTCTGTTGGTCCACTCCTGCAGGTCGGCCGATGGACGGAAAATGGCGGAATTCTCAACATTTGGGGCGCATTGCGTTGCCAAGCAGCAGGTAGCGGATTAAGTCGTGAATTACTTGTTCGATGACAGACCGGAGCATCCTTTGACCAAGCGGGGCGAACCTCAGGGAGTTACCGCTGGCGGCAGCGTTTCGGGACACAAGCCGAAGCGCACCACCGCGGCGACACCTCAGCCGGCGTGGGCCAAAGGCCTGCAGAGACTGTACGACCAAGTGGTCGAGGAGTCCCTGCCAGACGATTTGGCGCAGTTGCTGGACAAGCTCGATCGCGCTTCAGATGGCAGCTGAACAATCGGCAGCGGATGCTGCCACCTTCAAGCGGCAGCTCGCCGAAACCATTCCGCACCTCCGTGCATTCGCCCGTTCGCTTTGCGGTCGACCGGATTTTGCCGACGATCTGGTTCAGGAAGCGATGCTCAAGGCATGGGGCGCGCGCGACCGGTTCGAACCCGGCACGAACCTGCGCGCCTGGACGTTCACCATCCTGCGCAATTGCTACCTCACCGAAATGCGGCGTAACAAGTTCGTTGGCGACTATGACGAGGGCGTGGCGGAACGCACCTTGCAAGCACCGATGGGACAGGAAGATCCGCTGCACCTGGCCGACATGCGCCGGGCGCTGATGGCCTTGCCGCGTGAACGACGCGAGGCGATCCTGCTCGTCGGGGCAGGGGGCTTCAGCTACGAAGAGGCTGCCGAAATTTGCGAAACCGCCGTCGGCACGATGAAGAGCCGGGTGGGCCGCGCGCGGGCGGCGCTCAACGAAATGCTGAATGGCGGCAAGATGCCGGCGAGCGAAGGCGTTCAACAGGTATCGGCGCACGAATCGCTAATCAACGATCTGGCCGTGGCCGCAGCCGGCAATCTCCGCTAACGCTGGAACGGGGTCATCCATTCGCGCGTTGTCCGGCAGTGGAACAATCACTGCGGAGGAGCAAGAATGAGCGATAGCCCTAAGAGCACCGACGAATTTGGCGAGGGCAATTACAAGGCCGCGCGCGAATATGACGAGAGCGCTAAGCGGTTTGCCAGAACCCACAAGGATCAAATCGAGGGCATGGCCGAGGACGCGGCCGCTGCCCTCGACGGCCCTGAGGGCGACAAGCTTGAACAGGCAGAAGCCGAGGCGCGCAGCCGGGCCAAAGCATAGGTCAGGTGACCATTGCCTTCAGCGCCGCGAGGGTATCCGCTTCGCTAGCGGGCTTATCCGTCCGGATGCGATGAATTCGTGGAAAGCGCATGGCAAGGCCCGATTTATGGCGCGCGCTGGAATGGATGGAATCGAAGGCCACCTCCAGTACAAGCGTCTTTTCAACCTCACGTACCGGACCAAACCGGCCGACCGTGTGTTCACGGACAAAGCGATCAAGCATCTTGAGTTCTTCATCGGTAAAGCCTGAATAGGCCTTGCCAACGGGAAGCAGTTCGCCGGCTTCACTCCAGCAACCGAAGGTATAGTCGGAATAGAACGAGGCGCGCTTTCCGTTCCCGCGCTGCGCGTACATCATCACGCAGTCAGCGGTCAGCGGATTGCGCTTCCACTTGTACCATTCGCCGACTTTTCGGCCGGCTTGGTACGTGCTGTCCCGGCGTTTGAGCATCACCCCTTCGATTGCCACGTCGCGTGCGCCGGCACGCAGTTCGGAAAGGCTGGCAAAGTCTTCCACCTCTAGGACTTGCGACAGATCGAAACGGTCCCCGGGCAACCGCTCGACAAGGTGTTCGAGCCGCTTTCGCCGTTCTGTCCAGGGCAGTGCGCGCAGATCGTCGGGCCCGTCGACCAGGACGTCATAGAGCCGCACGAAGGCGGGGTAGTCTTCGCGCATCTTCTTGGTGACGATCTTGCGTCCGAGGCGCTGTTGCAAGGCGTTGAAGCTCGCTGCGTCCCCGCCTTGCGAGGTTCCGCGCACCAGCAATTCCCCGTCGACGACAGCATCGATCTGCAGCGCATCGACCAGTTCGGGAAAGGCTGCGCTGATCTCGTCACCGCCGCGACTATAGATCCGGGTCTGCCCGCCCAAATGGGCCAGCTGCACGCGAATTCCGTCCCACTTCCACTCGGCCGCATAAACTGACAGGTCCAGCTCGTCGCCCTCGAAAGGATGCGACAGCATAAAGGGGCGGAAGAATGGCGTTGCCGAAATGTCGGGCTGCTCGCCGCCGTCGGCAGCCCAGGCGAACAATGCGGCATAAGGCGGTTCAAGCGCGTGCCACAATTCGTCAACCGTATCGACGGATACCCCGAAGGCCTGGGCAAAAGCAGTCTTGGCGAGGCGCGCCGAAAGGCCAATCCGCATCCCGCCCGTGGCCAGTTTGAGCATCGCAAAGCGGCTGTTCGTATCGAGCCTGTCGAGCAACTGCGACAGGACTTCAGGTGCGCTCGAACGGGTGGCGTTGGCCAGAGCGGCGACCACTTCGTCGACACTGGGATCGCTGCGTTCCACAGGTGCGCCATCGGGCCAGATCAACGCCACCGTTTCGGCAGTGTCACCCACGTGGAGCCGGGACAAACGCAGCAATTCAGGATCTACGCGTCTTTCCGCCACAGAGCGGATCGTCGCGCTCTTGACCGCCGGAAAATCCAGACTGTCGGTCAGGGCTGCCAAGGCCCATCCGCGTTCCGGATCAGGCGTGTCGCGCAGGTAATCGGCCAGTGCGGCAAGCTTTGCATTGCGCGATCGGGTATAGACCAGCGTGTCGACAAGGTTGGCGAAGCGGCGCATCAACCGTCGTCCTCTTCGCTGCGCCCAACTACAGCCAAGGCTCGCGCCCGGATCTGGTGGAGCTCGCACCAGCGCAGCAATCCGTCTTCGCTACCGTGGGTGATCCACGTTTCGCGCGGGGCAAGTTCGGTTATTGTGGCAGTGAGTTCGTCCCAATCGGCATGATCGGAAACAATCAGCGGTAGTTCGACATTGCGTTGCCGGGCCCGCCCTCGCACCCGCATCCAGCCCGATGCCATTGCGGTTATCGGGTTTGGCATACGTCGGCTCCAGGTGTCGGTCAGCGCGCTCGGCGGACACAATACGATTGCCCCGCGCATGTCATCCTTGCTGCTGGCGGAGACCAGGCGAAGCTCGCCCAGTGGAACTCCCAGATCCTCGTAAAGCCGGCACATCCGCTCCAAGGCACCGTGGATGTAAATCGGTTCGTGCCAACCCGCGCGTCGCAGTTCGGCAATTACCCGCTGCGCTTTGCCGAGTGCGTAAGCTCCAACCAGCACGCAGCGCTCCGGCTCGCTGGCGCGGCGCAGCAGCAGCTTGGCGATCTCGTCTACGAGTGGCGGATGGCGGAACACTGGAAGGCCAAAGGTCGCCTCGGTAATGAACACGTCGCAGGCGACCGGCTCGAACGGTGCGCAGGTCGGATCGAACCGGCGTTTGTAATCGCCGCTTACCACGACGCGCTGACCGGCATACTCCATTAGCACTTGCGCCGATCCGAGCACATGCCCGGCCGGGTGCAGGCTGAAACGGACCCCGCTGCGTTCGAAGCCGTCGCCATAGGCGATCGGCGTGCCGTGCTCGATGCCATAGCGCAGGCCCATGATAGCCAGCGTTTCAGGTGTGGCCCAGACGTCTCCGTGTCCGCTGCGGGCATGGTCGGCGTGACCATGCGTGATCACCGCGCGCTGCTGAGGCTGAGCGGGATCGATCCATAGGTCGGCCGGGGCGATGTAGATCCCCCCTGCCTGCGGCTTGATCCAATCGGTGGCCATGTCCCTTTACGTTCGCGGCGTGGCTTGGTTCCCGTTCCGACAGCGTGGAACAGTTTATGTGCGATTGTTCTAGAGTCCGCGCAAACAAGTCCATATGTAATCTGTTTCCCCAAGCGATGGGCAAACGTTTCCAATGAATTCCCCGATCCCCGATGCACTCACCCTGAAGCTGGGGAACGACTTTGCCGAAGTGACCGGCAATTTGATGGTGACTTTGCTTGAGCAGAGCCAGGACTGCGTGAAGCTTGTCGACACCGAGGGCCGGGTCGGCTTCATGAACCGGAATGGGCGCTGTTCGATGGAGATCGACGATTTCTGCACGGTCGAAGGAGCACATTGGTGGGATCTGTGGCCCGAAGAGGCCAAGGGCCGCGTGCGCGAGGCGGTGCGGGAGGCGGCGGCCGGCCGCGAAAGCCGCTTCGAGGCATTTTGCCCTACCGCCAAGGGCACTCCGAAATGGTGGGATGTCACGGTATCGCCCGTGCGCGACAATGACGGAGGCATTTTCCAGATCGTCTCGTTTTCGCGCGATGTGACCGAACAGGTGAAGGCGCGTGAGGCGCTTGAAACCATGGCGTTCGAGATGCGTCACCGACTTCGCAATGCCTTCGCGCTGAGTGGTGCGGTTGCGACATTGAGCGCAAAGACAATGCCCGAACACGGCGATTTCGCGCGCGACCTTGCAGCACGATTTGCGCTTCTGGCGCGTGCGCAGGTGCAGATGATGGAGGCGTCGGACCGCCCTGTTGAGCTTTGCGAATTGCTGGCGGTATTGACTGAACCGTACGAGACGATCGCGTGCCAATGCGATGGCAGTGTGGAAGTCAGCGATAAGAACGCCCGGGTGATCGCTTTGGTAATCGGTGAACTGTCCACCAACAGCGCCAAGTATGGAGCACTCGGCAAGGCAAAAGGCGTCAACGTCAACGCGCAAGGCAAGGCTGGGGAAATCGTCATTGAGTGGCAGGAAAACGATACCGCACCTTCCGTCAGCACAGGTTCCGGGCAAGGACATCAGCTCATCAAGCGGATGGTCGGCGTTTCTGGCGGCGAATTCGAAATGTCATGGTCCGAACAGGGACTAACCGCGCTCCTGCACCTGCCTGCAGCATAAAAAAGCGGTCGCCGAAGCGACCGCTTTGATTTCTTACCTTGAAGGCAAGCTACACCTGACCGGCCTTGCGCGGGGGCACTCGGCAAACCGTCCGGCAATCCTGGGAGGGATGATCGCTGGTCGGCCCAAATCAGGTGCGATGGGTTCAGGTCTTAACGGACCGAACCGCGACGAACCATGTTGACGATCGCAAGAAGCACGACCGCACCAAGGAACGACGAAATCAGCGAACGGATATCAAGCGCACCGCTGGTAATTGGCGCACCACCGATAAACGGGGTGATGACGTAACCGGCAAGAATGGCGCCGACGATCCCGACGACCACATTGAGGAAAATGCCCTGCTGGCCGTCGGTGCGCATCACGATGCTTGCCAGCCAGCCGATGACGCCGCCGACGATTAGTGTAATGATCAAGCCCATTGTTTTTCTCCTGAATTATGATTGCTAAACGTGCCATGCGCGGGATGGTTCCAAGCTTACCCGGCGCCCGGTTCCTCATGCATTTGGAGCAAGGCCTTCTCGCCCTGATCGAGCCACTTCGTCGGGCGCGGGCTGGGCGGCAGTTCGCCGCTGGTCGCTGCTTCGAGAACATCGGGATGAATGTAGCTCTTGCGCGCGATTGCAGGGGTGTTGCCGAGCTGTTCGGACACCGGTTCGGCGAGTTCCTTGACCGTCGGCGTGCGGCCGCCGCGCAGCAGGCGCAGCGCCTCGCGCAACGCTCCCGCTGAGGCATGCCAGGTGCGGAAGCACTTGGCCGAGAAGCTCTGCCCGATCTTGTCCTGCATATAGGCGTTGATGTCGCCCGGTGTGATTGCCGAAACCGTCCCGTTAGCGGTGCGGTACTGGAACACGGCCTTGCCCGGCAGTTTCGCGAGCTTGCGGACGATTCCGATCACGCGGGTGTCGTGGACTTCGACCGCCTGCTTCTTGCCGGACTTGCCGGTGAAGGCGAACAGGATGCGCGACCGTTCGATGGTCATGTGGCGCCGCTCGAGCGTGGTCGCGCCAAAGCTCTTGTTGGCCCTGGCATAGGCGCGATTACCCACGCGGATCCTGCACTCGTCGAGCACGCGGATCACTGCTGCGATCACTGTGGTGCGATCGTAGGGGTCTCCGGCCAGATCGAACTCGACCGCAGCACGCAGCCGGGGCAGGCGGCGGCCGAACTCGATGCAGCGATCGAACTTGTCGGCTTCCTGCACCGCGCGGAAGTCGGGATGGTAACGGTATTGCCGCCGTCCGCGGGCATCGTAGCCGATTGCCTGAACCGGGCTGTCGGGATCGGGGCTCAGCCAGCAGTCGGTATAGGCCGGGGGCAGGCCGATCTTATTGAGCCGCGCAATCTCTTCGGGCATTGTAATCTCGCGCCCGCGGGCGTTGAAGTAGCGCCAGCGTTTGCCCGCGCGTTTGCGGGTGATGCCGGGTTTCTCGCTTGCGGGATTGGATGCCATGATCCTCCGCAAACGCGGACCATGGCCAAGCGTTCCGTCAGCGCGGACGCGGCCCCTTGCGATGCGCCGCGGCGTGCTTGTTGGCGCCAGGCTTGAAAGGCGGCTTGCCGGGGCGACCATGGTGCGGCGGTTTGCGATCGGCCACTGGAGCGGCGCCCGGTGCAGCCTTGAGCTGGCGCCTTGCGGGCTGCTTCGCCATGTCGCGCGGGCTTTCGGGCGAAGGCTCGATCCGGATTCCGCTTTCGTCTTCGGCACCGTCGTTCATGGTACGCTGCAAGGCCTCGCGGACCTTGGCTTCGATTGCGCGGGGAATCTGGAAAAAGGTTTCATTGGCGGCGATGCGGATGGCCCCAATCTCGTTGCGGGTGATGTGCCCGCGGCGACACAGCAGCGGCAGGATCCAGCGCGGATCGGCGTTCTGACGGCGGCCGATGTCCATGCGGAACCAGACGGTGTCTTCAAAGCCCTGACGGTGGTGCGACTTGTCAATGCCGCGGCCTTCCTCGCGCTGCGACAGATCGATCAGTTCCTCGGGCTCGGGCATCGCCTTGGCGTGCTGACGAACCAGCGCGACGGCAAGGTCGAGAGCGCTCTTTTGGTCGAGCAACCGCTGCGCCAGCGCCAGTTCTTCCTCGCTGCCTTCGACCGGTTCGAGCAGCACTTCGAACAGGCGCTCGTGATCGCGTGCACGGATCATCTCGGCGCTTGGCACCGGCACGTTGACTGCGGCAACCCGCGCGCGGCGGAGCATCTCCTCCACCCGGCGGCGGCGCGGGTAGGGAACGATCAGAACTGCGGTGCCCTTGCGCCCGGCGCGCCCGGTGCGGCCCGAGCGGTGCTGCAAGGTCTCGGCATCGCGCGGCACTTCGACGTGGATGACAAGGCTGAGGGACGCGACGTCGATCCCGCGTGCGGCGACATCGGTGGCGACGCAGACCCGGGCGCGGCCATCGCGCAGCGCCTGCAGCGCGTGGTTGCGTTCGTTCTGGCTGTGCTCGCCTGAGAGTGCGACAGCAGCAAAGCCGCGCTCGACCAGCGCGGCGTGGAGGTGGCGGACATTGTCGCGGGTGGCGCAGAACAGCATCGCGGTTTCGGCTTCATGAAAGCGCAGCAGGTTGATCACTGCGTTCTCGATATCCGAGGGCGAGACCAGCACGGTCTGGTATTCGATGTCGCCATGCCCGCGGCTGTCGCCGATGGTCGAAATGCGCAAGGCATCGTTCTGGTAGCGCTGGGCCAGCATCGCGATCGGACGCGGCATGGTGGCCGAGAACATCAAGGTGCGGCGCGCCTCGGGCGCGGCGTCTAGTATTTCCTCAAGGTCGTCGCGGAAGCCCATGTCGAGCATTTCGTCGGCCTCGTCGAGCACCACGTAGGCAAGGCTCGACAGGTCGAGTGCGCCGCGCTCGAGATGATCGCGCAGGCGGCCCGGAGTGCCCACCACGATATGCGCGCCGTGATAGAGCGCGCGGCGTTCCTTGCTTGGGTCCATCCCGCCGACGCAGGTGGCGATGCGCGCATTGGCTTTGGCCGAGAGCCAGGTCAGTTCGCGGCTGACCTGCAGCGCCAGTTCGCGGGTGGGGGCGATAACCAGCGCGAGCGGCGCGGCGGCTACCGGCAGAGCGGCTCCGTCGGCCAGCAACTCGCGCAGCATGGCGATGCCGAAGGCGACGGTCTTGCCCGAACCGGTCTGGGCCGAGACGATCAGGTCGCGGCCGAGCGCTTCGGGTTCGAGCACGGCGGCCTGGACCGAGGTGGGTTCTTCATAGCCCTTCTCGGCAAGCGCGCGGGAAAGGGGTTCGGGAAGGTTGGGGAAGGACATGGCTGTGACAACTGACGAATGCGGCGCGCTGTCAGGCGCGGCCGTGGGGGAAGGGGATGCTTGGTGTCTAAGCATGGCCGGGCAGCGGCGCCGCGGCACTTTCGTGCGCGCCCCTAGCCGGTTGCGGGCGAAATAGCCACCCCCGCGTTTCAGCCGATCGAATAGGGCACCACGCCGCGGTTATCGGGGTCGACGCTGATTGTGCGGTCGCTGGGCGGGAATGCACGCTGGTCGCAATCGGCGCGCGGGCAGATGCGGCAGGAAATGCCGATCCGGGTGGCGGCGCTTGCCGCGGTGAGGGCAAGTCCATCGGCATAGACGAATTCGCTCGCATGCTCGGCCTCGCAGCCCAGCGCCACGGCATAGCGCCGGGGGCTGCGGGTGTAGCTGCCTGACGGCTTCACCAACCCCTTGGCCATCGACACGTAGCGCACCCCGTCGGGGGTTTCGGCAAGCTGGACCAGGATGCGGTCGGGGATCGCCACCGCCTCGTGGACGATCCACAGCGGGCAGGCCCCGCCGAACCGGGCGAACTGCAGCCGGGTGGCGGAGTGGCGCTTGGTGATGTTGCCCGCCATATCGACCCGGCAGAAGAAGAACGGCACGCCGCGCATATCCTCGCGCTGGAGGGTGGAAAGGCGGTGGCAGGTCTGCTCGAAGCTGGTGCCGAAGGCTTGCGCGAGCCGGTCGATGTCGTGGCGCAACGCGCGGGCCTCCTGCCGGAAGCGGCGATAGGGCATAAGCAGCGCGCCCGCGGCGTAGTTGCACAGCCCGACGAACAGCAGCTGGCGCGAGGCAGCGCTGCGCAGGGCCGCCTGCTCGACAACCTTTGCAATCTCGTCCTTGAGCGCGAGCGCGGCAAGCTGGTGGGCGAGCTGGAAGCGGCGGCTCTCGACCGGCTGACCGGGATCGATCGTCAGGTGACCCATTTCGGCATCGAAGCTGCGCAGGCCCGCCTGGCCCGAATAGATCAGCGAAACCGAGAGCGCCTGCCGCAGGTATTCCTCGATCGCCCCGGTTTCGGGCGAAAGTCCGCCAAGCCTTCCGGCCAGCGTCTCCGCTGCGCGGTCGATCGGATCGACGTAATTGCCGGCAAGGTGAAACCAGTCGCGCACCTCTTCCCACGGCAGGCGCGAACCGCCGCTCTCGCTCGCCAGTGCCTCGTCGACCATCTGCAGCCGCTGGCCCGAACGGCGGTAGGCCTCGTGGAGCGCGATGAACCGCTCGGCCAGGGCGGGTTGCTGTTCGGCGAAGCGCGCGAGCTGGGCGGCATCAAGCGCTTCGGGGAACAGCGGATCGGCGTTAGCCTCGCGCAGGGCTGCAAGCCGGGTTTCGGCATCCCCGGCTCCGATCTCGCGCCAGTCGAGCGGGAAGGCTCGGGCAAGCCGCTCGACCAATACCGGAGTCAGCGGGCGGTCGTCGTTCTCCAGCTGCGAGAGGTACGACGCGCTAATTTCGAGCGCTTCGGCCAGCTCGGCCTGGCGCAGGCCGCGTTCGGCGCGAATTGCACGAAGCTGGCTCCCGGCGAAGATGCGGCGCTGCATTGCGGCACACTAGTTTGCAAACTGTGACTTCGCAACTTTGCAAATTCACATTGGACATTGCCTCCCCGCCGCCGCAGACCGCACGCTTCGCATTGTCCAGGAGAGACCATTGTCTGCAAACGTCGCCGAAATGGAACGCCGCCGCGCCGCCGCGCGGCTGGGCGGGGGGCAGAAGCGCATCGATGCGCAGCACGCCAAGGGCAAGCTCACTGCGCGTGAGCGGCTGATCGTGCTGCTTGACGAAGGCACGTTCGAAGAGCTGGACATGTATGTCGAGCACAATTGCACCGACTTCGGGATGCCCGAACAAACCATCCCGGGAGACGGCGTGGTCACCGGTTCGGGGACGATCAACGGCCGGCTAGTCTATGTCTATGCGCAGGATTTCACCGTCTTCGGCGGGGCGGTGTCCGAACGCCATGCGATGAAGATCTGCAAGGTCATGGACATGGCGATGAAGGTCGGTGCGCCGGTCATTGGGCTTAACGATTCAGGCGGTGCGCGGATCCAGGAAGGCGTAGCCTCGCTCGGCGGCTACACCGAAATCTTCCAGCGGAACGTGCTCGCCTCGGGCGTGGTGCCGCAGCTGTCGCTCATCATGGGCCCATGCGCCGGCGGGGCGGTCTACTCCCCCGCGATGACCGACTTCATCTTCATGGTGAAGGACAGCAGTTACATGTTCGTCACCGGTCCCGACGTGGTCAAGACCGTGACCAACGAGATCGTCACCCAGGAAGAGCTCGGCGGGGCGGTGACGCATTCGACCAAGACCTCGGTCGCCGACCTTGCGCTCGAAAACGATATCGAAGCGCTGCTCACCGCGCGCGACCTGATCGATTACCTGCCGAGCGACAACCGCTCCGGCGTGCCCGAACGGCCGACCAACGATCCTTGGGACCGCAGCGAGACCAGCCTCGACACGCTGATCCCGGCCTCGGCCACGCAGCCCTATGACATGCACGAAGTGATCAGGAAGACGCTCGACGAGGGTGATTTCTTCGAGATCCAGCCGGCGCACGCGGGCAATATCCTCTGCGGTTTCGGCCGGATCGAGGGCAAG
>JBJTMA010000011.1:0-10907 GCA_046063295.1 Novosphingobium sp.
CCACGTCGCGGCGATGGCCGGGCTCAAGCTGCCGGTCGAAAGCCAGACCCTGCAGGCGCTGGTCACCGAAGGGGTCAAGCCGATGATCAACGGCGTGATCATGTCGCAGTCGCTGCATTGCTACATCAGCCAGTCCGACAAGGGCGGGATCGTGATGGGCGGCGATCCGGACAACTGGCCAAGCTATGCCCAGCGCGGCAATCCGATGATCACCGAAGGCGCCATCGCGCAGGCGATTGCCCTGGTCCCGGCGCTGTCGCGGCTCAGGATGCTGCGCACCTGGTCCGGGGTGACCGACATGAGCTTTGACGGATCGCCGATCACCGGTGCCACGCCGGTGCAAGGTCTCTATCTCAACGGCGGGTGGTGCTACGGCGGGTTCAAGGCGACCCCCGCGTCGGGCTGGACCTATTCGCATAAGCTCGCCACCGGCACGCCGCATCCGCTCAACGAACCGTTCGCGCTGGACCGCTTCGAACGCGGTGCGACGATCGACGAAAACGGGGTCGGTCCCCTGCCGAACCATCGCTGAGGAGGGACGAGCCGATGATGCAAATCCCCTGTCCCCACTGCGGACCGCGTGACCAGGCCGAGTTCGTTTACGAACGCACCATTGATTCACTGATCGAGCCGGGCGCAGACGACGGTGCGGCAATGGCGCGGCTCTACACCCGAACCAACCCCAAGGGGATCGACCAGGAACTGTGGCGCCATACCTTCGGGTGCCGGGCCTGGCTGGTGATGACGCGCGACCGGGTCACCAATGCGATCTCGGAAACAAGGGCGATCGGGCCGGAGGCGCTGCCGTGATCCGCTTTACCTTCGACGGGCGCGAACTCGAAGCCCGGCCGGGCGACACTTTGGCTGCCGCCTTGCTGCGCAACGGCATCAAGCTGGTCGGCCGCAGCTTCAAATACCACCGCCCGCGCGGGATCATGGGCGCCGGGGTGGAAGAGCCCAACGCGCTGGTCACCGTGGGCGAGGGTGGCCGTGCCGAACCCAATACCCGCGCCACTGATGTGTTCGTCTACGAAGGACTGGTCGCGAACAGCCAGAACCGCTGGCCGAGCCTGAAGTTTGACGTCGGCGCGGTTATCGGGCTGTTTTCCAAAGCACTTCCAGCGGGCTTCTACTACAAGACCTTCTTCGGCCCGGCCAAGCTGTGGCTGGTCTACGAATGGTTCATTCGCAGGGCGGCTGGCCTGGGTAATGCCCCCACGTTGCCCGATCCCGACCGTTATTCGCAGCGCGGCGCGTTTTGCGATGTGCTGGTGGTGGGCGCAGGACCGGCGGGGCTGTCCGCCGCTCTGGAGGCTGCCGAAGCGGGCAGCAAGGTCATGCTGGTCGAGCAGGACGCGGTGATCGGCGGCTCGTTGATGCGCGATCCAGATGAACTCGATGCCGCGTGGGCCCAACGGACTGTACAGCGGATAACGAAACTGGGCGGCACCGTTCTGACCCGCACCAGCGCTTCGGGCTACTGGGAGCATGACCTGGTCACATTGACACAGTTGCTGGCCGAACCGGGGCAGGCACCGGCCAACGGCACCGCCCAGCGCCTCTGGCACGTCCGCGCGGGCCGGGTGGTCCTGGCCACAGGGGCGATCGAGCGCCCGGTGGCGTTCGGTAACAACGACCTGCCCGGCGTGATGCTGAGCCAGGCCGTGCGCACATACCTCCGCCGCTTCGGCGTGGTCCCGGGCCAGCGCGCGGTCATCGCGGCCAACAACGACGATGCCTACAAGACTGCGCAGGCCCTGCATGAGGCCGGATGCGAAGTGTCGGGGATCCTCGATGCGCGGCCAGCGCCTGCGGGCGCCGGACTGCTAACCGGCTTGCCAGTCTACAACGATGCCCAGCCCGTCGAGGCGAGTGGAGGCAGCGGAGGCGTCACGGGCCTGGTCGCGCGGATCGGCGGACGTGATCAGTCGTTCGAGTGCGATCTTGTCGCCATGTCGGGCGGCTTCACCCCGGTGGCTCACCTGCACATGCAGGCCGGCGGAAAGCTCGATTGGGATGACGCGGCGCAAGCTTTCCTGCCCGGCGCGGTGCGGCAGAATGTCATGTCGATTGGCGCCGCCGCCCAGACCCCACCGGTCCACTCGGCTGCGCCGATCGGCAAGCCAAAGAACAGCTTCGTCGATTTCCAGAACGACGTAACCCTTGCCGACGTCGATCTCGCCTGGACCGAGGGCTATCGCTCGGTCGAGCACCTCAAGCGCTACACCACGCTGGGCATGGCGACCGACCAGGGCAAGACCGGCAACATGGCCGCGCTCGCGCGGCTGGCCGAGCGGCAGGGGGTGGCGATCCCCGAGGCCGGTCTCACCACCTTTCGCCCGCCCTATACGCCGGTGACAATGGGGCTGCTCGCCGGGCGCAATCACCGCGATGCCGGCGCGCACTTGCGGCGCCTGGCGCTGTTCGATGTGCATCAGGAACGCGATCCTATCTGGCAGCCTGCCGGATACTGGAAACGCCCGCGCGCCTATCCGCGTGATGACGAAGACCTTGCCGCCGCTGCCCGGCGCGAGGCGCGCACGGTCCGCACCGCGGTGGGCATGACCGACGTTTCTACCCTCGCCAAGTTCGAGGTCAGCGGCCCCGATGCGGCGGCGCTGCTCGAAAGGGTTTGCGCGACCAGTGTAGCCAAGCTGGGCGTGGGCAGGGGACGCTACACCTTCATGCTGCGTGAAGACGGGCTGGTTTGCGACGACGGGACGGTCTGGCGGCTGGCGGAAGACCGCTACCTCCTGACCAGCTCGACCGGTGGGGCCGACCGGATGGCGACTGTGCTGTCCTATGTGCGCCAGGTGCTGTTTCCCGAGCTCCGGGTCTCGGTGGTCAATGTGCAGGAGCATTACACCGGGATCGCGGTCGCGGGACCGCAAGCCGCGCAGGCGATTGCAGCGCTGACCGGAGAGGAAGCGCCGCGTCACATGGGGCTGGGCCGCGCCACGATTGGCGGGGTTCCCGTGCTGGTCCTTGCCGCCAGCTACAGCGGCGAACGCGCGTTCGAGGTTTACGTCGAGGCGACACAAGCCAAGCCGGTCTGGCTCGCCTGCGAAACCGAGGTTACCGGGCGAGGCGGCTGCCTCTACGGGCTCGAGGCGATGGAAGTCCTGCGGATCGAAAAGGGCCACGTTGTGGTCGGCGGCGAGGTAGATGGGCGGCGCACCCCGCATGACCTTGGGCTCGACAAGATGCTCAACAAGGCGGGCGGCTATCTGGGCGCGGCCGGATTGCGGCGCCCGGCATTGTCAGAGCCGGACCGGTTGCAGCTGGTGGGATTGATCGCGACGGCCGGAACCATTCCCGAAGGCGGGATGCTGGTGCCGCGCCATGGACAACCGGCCGAGGGCCACGTTACCGCCAGCGCCTATCGCGCGGTTGAAGGGGGCAGCATCGCGCTGGCCCTGCTTGCGGGCGGTAGCGCACGGCACGACGAGGAGCTGATCGCACTGTCGCCGACGCGCGGGCAGCAGGCGAGCGTCCGGGTGACCTCTCCGCATTTCTACGACCCAGCCGGGGAGCGTTATCGTGACTGACGTTTCCATCACCCAACTGGCGCCAGCGCCGCTTCATGTGCTTGAGCTGTGGAGCAATCCGGCCAAGGCGGCGGCGCGGATCAGGAAGGCCTGCGGGATCGGGGTGCCGCCATTCGGCCAAGCGGCGGGCGAGGCTGGATTGACCTTGATCCGTTTCGAACCGACCGTCTGGCTGGTCGAGGGTGACACGGCGACGATTACGGGTGCGTTAGGCGATGACGGCGCGCTGACCGCGATGGGCGGCGGGATCGTCCGGGTCGAACTCTGCGGACCGGGCTGGCGCAGGCTGCTGATGGAAGGCGGGGTGTTCGACGCCGAAAATCCGGCGTTCGCCCCGGGTTGCAGCGCATCGACGGTGATCGATCACGTCAATGTGCGCCTGCACGTGGTGTCAAAAGACAGCTGCGTGGCCTATGTCCCCGCCAGCTATGCGGCGGACATGATCGCGTTCTGGGAGGCCGCCGCGCGGGCGCTCGATTAGGCGTTCAGCCGTGCGAAGCGGCGGTGGTCAGAGCGAGGTGCAGGTGGGGCGCGAAGCTGCGCCAGACGTCCACTTCGAAGCGCTCGGAACCGGTGCGCAGCAGGATCATTTCGATCCCCTCGAACACCGTCCGCCGCGCTTCGCCGACCGCGAACGTGCTGAGATCGCGCGGGCATCCGGTTTGCAGCACCGCTTCGGCGCGCGAGCCTTCGATTGCCAGCGTAACCGCACGCTCGCCGATATCGACCACCGCGAGGGGCAGTCCGGCACCATCGGGAACCATCGTTCCCTCGGGGACGCGTAGCAGCCACTCGTCGGGGCCAAGCATGCAGACATCGCCTTCGCTCGAACCGATCTTGGCGGGGAGCTTACGCCCGATCAACTTCGCTAGAGCCTTCGTGTCACGTGCGCGCAGTGAAAACCGTGCGAGCTGTGCGCCCAGTGCGATAGTCACGCCGTTGAACTTGGCGGGCCCGGCCGGAACCGGGGTCGTGCGCAGGGCCGCGTCAGCCATTGAGCCTGCTCCCTTCGGGATCATAGAACAAAGGTTTCACCACCTTGGCCGCGATGGTCCGTCCGGGCATCGGCACGTAAAGTGTCGCGTCCATCCGTTCGAACCCGCCCTCGACCAATGCCATCGCGATCGAGCGGCCGAGCGTGGCGCTGTGATAGCTTGAGGTGACGTGTCCGATCATGGTCATCGGCACCGCCTGCTTCGGATCGGCGACGATCTGTGCGCCTTCTTCCAGCACTTCGCCCGGATTATCGGTCAGCAGTCCGACCAGCTGCCTTCGTCCAGGGGCGACAATGTCGGGCCGCGCGAGCGAGCGCCTGCCGACGAAATCGGGTTTCTTCTTGCCTACTGCCCAGTCGAGCCCGGCGTCATAAGGCGTCACCGTCCCATCAGTATCCTGACCGACGATGATGAAGCCCTTCTCGGCGCGCAACACGTGCATGGTTTCTGTGCCATACGGGGTGATGCCGTGCGACTGGCCAGCCTCCCACACGCGCTCCCAGACGTAGCGCCCGTAAGCTGCCGGCACATTGATTTCGAACCCAAGTTCGCCGGTGAAGCTCACGCGGAACAGCCGGGTCGGCACCCCGCAGATCGTCCCTTCGCGCACCGCCATGTGCGGGAACATATCGCTCGACAGGTCGATGCCGGAAACCAGCGGGGCGATCACGTCGCGCGCGCGGGGACCCTGCAATGCAATCACCGCGTACTGTTCGGTGGTGCTGGTCAGCCAGACATCAAGGTCAGGCCATTCGGTCTGGAGATAATCCTCCATCATGTTGAGCACCCGCGCCGCGCCGCCGGTGGTGGTGGTCAGGTGGAAGCGATCGGGAGCCATGCGCGCAGACACGCCATCGTCGGTGATGAACCCGTCCTCACGCAGCAGCAAACCATAGCGGCAGCGCCCGGGTTCGAGCTGCTTCCACGGGTTGGTGTACATGCGGTTGAGGAACTCGGCCGCGTCCGGCCCGACCACTTCGATCTTGCCGAGGGTCGAGGCGTCGAAGATGCCGACGCCCTGGCGCACGGCCAGGCATTCGCGCGCGACCGCGGCGTGCATGTCTTCGCCGCCTTGCGGGAAGTACCGCGCACGTCGCCACTGCGCGACCAGCTCGAACACCGCGCCGTGCTCTTCGGCCCAGGGGTCGATAGGGCTCTTGCGGGTCGGCTGAAACAGCGCGTCCTTGGCGTGCCCGGCCAGAGCGCCGAAGGTCTGCGGGGTGTAGGGCGGGCGGAAGGTGGTCAGGCCGATCTGCTGCACCGGCCGGTCCAGCGCGCTTGAAGCAAGTTGCAGCGCGTTGAGGTTGCTGGTCTTGCCCTGGTCGGTCGCCATGCCGTTGGTGGTGTAGCGCTTGATGTGCTCGACCGACTTCATCCCCTCGCGGATCGCGAGCGCGATATCCTTCGCGGTGACGTCGTTCTGGAAATCGACGAAGGCCTTGATCGTGGCCGGGTTCTTGGGGGTGGGCAGCGCACCAAGGTTGAGCCCCGAACCAAAGTTCCACTTGCCTGCACAGGCCCCGACACAGCGGCAGTTTTCATTAGGAACATCGGGCAAATAGGCGCCCCATTCCTCCGACCAGGCGAGCTTGCCCAGCGAGTGCGACCACAGGTGCACCGACGGTGTCCATCCGCCCGCCATCAGCACCGCATCACAGGCCAGCTTGCGGCGCGCTGACCCATCGGCGCGCGCGATTTCGATCCCGGTAACCGCATGGCGACCCGACACGCCGATCACCGTACTGCCGAGATGGACCGGGATGCCCAATTCGTCTGCCTGCTTGATGAGGTCGGCGTCGACATTTTCGCGCAGGTCAGCGATAGCAGCCACGCGCACGCCGCCGCGGGCCAGCGCGAAGGCGTCGTTCCAGCCGCTGTCGTGCACCGCCATCAGCACCACATTCTGTCCCACCGCGACTCCGTAACGGTTCAGGTAGGTACGCGCCGCGGAAGCCAGCATAACGCCTGGCACATCGTTGCCGTCGAACACCAGCGGGCGCTCGATTGCGCCCTGCGCCAGCACCACCTCGCCAGCGCGGATCCGCCACAGCTTCTCGCGCGGTCCGTGCCCGGGATCGGGCAGGTGTTCGGTCAGCCGCTCGACCGCGCCGACGAAATTGTTGTGGTAAAAGCCGAATGCCGTGGTGCGCGTGAGCAGGGTGACATTAGGCAGTTTGGCAAGGTCCTTCAGGCTTTCCGCCAGCCACGGCCACAGCGCCGGATCGGCCAGCGCGCCGCCCCCCATCTCGTCCTGCTCGTCGATCAGGATGACCTTCTTCTTCGAAGCCGAGGCGGCCAGCGCGGCGTCGATCCCTGCTGGCCCCGCGCCGACGATCAACACATCGCAGAAGGCATAGGTCGCGTCGTAGACATCGGGATCGGTTGCGGTCGGCGCGTCGCCCAGACCCGCCACGCGGCGGATCGAAGGCTCGTACAGCTTCTCCCAGAACGAGCGCGGCCACATGAAGGTCTTGTTGTAGAACCCGGCGGGGAAGAACCGCCCGAACCGATCGGTAATCGAGCCGAAATCGGTCCGGAGCGAGGGCCAACGGTTCTGGCTGCGGGCGTTGAGTCCTTCGTATAGCTCGATTGCGGTAGCGCGCAGGTTCGGAGTGAAGCGTCCCCCGCCGCGGTCGACCGAGATCAGCGCGTTAGGCTCTTCGGCTCCCGCGCCGAGAAGGCCGCGCGGGCGATGGTATTTGAAGCTGCGGCCCATCAACACCACGCCATTGGCGAGCAACGCCGATGCCAGGCTGTCCCCAGCCTTGCCTTGATAGGCCTTGCCGTCGAAGGTGAAATTGACCGGGGCGGCGTTGTCCAGGCGGCCCAGTCCTGCAATCCGGTGCGCGCTCATTTGCGGGGTTCTCCCGCCTTGTAGGTCGTCTCGAACTTGTCGGTCACCGTATCGCGCACCGCGTTGAAGAAACGGCCGCAGCCATGGACGTGGCGCCAGCGTTCGTGGTGGCGGCCGCGGGGGTTGGCGCGGATGAACAGGTACTTCTCCCATTCCTCGTCGCTGAGTGCCGAAGGATCGGCGGGGCGCGCGATGTGGGCTTCACCGGCATAGGCGAATTCGAGCTCTGGCAGCGTCTGTTCGCAATAGGGGCAGTGGATCAGAATCATGTCAGTGCGCCACCGCTGCTGCAGCCGCTTCGTCGATCAGGCGGCCATTGCGGAACCGGTCGAGGTTGAACGGGGCGTTGATCCAGTGCGGTTCGTCCTTGGCCATGGTGTAGGCTAGGAGGTCGCCCGCGCCGGGCGTGGCCTTGAACCCGCCGGTGCCCCAGCCGCAGTTGACGTACAATCCGGGGACCGGGGTCTTCCCGAGGATCGGCGAGCGGTCCGGGGTGACATCGACGATCCCGCCCCAGTTCCGCAGCATCCGCATGCGGCGGAAGATCGGGAAAATCTCGCAGATCGCCGCCAAGGTATGCTCGACGATGTGCAGCGCGCCGCGCTGCGAATACGAAACATACTGGTCGGTGCCTGCGCCGATCACCAATTCGCCCTTGTCGGACTGGCTCATATAGGCGTGGACGGTGTTCGACATGACAACACAGGGGAACACCGGCTTGATCGGTTCCGAGACCAAGGCCTGGAGCGGATAGCTTTCAAGCGGGAAGGTCAGCCCTGCCATCTCCATGACGACCGAGGTGTTGCCAGCTGCCGAAACGCCGATCTTCTTCGATGCAATGTAGCCGCGGGTCGTCTCGACACCCTCGACCGCGCCGTTGGCGCCGCGGCGGATGCCGGTGACCGCGCAGTTCTGGATGATATCGACCCCAAGCGCCGCCGCCGCTCTTGCATAGCCCCAGGCGACGCTGTCGTGCCGCGCTGTGCCGCCGCGCCGCTGCAGCGCTGCGCCCAGCACGGGGTGGCGAGCATTCGGATCGATGCTCAGCGGCGGACAGTATTCCTTGGCCTGTTCGGGTGTGAGCCATTCGTTGTCGACGCCGTTGAGGCGGTTGGCGTGGATGTGCCGCTGGAAGCTCTGCACATCGTGCACATTGTGCGCGAGCATCATCACCCCGCGCTTCGAATACATCACGTTGAAGTTGAGGTCCTGGCTGAGCCCGTCCCAAAGTTTGACCGCGTGATCGTAAAGGTGTGCGCTCTCGTCGTAGAGGTAGTTGGACCGTACAATCGTGGTGTTGCGCCCGGTGTTTCCGCCGCCGAGCCAGCCCTTTTCGATCACCGCGACATTGGTGATCCCGTATTTCTTGGCGAGGTAGTAGGCCGCACCAAGCCCGTGCCCGCCGCCGCCGACGATGATCGCGTCATAGCTGGCCTTGGGCGCCGCATCGGGCCACAGCTCGGGCCACGACTGGTGCCCGCCGAGCGCCTTGGCAAAGAGGCTGAAGGCTGAGAACCGGGTCATGGTGCGTCAGGCCCTCAGCGCGTTGTTCTCGGGGTCGTAAGGGCTATCGGGGATTACCACCGCCTTGTGCCGCACGCCCAGAATGGTGATTTCAAGCTCCGTGCCGGGAGCCGCGAGATCCGGGCGGACCATCGAGAGTGCCAGGCTCTTGCCCACCCGCCAGCCGTACCCGCCCGAGGTGACCCGGCCGACCAGCTCATCGCCCTGGTAAATCGGTTCGCTGCCGCGCGCGTCGGCGTCGGTTACGCCCAGCACTTCCATGGTGACGAGCTGGTTCGCCAGCCCCTTGTCCTTCCACGCGAGCAGCGCATCCTTCCCGTGGAAGCCGGGCTTCTTGAGGCTGATGAACCGATCGAGCCCGCTCTCGTAGGCGTTGTATTCGATCGACAGTTCGCGCGGGATCAGCTTGTAGCTCTTCTCGAGCGCCATCAGCGTCATCGCCTTGATCCCGAACGGCTTGATGTCGAATTCGGCACCGGCCTCCATGATCTTGTCGAAGATATAATTCTGCATCTCGATCGGGTGGTGGATTTCCCAGCCGAGCTCGCCGATGAAATTGACCCGCAGCGCATCGACCGGCGCCGCACCGATCGAGATGCGCTTCCCGGTGAGCCACGGGAAAGCTTCGTTCGAAAGATCGGCGCGGGTCAGTTTCGCCAGCACGTCGCGGCTGCGCGGTCCGGCGAGGACCAGCACGCCCATCGCGGTGGTCAGGCGTTCGAAGGTGACCGAACCGTCCGTGGGTAGGGCCTTCTTCAGGTAATCTTGGTCATGTCGCTCGTAAGCACCTGCCGAGACGAGATAATATTCCTGCGGCGCGACCTTGTACACGGTGAATTCGCTGCGGACCCCGCCGCGTGCGGTGAGCAGGTATGACAGCGTCACCCGGCCGATCTTCTTGGGCACAGCATTGGTCAGCAGGCCATCGAGCCAGGCCTCCGCGCCCGGTCCGCTGATCCGGCACTTGGCGAAGGCGCTCATGTCCTGCAGCCCGACCTTCTCCATCACGTGGCGGCATTCGTTGCCGACGTGTTCGAAGTAGTTCGAGCGGCGGAACGACCACTTCTCGCGGATCGGCTCACCATCCACATCGGGGTGGTTGTGATTGAGCAGCACGTCGGGCCGGTCGAGATCTGCATCGGTGAGTTCGTAGCCCTTCGGCGCGAACCAGCCCGGACGTTCCCAGCCGTAGACCGAACCGAACACCGCGCCGAGATCCTTCATCCGGCTGTAGCACGGCGTCTGGCGCAGCGGCCGCGCGCCCTCGCGCTCTTCGTCGGGGTAATGGACGGTGAAGACCTTGGCGTAGGCTTCCTCGTTCTTCTGGGTCAGGTAGCCGAGGCCGGCATATTCGCCGAAGCGGCGCGGATCGACGCCCATCATGTCGATCGTCGGTTCGCCATCGACGATCCAGTGCGCCAGCTGCCAGCCCGCGCCGCCCGCGGCGGTGATCCCGAACGAGAGGCCTTCGTTGAGCCAGAAGTTCTTCCTGTCCCACGCCGGGCCGACGATCGGCGAGCCATCGGGGGTGTATGCGATCGCGCCATTGTAGACGCGCTTGACCCCGACCTCGCCAAACGCCGGAACGCGGGTGATCGCGGTTTCGATATAGGGCATCAGCCGTTCGAGATCGTCGGGAAACAGCTCGTACTCGCTGTTCGCAGCGGGGCCATCGACGTAGCACGCAGGCGCACCCACTTCGTAGGGCCCAAGCAGCAAACCACCGGCTTCCTCGCGCATGTACCAGCTTGAATCGCTTTCGCGCAGCACGCCCATTTCGGGAAGGCCCTTTGCCCGGCGTTCCATGATCGCCGGGTGCTGGTCGGTGACGATGTACTGGTGCTCCACCGGTACCACCGGAATATCGAGCCCGACCATTCGCCCGGTCTGGCGGGCAAAGTTGCCGCTAGCAGAAACCACATGCTCGCAGGTGATGTCGCCCTGATCGGTGTGGACGACCCATTCGCCATTGGGCTTCTGGGTGAT
>JBJTMA010000012.1:0-3068 GCA_046063295.1 Novosphingobium sp.
CCATCGCCACGGCGGGATCAGCCGCCCGCCCAAGGCGGTCGATGCGCGCGCCGAAAGGCTGTTCGGGATCGTCGAAGAATGCTCCGCGCTGCTCGGTTCACCGATTTCCCGCATCGCCTCGGGCGGGGTATGCGACGGCAACAACATCGCCGCCTGCGGTATCCCGGTGGTCGATACCATGGGGGTGCGAGGCGGGGCGATCCATTCGCCCGACGAGTTCCTGATCGTCCCTTCCCTTGCCGAGCGCGCGAAACTCAGCGCGCTGGTCCTTCATCGTCTGTCCATCGGAGCCCCGCTTTGACTTACCGCATGCGCCCCGCATCCGCGCGCGATCTCCAGCCGCTCTACGAGATGGCCAAGCTGACCGGCGGCGGGTTCACCAACCTGCCCGCCGACCGCAAGAGCCTGACCGCGAAGCTCGAACGCTCCGCGCAGGCGCTGGGCCGCGACGGCGAGATTGCCGACGACCTGTTCGTCATGGTGCTCGAGAACACCGAAACCGGCGAGGTGCGCGGCACCTGCCAGCTGTTCAGCCAGGTCGGGCAGAAATGGCCGTTCTATTCGCACCGCATCGGCCAGCTGACCCAGCACAGCGAGGAACTGGGCCGGACCTTCAAGGCCGAGATGCTCAGCCTTTCGACCGATCTTGAGGGGTCGAGCGAAGTCGGCGGCCTGTTCCTCCACCCGGGCGAACGCGCCGGGGGCCTCGGCATGCTGATTGCGCGCAGCCGCTATCTGTTCATCCGCGCCCACCGCGAACGCTTTGCCGACCGCATCCTGGCCGAACTTCGCGGGATCATCGACGAGGCCGGCGGATCGCCCTTCTGGGACGGGGTCGCGGGCAAGTTCTTCGGGATGAATTTTCAGGATGCCGATGCCTTCAATGCGATCAACGGCAACCAGTTCATCGCTGACCTGATGCCCAAACACCCGGTCTATACCGCGATGCTGCCCGACAGTGCACGGGCGGTAATCGGCCTGCCTCACCCGACCGGCCGCGCGGCGATGCGCATGCTCGAAAACGAGGGCTTCGCCTGGGAAAGCTATATCGACATCTTCGACGGCGGCCCGACCATGACCGCGCGCACCGACAATGTCCGTACGATCCGCGAAGCCAAGGACAGCGTCATCATCGAAGTGCGCGATGTGGGCGCCGACAAGGTCCTCGCCTCGCGCGGGCGACTGACCGATTTCGTCGCCGCCTATGCCCATATCGAACCGGCCCCCGGCGGGATAGCGATCGACGAGGCTGGCGCGGTGCTGCTCGGCGTCGGGATCGGTGACACCATTTCGCACATCGCGCGGTGGTAGGATGCTGACCGAAATCAACTTCGACGGGATCATCGGCCCGAGCCACAATTACGCCGGTCTCAGCCTGGGCAATCTCGCGTCTGCGGGACATGCCGGGGATACGAGCTTCCCCCGCGCGGCAGCGCTGCAGGGCCTCGCCAAGATGCGGCACAACCTGGCGCTGGGACTGGCGCAGGGTTTCTTCCTTCCCCTCCCCCGGCCCAATCCGGTTTTCCTTGATGCAATCGCCGCAGATGGGAGCGAGAATCCCCGCCTGCGGGCCGCGGCATGGTCGGCTTCGTCGATGTGGACCGCCAACGCGGCGACTGTCTCGCCCGCCCCGGACACGGCCGACGGGCGCTGCCACCTGACCGCGGCGAACCTGGTCACCATGCCGCACCGCGCGCAGGAGTGGCCCGATACCGTCCGGCAGCTCCGCCTCGCCTTTGCCGACGCCGCGCATTTCGCGGTGCACGATGCCGTGCCCCCCTGCTTCGGCGACGAAGGCGCTGCCAACCACATGCGGATGTGCGCCGGGCACGATGCGCCGGGGCTCGAGATATTCGTATATGGCACCACCGGCGGCGCCTTCCCTGCGCGCCAGCATGTCGAGGCGAGCCGGATCGTCGCGCGCCGCCACGGGCTTGATCCCTCATGCGCGCTGTTCGTCGAACAGAACCCCGAGGCGATTGCCGCCGGAGCTTTCCACAACGATGTCGTCGCGGTGGCCAACGAGCGCGTGCTGTTCACGCACGAACAGGCTTTCGCCGATCCTGAGGGGACCTACGCGGCAATCCGCAAGGCGATGCCCGAGGCGGAGATTGTAGTGGTTCCGGCCGAGGTGGTCAGCCTGGCCGATGCGATATCCAGCTACCTGTTCAACGCCCAGCTGCTCACGCTGCCATCAGGCGAAATGGCGCTGGTGGTACCCACCGAAGCAGCCGAGCATCCCCGCGTCGGCTCGTGGCTCGAAGGCATGCTGGCTTCGAACGGACCGATCCGCCGGGTGCTGCCGGTCGATGTGCGCCAGTCGATGGCCAATGGCGGCGGCCCTGCCTGTCTGCGGCTGCGCGTGGTGGCCGACCCCGCCACGGTCGATCCGCGCTTTTTGCTGAACGAGGACAAGGCCGAGCGGATCGAAACGGTGATTACGGCACATTGGCCCGAGTCGATTTCGCCGGGTGAAATCGGCTCGCCTGAACTGGCCGCGCGGATCGTTTCGGCCCGCTCCGCGTTACTAAAGACGCTCGACTTGTCCGAATTGGCACAGCCTCTGTCGTAAGTGTTTACACTCGGGACGGCGTTAACCTTTCAAACCCTTGCAAATCCCCCGCTGGCATGATGATTGCTGTTATTCCGGTTAAGGAATCGAAGGGTCGCCATGCTTCAGAAAATCCGCCGCCTGTTTGTGATCAAGACACCGGTTGAAGCCTATCTGATCATCTATGCATTGGCGCTGGGTGCGGTCGAACGCGGCACGGTTTACCTGCACCGCTTCCCCGGGTTCGGCGGCAAGCTGCTGTTCCTCGCCTGTACCGGTGCTGTATTCATGGCGGGAGCCAAGATCCTTGACTGCCTGAAGCACGAGAAGCGCCTGCAGGAACGGCCCGAAACGGTCTTTTAGGTGAGTGGGGCGTTTCTGTTGCTAGGTACGCCCCGGACCCCGTTCTTGGTAGGTAACTTCAGGCCGTTAGGCCCTAGAATTACGCAGCAAGAGCAAGTGCTTCGTTATCGTTGGCACTTGTGAGTTTTGAGCCTTGAACGGGTTACTCAGCCCG
>JBJTMA010000097.1:0-4960 GCA_046063295.1 Novosphingobium sp.
CTCGGCGTGCGCGCGGTGATCGTCGAAAGCTTCGAACGCATCCACCGTTCGAACCTGGTCGGCATGGGCGTGCTGCCGCTGCAGTTCGCCGAAGGCACCACCCGCCAGACGCTCGGCCTCAATGCCGACGATACGTTCACCATCAAGGGTGTCGCCAGCTTGCAGCCGCGCCAGGAAGTCGAAGTCGAAGTCACCCGCAAGGATGGCTCGACCTTCACCTTCAAGACGCTGTGCCGCATCGATACCGCCAACGAGCTCGAATACTTCAACAACGGCGGCATCCTGCACTACGTGCTGAGGAAAATGGCGGCCTGAGTTGAACCAATTGCGCGCCTTCATTCGCGAGCGCACCTGGCTGGCCCTCGGGCTGGTCATGGCGACGCTGGTGATGAAGGCGCTGGTTCCCGGCGGTTACATGCTCGCCTCACAGGGCAAGGTCATCACCGTCCAGCTGTGCGACGATACCGGCGGCGGACATCTGACCGAGCAAATGGTCATCCCGCTGAAGCCCGGGACCGGACAGGGCACAGCCGATCATTCCAAAAGCGCCTGCCCCTATTCTTCGCTGACTTACGCCTCGCTCGGCGGGACTGATCCGCTACTCCTCGCGATTGCGCTGGCCTTCATCGTTGCGCTTGGATTTCTGCCCCTGCCGCCGCGACTGCTCGCGCTGGGGACCCACTTGCGCCCACCGCTCCGCGGACCGCCACTGCTCGCCTGACACAACCCGTCGTCAGTACTTCCGGACCCGCACAGGCGCGGTCCGGTCAAGCGAGTATCAAACAATGAACTATTCCATTTCCGCGCTCGCGCTTGCCGCGAGCCTGTGGGCTGCACCCGCCGCCGCCAGCACCGACGAAACCGAAGGCGACAACGCCCCCGGCCGCGAAATCGTTGTGACCGGGCAGAAGCCCGATGAAACGATTGAAAATGCACCATCGGCCCGGGCCTCGATCGATGCCGATCGTATCGCCGCCACGGTTAATGCGGCAAGTGTCGAGGACACGCTCAAATACCTTCCCAGCCTGGTGATCCGCAAGCGCCACATCGGCGATAACTTCGCGCCGATTGCCACCCGCACTTCGGGCCTCGGGGCCAGCGCACGAAGCCTGATCTACGCTGACGGCGCCTTGCTTTCGGCGCTGATCGCCAACAACAATGGCAACGGCAGCCCGCGATGGACGCTGGTCACGCCTGAGGAGATCGAGCGGGTCGATGTGCTCTACGGACCCTTTTCGGCGGCCTACGCTGGCAATTCGATCGGCACGACGGTGAACATCACGACGCGCCTGCCCGACAAGTTCGAAGCGCGCGCTTCTGCGCTGGTCAACGTACAGGACTTCACGCTCTACGGCACCAAGGACAACCTGACGACCAGCCAGCTTTCAGGATCGGTCGGGGATCGGTTCGGTCCGCTCGCGCTGTTCGCCAGCGTCACCCGCACCGATGCGCATTCTCAGCCGGTCAGCTTCACGACGATTGCCGGCACTGCGGATCCTGCGGGAACCAGCGGCGGCTATGCCGATCTCAACAAGTTGGGCCAGCCGATCCGCATACTTGGCGCGGGCGGCATCGAGGACCACGTCCAGACGACGTACAAGGCCAAGGCCGCGCTCGATCTCGGACCCGAGGTACGTGCGATGTACGTGCTGGGGGTCTGGACCGACGACACGCAGGCCACCGTGCAAAGCTATCTGCACGATGGTTCGGGCGCGGTCAGCTACAAGACTGCATCGAGCGGCGCGACCACCGGATTCAATTCGGCAGTCTACACCCGCGATGCCCTGCATTTCAGCCACGCCCTAAGTCTGGCCGGCGCATCGCCGCGTCTCGACTGGCAAGTGATCGGCACGCTTTATCGCTTTGCCCGCGACTGGCAGAACAACCCCTCACCCGACACGGCCAGCGGCAGCTCCGCGACCACCGGCTTCGTCTCCTCGCGCAGCGACCTACCCGGGGCCTTCGCCGGTGGTCCGGGGACGATCCAGCAGCAGGACGGCACCGGCTGGGTCACGCTCGACGCCAAGGCTGCGATCAAGCCCGCCGATGGCAATATTCTCAGCCTCGGCGCGCATTTCGACCGCGAGACGCTCAATGCGCGCACCTTCAGTGTGCCGAACTGGCTGGACGGCGCGGCCGCGCTTGGCCAGCAGCGTTCCGCATCGCACGGGAGCACGCGCACCGCTGCTCTGTGGGCGCAGGATGAACTGGCGTTGAGCCCGCAGGTCAGCCTGACGCTTGGCGGGCGCTACGAATGGTGGCGCGCCTACGATGGCTCGAACAGCAACTACACCGCGGCGATCAATGCGACGATCATTCAGGGCGAGCGCCGCTTCGACGGGTTCAGCCCCAAGGCGTCGCTCGAATGGCGTGGCGGGCATGGCCTGTCACTGCGTCTTTCCGCGGGGCAGGCGTGGCGTATGCCCACGGTGGGCGAACTGTACCAGACAACCACCGTTGGAACGCTGCTGACCAACCCCAATCCCGGGCTGCTGCCCGAGCGGGCGCGTTCGGTCGAACTGGCGCTGACCAAGTCCGACGCGAATGGCTTCGTCAGGATATCGCTGTTCGACGAGGTGATCGAAAATGCGCTGATTTCGCAGCTCAACGCAGCCACCAATACGACCTTTGTCCAAAACGTAGGCCGCACCCGCGCTCGCGGGGTCGAACTGGCGGTCGATCGTCGCGATGTAGTGCCGGGGATCGATTTCAGCGGCAGCCTCACTTACGCCGATGCGATCACAAGCAAGGACGCTGTGTTCCCCGCCGCAGTGGGCAAGTCACTGCCCAGCGTGCCGCGCTGGAAGGGCACTGCAGTGCTGACCTGGCGCCCCGCGCCGCGCTTGTCGCTAACCGCCGCACTGCGCTTCGCCAGCCGCAACTACGCCAACCTCGCCAACGACGATACGGTGGGTAATACCTATCAGGGGTTCTACAAATACGTCGTCGCCGACGTGCGGGTAACCTACAAGGTCACGCCGCGCCTGGATTTGGCGCTGGGGGTCGATAACCTGAACAACGACAAGTATTTCCTGTTCCACCCCTTCCCGCAGCGCTCATTCAGCGCGCAGATCGGATGGAGGTACTGAGCGCGGTAAGCGGGGTTGGACTTTGTGGCCAACCCCGCTTGTTCACTCAGATCCCGTCGGCGGCCTTGCTGACCAGCACGTTGACCGAAACGCGGCGGTTCTGCGCGCGGCCTTCGGCGGTGGTGTTGTCGGCCAGCGGATCGGCCTTGGCCATGCCGGTCGGGGTCAGCACGCGCCACGGCTTCCAGTGGCAGGCCTGCTGCAGGTAGTTGATCACCGCGCCTGCGCGCTTTTCGCTGAGCGTCTGGTTGTACTCGTCGCTGCCCACGGTGTCGGTGTAGCCGACGACCAGCAGCAGGGCGTTGCTGGTGTTTTCCGCGGTGGTCGCGGCCTGGCACAGCTCGCTCTTGCCCTGCGGCGAGATCGTGGCCTTGCCGGTATCGAAGAACACGTTGGTGGTGCTCTTGATATTGTAGTTATCGATATCGCCAACGCGGCTGCGCAGCGCTTCGGTCGCCGCGGTCTGCTCGGCAAAGCGCTGGTCGGTGCCGTTGCGGATCATCATCGCGGTCTTGTAGTCGCCGTTCTTGAAGCTGACCTGGCTGGCAACCAGCCCGTTGGCCCACTGCAAGGTCTTGACCGTTACCGGCAGCCCGTTGAGCAGCGCATCGCTGCCCAGCTTCGCGCCGCCGCCGAACAGGCCGCTGCTGGCTTTGATCTTGGTCGCCGGGCTGATGTAAACCACGGTGCTCTGCCCGTCGGGCGTGGTGATCTTCAGCTTTTCCTGGTTGCGCGCGGTAATCACGCCCTTGATCTCAGGCCCGGCGGCAAGCCCGGCGAAGGCCGGCGGCACATCGGCGGTCACGACGATGCTGGGATCGGTCTGGGTCTGAGCCGAGAGCCCGGCGGGAAGAGATGTTGCCAGAAGCGCGGCGATCACAAGCGCGCCTGGCTTTACGGGTACGAGATTCATCAAGCTTACTCCTACGCCCCCAAAAATCCGGGTCGCCCTGCTGCGACATTGGTTTCGTGTAAATGAACAAAGCGCCCAAGCGGTAGCGCAGAGGGGTTGGGTCGAGCGGTTCGTGCGGCAAACGGTTGCAATGCGCGGTCAGGACACAAAAAACGAAGGGCGGCTTTTTCGAACCGCCCTTGCCCCCAAGAATCGGGTGATGCTGGTGTCAGGCCGCCGCCTTCTTGGCAAACCGGCGGCGCCCGGCCACGCTGGCCGCAGCCGCACCGAACAGCAGCAGCATCGGCGGGGCGGGGACGTCGGTCCCGCTCGAGGTCGAGGTGCTGGTCGAGGTGCTGGTGTCGGTGCCGCTCGAGGTCGAGGTGCTGGTCGACGACGAGGTCGAGCTCGACGAGCTGACGTTGCCCGAGGTCGAAGTGCTGGTCGAGGTCGAGACATTGCCCGAAGTCGACGACGAGGTGCTGGACGACGACGAGGTCGAGCTGGACGACGACACGTTGCCCGAAGTGGACGACGAGGACGAGACGTTGCCCGATGACGAGGTCGACGAATAGTTGCCCGAGCTTGAGCTGATGTTGCCCGAGGTCGAGGTGCTGGTGACGCCGCCGGTCGATGTGGAAACGCCGCCGGTCGAGGTCGAGACACCCCCGGTCGAAGTCGAAACGCCGCCGGTCGAGGTGGTCGAGCTGGAAGTGATTCCGCCCGTGGTGGTGGTGCTGGTCAGGCCGCCGGTCGAAGTCGAGGTCGAACCACCCGAGGTCGAGCTGGAGCCGCCCGAGCTCGAGGTCGAACCTCCTGAAGTCGAACTCGAGGTCGAGCCGGTGCTGGTCGAGCTCACCACGATCGAACCGCTCGAACCGCCGCTGCTGCCGCCGAAGAAGCCTCCGAAGAAACCGCCGCCATAGCCGAAGCCGCCGCTGCCGCCGACGATCACCGTCTGGCCGCCACTGCCGCTTTC
>JBJTMA010000098.1:0-5451 GCA_046063295.1 Novosphingobium sp.
CGGGGCTTATGTCTGCGGCGAAGAAACCTCGCTGCTCAACTCGCTTGAGGGCAAGCGCGGCGAAGTACGTGCCAAACCGCCGCTGCCTGCACTCGAAGGGCTGTTCGGCTGCCCGACGGTGGTCAACAACGTGCTCACGCTGGCCGCCGTGCCGCATATCCTGACCGACGGCGGCGCAAGCCTTTATGCCCGCCTCGGGGTCGACCGTTCGAAGGGCACCATGCCGATCCAGCTCGCGGGCGACATCCGGCATGGCGGGCTTTATGAGACAGCTTTCGGGATCACGCTCGGCCAGCTGGTCAACGAAATCGGCGGCGGCACCGCGTCGGGGCGCCCGGTCAAGGCGGTGCAGGTCGGCGGCCCGCTTGGCGCCTATATCCATCCCGACCAGTTTGACCTGCCATTTGACTATGAAGCCTATGCCGGCGTCGATGCGCTGATTGGCCACGGCGGCATTACCGTGTTCGACGACAGCGCCGACATGGGTGCGATGGCCCGCTTCGCCATGGAGTTCTGTGCCGCTGAGAGCTGCGGCAAGTGCACTCCGTGCCGGATCGGCTCTACGCGCGGGGTCGAGCTGATCGACCGGATCCGCACGAAAACCCCGGCCTTGGCGGGCGCGGTCGAGGCGCTGCCGCAGATGCACAACGCCCGCAAGGATACGCGTAGCCGCGCCGAGGACCTCGCGCTGCTCGAAGACCTTTGCGAAACTATGCAATTTGGTTCGCTTTGCGCGCTCGGTGGCTTCACGCCCTACCCGGTGCGTTCGGCAATCAAACACTGGCCAGAGGATTTTGGCGATGGGTTATGAACCGCAAGCCGATTTCGGCACTCCCGAAGTCCTGTCCGAGCAATCGGTCACGCTGACCATCGACGGCCGTGAGGTTACCGTTCCTGCCGGAACCAGCGTGATGCGTGCCGCAGCCGTTTCCGGGGGCAAGATTCCCAGCCTTTGCGCTACCGACAACGTCAAGGCGTTCGGATCATGCCGGATGTGCCTGGTCGAGATCGAGGGGCGCCGCGGCACCCCCGCGAGCTGCACCACCCCGGTCGAACAGGACATGGCGGTCCACACCCACACCCCGCGGCTCGATAAGCTGCGCAAGGGGGTGATGGAGCTCTACATCTCCGATCACCCGCTCGATTGCCTGACCTGCAGTGCCAACAACGATTGCGAACTGCAGGACACCGCCGCGCAAGTGGGTTTGCGCGATGTGCGCTACGGCTATGCCGGGGACAATCACCTCGGCCTGGCCCCCGATACGTCAAACCCCTATTTCGATTTCGACCCGTCGAAATGCATCGCCTGCTCGCGCTGTGTGCGCGCCTGCGATGAGGTGCAAGGCACCCTCGCGCTGACCATGGACGGACGCGGCTTTGCTTCAAAGATCAGCGCAGGCCAAGCCGGCGACGATTTCCTGTCGAGCGAATGCGTCAGCTGCGGCGCCTGCGTCCAGGCCTGCCCCACAGCGACCTTGCAGGAAAAGACGGTCAAGGAGATCGGCAAGCCCGAACGGGCGGTGATCACGACCTGCGCCTATTGCGGGGTCGGCTGTACCTTCCGCGCCGAAATGCGGGGCGAGCAACTGGTGCGCATGGTTCCTTGGAAGGACGGCAAGGCCAACCGCGGACATAGCTGCGTCAAGGGCCGGTTTGCCTGGGGCTATGCCAACCACCAGGACCGTATCACCGAGCCGATGATCCGCGATTCTATTGAGGATCCGTGGCGGGTGGTCAGCTGGGATGAAGCCTTCGCCCACACCGCCGCAAGGCTGAACGCGATCAAGGCCGCATACGGCCCTCGCGCGCTAGGCGGGATCACCTCGAGCCGCTGCACGAACGAGGAGACCTTCCTAGTCCAGAAACTGGTCCGCTCGGGGTTCGGCAGCAACAACGTCGATACCTGCGCGCGAGTATGTCACTCGCCCACCGGTTACGGGTTGTCGAAGACGTTCGGGACCAGTGCGGGAACGCAGGATTTCGACAGCGTCATGGATTCGGACGTGATCTTGGTCATCGGCGCTAACCCGACTGACGCGCACCCTGTTTTCGCCAGCCGGATGAAGCGGCGGCTGCGGCAGGGCGCGAAGCTGATCGTGATCGATCCGCGGCGGATAGACCTGGTCCGATCACCCCACATCGAGGCAGCGCATCACCTGCCGCTTCAGCCCGGCACCAACGTGGCGGTGCTGACCGCGCTGGCGCACGTGATCGTCACCGAGGGCCTCGCCGACGAGGCGTTCATTCGTGAGCGCTGCGACTGGGACGAGTATGAGGACTGGGCGCAGTTCGTATCCGACGCGAAGCACAGCCCTGAAACGCTGGAGCCGGTTACCCGCGTACCTGCGGCGGAACTGCGCGCTGCCGCCCGGCTATATGCCACCGGCGGCAACGGGGCGATCTACTACGGCCTCGGCGTGACCGAGCACAGCCAAGGTTCCTCGACCGTTATGGCGATCGCCAACCTCGCGATGGTCACCGGCAATATCGGCCGCCGCGGCGTGGGCGTGAACCCGCTGCGCGGCCAGAACAACGTCCAGGGTGCCTGCGACATGGGTTCGTTCCCCCACGAACTGTCAGGCTATCGCCACATCTCGAACAGCGATGTCCGCGCGCTGTTCGAAGGCGAATGGGGCGTAAGCCTTGATCCCGAACCGGGCCTGCGCATCCCGAACATGCTCGATGCCGCACTCGATGGTTCGTTCCGTGCGCTTTATGTGCAGGGCGAGGATATCCTGCAGAGCGATCCCAATACGCACCACGTCGCCTCAGGACTCAAGGCGATGGACCTGGTAATCGTCCACGACCTGTTCCTCAACGAAACCGCAAATTACGCACACGTCTTCCTGCCGGGTTCGACCTTCCTCGAAAAGGACGGCACCTTCACCAATGCCGAGCGGCGAATCCAGTTGGTCCGCAAGGTGATGGAACCGGCGAACGGCCTTGGCGACTGGGAGGTCACGCAAAAATTGGCGCGCGCAATGGGGCTGGATTGGAATTACCAGCACCCGAGCGAGATCATGGACGAGATCGCCCGGCTCACCCCAACCTTTACCGGGGTCTCGTTCGAGCGGCTCGACCGCGAGGGATCACTGCAGTGGCCCGTGAATGAGAACGCGCCCGATGGCAGTCCGATCATGCATGTCGACGGCTTCGTGCGCGGCAAGGGTAAATTCGTGGTCACCGACTATGTGCCGACCGACGAACGCACCGGCACGCGCTTCCCGTTGCTGCTCACCACAGGCCGCATCCTCAGCCAGTACAACGTCGGCGCGCAGACACGGCGCACCGAAAACACCGTGTGGCACCCCGAGGACCTGCTCGAAATGCACCCGACCGATGCCGAAAACCGCGGGCTCAAGACCGGTGACTGGGCACGGCTCGCCAGCCGCACCGGGGAGACCACGCTGCGAGTGGTGGTGACTGAGCGGGTCGCGCCGGGGGTGGTCTACACCACCTTCCACCACCCGGCGACCCAGGCCAATGTTGTAACTACCGAGTATTCGGACTGGGCGACCAATTGCCCCGAATACAAGGTTACCGCAGTGCAGGTGCTGCCCAGCAACGGTCCCACTGACTGGCAGGAAAGTTACGCCTCGTGGTCCGAGAAGAGCCGCCGCATCGCGGTGACGGTTCCGGCGGAGTAGCGCGGGTGGAGATCGAGCGCCTGCGCTACATGGCCAACCAGATCGCCCGCAACCTTGCAGCGCAAGGCGAGCAGGCGGCGGTCGCTGCGACCGCCCAGCATATCCGAGAATATTGGGATCCGCGGATGAAGGCGGCGCTGCAAGCCGATCCCGCCGGGCTCGATCCGATCGCACAGGCTGCGGTCGAACATCTTTCGACCACGCGCGCCTAACCCTCCTTGACCGTCTCCATCGCGACGTAGGTCGAAGTGTTGGCGACATATGGCAGGCTTGAGATCTTTTCGCCCATCACCTGGCGGTATTTGCGGATGTCCGACGTGCGAACCTTGAGCAGATAATCGAATCCGCCGGCGATCATGTGACATTCCTCGACTTCGGGCACTCGGCGAACTGCGGCATTGAATTCCTCAAGCGCGGTTTCGCGGGTGTCCGACAGTTTCACTTCGGCAAAGGCAACGTGATCCATCCCCAGCCGCGCGGGATCGACAACCGCGCGAAAACCGCTGATCACCCCGCTTTGCACCAGTCGCCGCAACCGGACCTGGCACGGGGTTTTTGACAACCCTACTTTTGCAGCAAGATCGGTAACCGACATGCGGCCATCGGCAACAAGGAGGTCAATGATTTTGCGATCGAACATATCCAATTCGACTGTGATATGACCGTTTTTCATACAATTTGCCTGATCTTATTGCTGTTTTGAAGTCCAATATCATTGCTTAGGGCAAGATCAAAGTCTGATCGCCGGACAATTATCTGCTATCTTGCGGTGCATGGACCAGCCCTTCGCCGCCTTCGCTCCCCCGATCCGCCCGCAATCGCCGCTGCGCCAGGCAATCACCGCTGCCTATCGCCGCGACGAAGCGGCCTGCCTCGCTCCGCTGCTCGATCAGGCGACCTTGCCCGAACCGCAGCGCGCTGCGATCCGGGCTACCGCGACCGAACTGGTCGAAAGCCTCCGCGCCAACCGCAAGGTCGGCGGGGTCGAGGGGCTGGTGCAGGAATACGCGCTGTCGAGCGACGAGGGCGTGGCGCTGATGTGCCTTGCCGAAGCTTTGCTGCGCATCCCCGATAGCGCCACCCGCGACGCCCTGATCCGGGACAAGATCGCCGACGGTGACTGGGGCGCTCATCTTGGCGGGGGGCGCTCGCTGTTCGTCAACGCGGCGACCTGGGGCCTGGTGGTGACCGGGAAGCTGGTCGGCAGTGTCGACGATCGCGGTCTTGGAGCCGCGCTGACCCGGCTGGTCGCGCGCGCCGGTGAGCCGGTGATCCGCACCGGGGTAAACCTTGCGATGCGGCTGATGGGCGAACAGTTCGTCACCGGCGAGACGATCCAGGAAGCGCTTGACCGCGCGAGCAAGCTTGAGGCCAAGGGCTTCCGCTATAGCTACGACATGCTCGGCGAAGCGGCGACCACGGCGGCCGATGCCGCACGCTATCTCGCCGACTATGAAGGTGCGATACACGCGATCGGCACGGCTTCGAACGGGCGCGGAGTGATCGAAGGTCCTGGCATCTCGATCAAGCTTTCGGCGCTCCATCCGCGATATGTCCGTGCCCAGGCCGGCCGGGTGATGGGTGAGCTGCTGCCGCGGGTGCGCGATCTGGCGCTGCTCGCCAAAAGCTATGACATCGGCTTCAACATCGATGCGGAAGAGGCAGACCGGCTCGAACTGCAGATGGATGTGTTCGAGGCGCTGATGGCCGACGACGAGCTGTTTGCGAATGGCTGGGGCGGGTTCGGCCTTGCCCTCCAGGCGTATCAGAAGCGCGCGGTCCCTTTGTGCGAATGGGTCGCCGG
>JBJTMA010000099.1:0-40371 GCA_046063295.1 Novosphingobium sp.
CATGAAGCAGCTTGAAAAGGGTGCTCCGGCAGCCGGCGTCGCCGCCGCTTCGTCGGGTCTCAAGAAGAACGACGTGGTCACCGTCACCGTGCTCGAAGTCCGCGATGGCGGCCTCGAAGTGCAGGCCGGCGACGACGGCGCAACCGGCTTCATCAAGCGCAGCGACCTCGGCCGCGACCGCGACGAACAGCGCCCCGACCGCTTCCAGGTCGGCCAGAAGCTCGACGCGATGGTCACTGGCTTCGATCGGTCGAAGAAGCCCAACTTCTCGGTCAAGGCGCGCCAGCTCCACGAAGAGAAGGAAGCCGTGGAACAGTACGGTTCGTCGGATGCCGGCGCTTCGCTGGGCGACATCCTCGGCGCCGCGCTGAAGGCGAAAAAGGACTGAGCTCGAAGGGCCCACCCCCAACCCCTCCCGCATGCGGGAGGGGAGCGAGACTTGGCGGCCTACCGCCTGATCGCAGCGGGATGGGCTTTCAGCCAGCCAATCAAAAGCCCGTCCGGAGCGATCCGGGCGGGCTTTTGCTTTGGGCCAAAGCCAGTATGAAGGTGTGGGGAGATTGCGATGTCTCGAACACACATGCTGGAGAAGCACAGAGTGCTAATCGGTTCGGCACTGCTGGTTGGCAGTTGGGCGGCCTTGTTGGCACCTAAATACGTCGGGATCTTCGTTTTCGCCGCTGCGTTTCTGGTCTTCGTTTTAAGCTTCAGGTTGAGAAATTCACGTCCTGACTGGGGTCGTGGCCTCGGCTTTCAAAGCCCCGCGGAACGCGGGCTTTCGATCGGCTTCTGGGTCACTCTGCTGGGAATGGGAATCTACCGATATTTGTTGCATCATGACATCGACATAGCGCCGACAACCTTCGCCATTTCGGCAATTGTCTATCTTCCCTGGCCGGAAAATGAACATAGGATCGAGACCACATGACCATGCTCGAAGTCCACCAGTTCCCCTGCCTCAGCGACAACTACGGCTACCTGCTGCACGATCCGGCAAGCGGCGAGACAGCGTGCATCGACACGCCGGATGCCAAGGCCTACCTGCGCGAAGCCAAGGCGAAGGGCTAGCCGATCACCCAGATCTGGAACACCCACTTGCACCCCGATCACGCCGGGGGCAACGCGGCAATCAAGACGGCGACCGGGTGCCTGGTCGTCGGCCCGCAGGAGGTTGATCGCCTCGGCACCGCGCCTGACCGGGTAGTGGCGCACGGTGATACCGTATCGCTCGGCGATTTTACCGCGCAGGTCATCGATGTCTCCGGCCACACCAACGGCCACATCGCCTATCACCTGCCCGAGTCTGAAATGGCTTTCGTCGGGGATTCGGTCTTCGCGCTCGGCTGCGGACGCATGTTCGAGGGGCAACCCGATCAGTTCTGGGCCAGCCTCAGCCGGATCAAGGCGCTGCCACCGCAGACGATGCTCTACTGCGCGCACGAATATACCGCGAGCAACGCAAGGTTTGCGGTGCATGCCGATCCAGACAATGCCGCGCTGCAAGACTACGCCGTGCAGATCGCCGTGCTGCGCGAACAAGGAAAGCCCACCGTTCCGACCTTGCTCAGCCGCGAGCTTGCCACCAACCCGTTCCTGCGCGCCGATGATCCAGCATTGGCGGCGCGCTGGGGCGGCGGCGATGCTCCCGCGACCTTCGCGGCACTGCGGGCGGCGAAGGATACATTCTGATGGACGGACTGGGTTGGCTCACCGCGATCGCGGTCATTGCGCGGGTTTTTTTGCCGCTCTACGTCGCCGACAATTTGCTGCTGTTTGACAACTACTTCGACACACCGGGCTATCGGAACTTCACGCCGGATCACCCCTGGCCGATCGACGTGATAGGCCGGAATCTGTTTGTCGACAACCTGGGTTGGTGGCTTGGGCAAGTGTCCAACTGGGGCCTCTATTTCATTCTGTGGATGGTTTGCACTTACGCGATAATCACATTGCGCAAGCCGGCCTTGCTTGAGGTCAATCAGGCGTGAAGGCGCTTCAGGTCAGCAAGCTGTCCCCAGACCTTTCCGGGGTCGAACTGGTCGAAATCGCTGTACCCGCGCGCGCGCCCGGCGAGGTGCTGGTAAAGGTCCGCGCCGCATCGCTCAACTTCCCAGATCTGCTGATGACCAAGGGACTCTACCAGTTCAAGCCCGAGGTGCCGTTCACTTCGGGCCTCGAATTCGCCGGCGAGGTGGTTGAGGCCGATGCGGACTGCGGCTTCACACCGGGCGAACGGGTCTATGGCGGCAACAAGACCGGAGCTTTTGCGGAATATGCCGCGGTCCCGGCCCGCGCGCTCAGCCGAATTCCCGAGGGCGTTGGTTTCCCGGCGGCGGCGGCGCTTGGTGCGGCCTACGGCACGGCCTACACCGCACTGGTCGAGATCGGGGGCCTTAAGGCCGGACAATGGGTGCTGATCCACGGCGCGAGCGGCGGGGTCGGGCTTGCCGCGGTAGAGCTCGCCAAGCGGCTCGGCGCACATGTGATCGCCACCACCGGATCCGCAGAAAAGGTCGCGCGGCTCAGGCAGGCCAGCGATGCCGACGCGGTGATCCTCGCCGAGGGGCGCTTTCGCGAGGCGGTATCCGAGCTGACCGGCGGCGCGCTGTGCGACCTGGTCTACGATCCAGTCGGCGGCGACGTTTTCGACGAAAGCACGCGCTGCGTCGCCTTTGGCGGCAAATTGCTGGTGATCGGTTTTGCCGGCGGCCGCATTGCCGATATTTCCACCAACATCCCGCTGATCAAGGGCTTCAGCTTGGTCGGCGTGCGCGCCGGCGAATATGCCCGTCGCTTTCCCGGTCGCGGCAAGGCCATCCGCGAGGCGGTGGCCACGCTTGCGGCCGATGGCAGGCTCAATCCGCATATCGACCGCACGCTGCCGCTGACGCGCTGGCGCCAAGCCTTCGATGCCATGGCGGCGCGGCAGGTGGTCGGAAAGATCGTGCTCGAGCCCTAGCTCCAAAGAAGGAAGGGCAGCCCTTCAGGACCGCCCCTTCCCCCCTCTCCAGCTCTCAAATTGGTTACAGCCCTGCGATGGCCCCATCGACCAGCGCCTTGTCGGCCTTGGCGTCGTGGCCGTCGGCGATCAGCACGCGGGCGGCGCTCGCGGCGGCAGAAGCGGCCTTGGCGCGCAGTTGCTCGATCGCGGCACGTTCGGCCGCGGAAATCTTGTCCTGCGCCATCTTTTCGCGGCGTGCGACCAGCTCGGTGCTGTCCACTTCGGCCTTGGCGACGATAGCCTCGGCTTCATGGCGGGCGTGTGCGACGATCCCCTCGGCGTCCTTGGCAGCCTGGGCCTGCTGCTGCTTGGCGCTGGCGAGCAGCGCCTCGGCCTCGGCACGAACCGTCTGGGCTTCATCCAGCGAGCGGCGGGTTTCGGCGATCTGCGCATCGAGCGCGCCAAGCACCTGGCGGTGCGCCTTGGCAAAGAAGATTGCGATCACGAAGAAGATCGTGATGCCGGCATAGACCCAGCCTTCAGGCCCCAGGCCGAGCAAGGTTGCTTCGGCGTGCTCGCCGGCTTCGGCGCCGTGTTCGGCAGCGGCGGCAAGAAGGTTCAGTGCAATGGACATTGTTCCCGCCTCCTCAGACCAGCGCCGCAACCGCAGCCTTCGCCGCTTGGGGCGTAGGCTGCTTGCCGGTCAGCTTGGCAACGATGTCGGCAGCGTTTTCGGCTGCGGCATCGCGCAGCGCGCCTTCGGCCTTGGTCACCGCAGCGGCGATGCGCGTTTCGGCAGCGGCCACTTCGGCTTCGGCCTTTTCGGCTGCAACCGCGAGCCTGGCTTCGGTTGATTTGGCAGCCGCAGCCTTAGCCTCGGCGATCGCGCCGCGGGCAGCATCGCGCGAAGCCGCCATGTCGGCATGATAGCGTGCGTCGATTTCGTCAGCGGTTTCCTTGGCAGCCTTGGCCTGCGCAAGATCGCCAGCGATCTTGTCATCGCGCGCATCCATCACCTTGCCCAGCTTGGGCAGGGTCAAGCGGACCACGCCGAAGTACAGCACGGCAAAAGTAAGCGCCAGCCAGGCAAGTTGCGGCCACGCCACATGCGCGAAATCGAATTGAGGCATCTCGGTTCCTGCCAGCTATCGAAATGTAAATCGGGCGCGCGGCACACCCCTTGGCGTGCCGCGCGCCGGATACGTCTTAGCTGAACGCCAGCGCCAGCGCGACAACGGCCGCGATCAGGCCGAGCGCTTCGGTCACGGCGAAGCCGAAGATCAGGCGGCCGCCCATCTTGGCGTCGGCTTCGGGGTTGCGCACCGCACCGTTGAGGTACTGGCCGAAGATCGAGCCCACGCCGATAGCGGCAAGGCCCGCACCGATGGCGGCAAGACCGGCGCCGATGACTTTTGCAGATGCTGGATCCATGATGAATTCCCTTAGTTTAGAAATGACGGTTGAGACGATTAGTGAAGGTTGATGGCGTCGTTCAGATAGAGCGAAGCCAATAGCGCGAAAACGTAGGCCTGGACCACTGCGATCAAAACTTCGAGCGCAGTCAGCGCCACGTTGACGGCTAGTGGTAGGATCCCGAACACGTAAGGCAATGCCCCGAACGAACCCAGCGCGACCACGAAAGTGCCGAATACCTTCAGCAGCACGTGGCCCGCGGTCATGTTCGCGAAAAGCCGGATGGCAAGGGTGAACGGGCGGGTCAGGAAGCTCAGGAACTCGATGACGAATACGAAAGCGCCAAGGAAGATGTTGGCGTCGTGCGGCCAGAACAGGCTGAGGAAGTGGAAGCCGTGGCGCCATATCCCGACCACGCAGACCGTGACGAACACGATCAGCGCAAGACCGAAAGTCACCGTGACGTGGCTGGTCGGGGTGAAGGCGCCAACCCAGGGGATCAGGCCAAGGAGGTTGCAGGCCAGCACGAAGATGAAGATGGAGAAAATCAGCGGCGCGAACCGCCGGCCTTCCGGCCCAACGTTCTCGTCGAGCATTTTTCTCACGAAATCATAGAGATATTCGGTTGCCGCCTGCCACCGTCCGGGGACCAGCTGGGGCTTGGCGGTGCCGACGAAGAGGAACAGTGAAACCGCGCCGAGCGCGATCAGCATCCACAGCGAGCTGTTCGTGAACGAAACGTCATAACCGCCCAGCGTGAGCGGCTTGATCGTCTCGACCGAAAACTGTTCCATCGGATTGGCCATCGAAACTCTCTGCTTATTCGTCGTTACCGGAATCGGTATCAAAGCTGCTTGAGGTCTGCATTGCGCGGCGCGTTCCGGCAGCAAAGCCGAGAATGAGCATCACGATCAGACCCCAGGGCGTCTTCAACCCCATCCAGCGGTCAAACAGCCAGCCGAGAAAGCCCGACACCAGCACCGCACCGACGAATTCGATACCAACTGCCCAGCCGCGCGATTCCGCTCGTCCTTCGGCAGTCGATACGCCCCGATCGTGCTTCGCCTGTGCTTCGGCGATCCGCCGGTCGAGGTCGTCCCCGCCGTTGTTTCCGCTCAAATCAGTCACGCGAAAGCCCTGTGCGCGGCGGTGCCCGAAATGGGCGTTACCAGCCAGAAAATGAGTTCGCCGAATGCTCCCGCCAATGGCGGCAGAACCAGCGCGCGGCCCCCTTAGGCAAGGGCGGGACCCGAGTCAACCGCAGTGCAAGAAGGGCGCCAGCGGCAAGCGCCAGCGCCCTTTTTTTAGCGTAAGGTCAGGCCGCGTTCAGGCTGACGCGCCGTCCGTCGCCGTGCATTTCGGATCACGCACGGGCGCTTCGGCGGTGCGGGTGTGCCAGGTGCCATCCGGCGTCTGGTACTTCTCGCCCGGCTTGGTCTTGCTGATCAGCAGGCAACCCGAGGTGAACGCGTATTCCTCGACCGTCTGATGCTTCGCAACCGCGCGATCGGTATAGATCTTGCGGCGCGTGATGTTCACCGCATCCGCCACCCGGCGAACTTCAGCCGTTGGCGATGAGGGAAAGCCAAGGTAGCCGTCGACCTGTTCACCCACCTGGCCGGCCGCGCGTGCGGCTTCGTACGCCGGATCGCGCGCCTGTCCGATGGCGGGAGCGGCAAGCACCGCGCCGGCGATGATCGCCAGAGAGGCCGTATTGCGCATCAAACCACCAATCATTTCAATCACTCCAATCTCTCTTTGCAGGACCTAGAAGGCCCCCGGATTATCCTCGATCGTTTTCGCGGCATCCGGAGCCAGCTTGTAAACCACGTCCTGCTTGATGTTGATGTTGAGTTCGATCACGATCGGCTTGTCCGGCGCTGTAACCGAAACACATCCGCCGAGCGCAAGCGCGCCTGCCACCAACATCGCCGTCGCGGTTGCCCGGCGGCCCGGCCTCCGTTTCCCTTGTGCGTGATGGGTTGGCATGCGCTGCATGGGTCCGGTTCTCGCAACAACGGCGCGGTAGGTCAATTCGAAGCTGTTCATGTACCAGTCCTGCTGTCTGAATGCTGAATATTGTCATTTTTGGGCGGCGATGGCGCAGTCGCCGGCGGCGCCGGCGTGGGTTGCGGTTCACCCGGGAGGGTCGGCCCGCCGGGGATCAGGCCAAGTTCGCGCGGGTCCCTGACGTAGCTTGGATCGTAAAGCGAGCGCAGGTTGGTGAGCAGCGCATGGAACGGTCCCTTGATCGAGATATTGAAGCGGATCGGCAGCTTGGCGAAGCGCTGGGTGATGAAGTTGCGCTTGGCTCCCTGCCCCTGGCTGATCCCGTCAATCTGCATCTTGGTGACGATTTCGCCGTCCAGCCGCCCTTGCAGCGCAACCTCCATATGCTTGTAATCAAGGCTCCTGAGCGCCTGGAAAGCGAAGTTGCCCATGGGCGAGAGGTCCTTGTAGGTCAGCTCGCCCACGTAGGATATGTTGCCCCCCGGATCGCGCGAGATGAGGATTCCGTTTTCGATCCGGCCGCCATTCTGGTCGAACACCATGGGCAGCTGGCCGTCGAAAAATCCACTGGCTGAAATGTTCGAAAGGTTCAGCCGCGAGACGAACTTTTCGAGATTGAGCCCGCGCACCTGGATCGTGAAGCGCCGGGTAGAGGCGCCGCCAATCACGATGCGGGTTGGCAGGAGTTCCAGCGAACCATCAATAAACGGCCATTTCGCGCCGTTGACCGCAAGGATATGGCCGGGTTCGAGCTGGAAGGAGACATCGCCGTCGTTGACCTCGATCCCCGGGTTGATCGCGGCGACACGAAGCTTCTGGTCAGGCGCGGTGACGAGACCCAGCAGGTCGGTGAAATGAACCGTCCCGCTTAGCCCGCTGACCGGCCCGAACAGTGCGGCAAAATCGAACTTGTCCGTGGTGAAGTCGCCCGAGCTTGTCACCCCGCGGCGATCCCAGTCGATCCGGCCTTTGCCGTAGATCGTGCCGCGCGCTTCGCCGATTACGCCCTGGGTGAAATAGGTTAGTCTTTCAGGCTGCAGGTTGCGGTCGAAAACGATGCCGGGAACGAGCAAGTCGGCGTGACCTATGGCGGTATCGAGATCATGCACGATCTTCGCCTCGGTCACGACCCGGTCGCTTTTCGGTTCGCGCAGCAGGGCATCGGCAGTGAATGTGGTCGAGACCAGACTTAGCGTCGCATCGCGCGCGATCAGGGGATAAAACCGCGCCTCACCTTCGGGGAGACGATCCTTGACCGTCAGGCTCGCACCGCTGACGTCGAACCGCTTGTTCGCAAAGCGCCATTTTCCTGCCGCACCCAACACGTCGAGCGGTACCGAATAAAGCTTGAGATCGGTTCCGGCGAAAGTGCCGGTGATATCTTTGCCGAGGATCGCATTCAGCTGAGCAAGCTTCAGTGTCGACGGAGCCGATACCGGACCGAAGGAGACATCGACGCTCTTCGCAACCAGGGCGCCGGGCCAGGCCATGCCGACTGCGCCGCTGCGCAACCGGATCGCCGTGGTGCCGAGCGATCCGTTCAGCGCCAGGCCTGCGGTGCCGGCGGCGATCCGCAGCCCGCCGGGCCCGCTCCGCACGATGGCGCCGCTTGGGCCCGGGCACAGCGTCAACGTCTGTCCGGCAAGCGTCAGGTTGGAAACCTTGAGCCGATCGAAACGCACCGGGGTACATTTGCGCAGGGCCGATAGGCCGCTGGCCGCAGACCAGTTGCCTTCGATCGGCAGGACCAGGTTCTGAACCTGCCCTCCGGGCAGGGCCCCGCTGACCGATGCTTGCCCTGCAAAACCGATCGCGCCGTTCGGCAGCTGCACCAGCTTCAGTTCGGGCAAGGCGATGACCGAATCCCCGGCGCGGTAGGGATCGAGCCTGAGCGTAGCCAGGCCGCCGCCGTCACCGCGCCGTTCAAACCTGCCGTCGATATGTGGCAAACCCGGTCCGTCGCTGACGATATTGCCGGAAAGCGCAGGACCGGCCCGGCCGCCGAACATCACGGTAACCCGCGAAAGCGCCGCCAGCCTCCCCCCATCACGGCCCCGCCACAGGGCCCCGGGCACCGTAAGGCTGGTGATCTGCCCGCTTTGCCGAACCTGGTAAGTCGCTGCAAAGGTGCTGCCCGTGGCCTCACGCGCCAGCGCGGTCCGCAGCTGCGCAGCGAGCGGCGCGACCAGCGTGCCAGCGGCAGACTTCTCGATGTTCGAAAGACTCGCCTCAAGCCCATGACCGCTTGCTACCCCGGTTGCGCGCAGGGCGCCCTCGCTGCTGAAACTGGCCATCTTGTCATGGCTTCGGGCAATTCCGTCGAGCTCGAGCGCGGCCGCTTCGATTCCGAGGGTCGAGGCGCCTTCGCCCTTGAGCTTGTAGCTGATCACCATGTCGCCGCTCGCGAGCGAGAAGCGCCCCGCTCCACTGGCCCGTGTCAGCCGGTTGGTAGCTAGGGTCAGGCGGCCGCTGCTGAGCGCGTATGATGCATCAGCGCTATCGAAGGCGGCACCAAGCTTGCCGTCGACCTGCACGCTCGCATCGCGCAGTGACAGCGTGCTTGCAGGACAATCAAGCGCGGCCATGCGCACCGGACCGGTGAAATGCGGCTCGGCCGAAACGACGCTGAACGCACCATAGACGCTGAGCCGATCGATCCGGCAACCGCCCGTGGCAAGTTTGGGGGCGATAGCCGCTATCATGCCCTTGAAGCCACCGCGCAGGTTGCCCGCGCCGTCCGCCTTGAGCCCGATCGGACCGCCTGACGTATCGATCCGCGCGCGCCCGTCGATCAGCCGCAAGTCAAGATCGGGAAGCCCCTTGCTGCCGCCCTTGTTCGCATAGATCACCTTGTAGAGCGTACCGAAGCTCACCCTGCCGCCAGCCACGCGTCCGAACAGCCGTGGTCGCGTGAGGGCAATCTCGCCGATCGTGGGAAAGCCGAAGGTCGGGACGATGCGCACGTCGGCGCGCTCGATGGTGAGGTCGGGATGCGCCGGGTCGCCCACGACGATGTCTGTAAGAACTTCCCGGGTAGGGCCGATCTTCTCGATCTTGTAAGTTGCCGGCAAGCCATACGATTCCAGCTGTCCGCGGATGATCTTGTGCGCGATGTTGTCGCGCGCCAGCCACACCGCGAGCAGCGCCGCAAACAAAAGCGCCACGGCGCCAAACGATATGCGCCATCCACGGCGGCGCCAGCGCGGGATACGCAGGACCGGCGCTTGTTCAATATCTTCGCCATCGGCACCGGACATTGCACTACCCTTGCGCGAGGTGCCCCGGAAAGGCAATGGAATGCGCCATAACGGGAAAGGAAACGCGTGGCCGAACTATTCGATCCGGTGCCCGGCAAACAGGACGGCGCCGATCACCACGGTACCGGTCACCGCGCCCGGCTGCGCGCCCGGCTTCTGGGCGGCGGGCCAGAGGCTTTGGCGGATCACGAATTGATCGAATACCTGCTGATGACAGCAATCCCGCGCAAGGACGTGAAACCGCTGGCGCACGAATTGCTCAAGCGCTTTGGCGGGCTGGCGGGGCTCCTGAACGCCGACGCAGCGGCTTTGGCCAATCACAAGGGCATGGGCGAGACCAGCGCCGCCGCGCTCAAGATCGTCGCGGTTGCGGCGCGGCGCATGGCGCGCACGGGCCTGCAGGAAAAGCCGGTGCTGGGCAGCTGGCAGGTGCTGATCGATTACCTGACGATCGACATGGCGCACCTCAACCACGAACGCGTGCGGGTCCTGTATCTCGACACCAAGAACCGCCTGCTGCTGGACGACCAGCTGAGCGATGGTACCGTCGACGAAGCCGCGATCCATCCGCGCGAGGTGGTGAAGAAGGCCCTCGAACTGGGCGCTTCGGCGCTGATCCTGGTGCATAACCATCCTTCGGGATCGCCCGAACCCAGCCGCGCCGACGTCCAGATCACCAACCGGATCGCCGAGGCCGGGCGGCTGCTCGGGATCACGGTCCACGACCATGTGATCATCGGCAAGGAAGGCCATGTCAGCCTGAAAGCCAAAGGCCTTATCTGATGTGCGTGGCAGCGATCGCTTGGGCCGCGCATCCGCGCTGGCGCATGGTGGCAATCGGCAATCGCGATGAGTTCCACCAGCGACCCACCGCTCCCCTCGCCGCATGGGACGATGGCATCATCGCCGGGCGCGATCTTGAAGCGGGCGGCACCTGGCTCGGGGTGCATCCGGCGGGCCGCTTCGCGCTGGTGACCAACCTGCGCACCGCCGGTTACCCCAGGCCCGACCTCGCCTCGCGCGGTGCACTGGTGACGAATGCCCTACTGGGCACCCCGCCGGAACCCGTCCCGGCGCGCAACCCGTTCAACCTGTGGTTTGCCGATGGCACGCGCCTGCGCTTTGCCAGCAACCTGCCCGAATGGAGCGAGCACGATCTCCAGCCTGGGATCCATGGATTGTCGAACGGCGCGCGCGGTGACCGCTGGTTCAAGACCGCGCGGCTTGAGGACGCCCTGGCGGACTGGCTGGAGCGGGATCAGCCGGTCGAACGGCTGTTCGACGTGCTGCGCGACGAGACACCGCAAAGCCTCGATCCCGAAGACGCCTTTTCGCCGGTGTTCATCGCCAACCCGACTTACGGGACGCGCTGCTCGACCGCGATCCTGATCGATAGCGAAGGCCGGGGACAGATCATCGAGCGCAGTTACGATGCAAGTGCCGCGCGGACCGGTGAGGTTGCGCTGAACTTCACCTGGCCAATCTAAGCATAGGTCGCCGCCAGCAAATGCGGACGCTCGTTCGCTATCTTGACCACCAGTTCGCCGAACAGCCCGTTGACCCAGGCGAACCACTTGCGGGTGAACTTCGCCGGATCGTTCTGATCGAAGGCCTCGTGCATGAACCCCGTGCCCGCATGGGTCGCGCGCAAGGTCTTAAGCGCCTCTGCAATCACCACGTCGTCATCGCTGGAGAGCGCGCGGACGATGATCGACATCGGCCAGACCTGGCCCTCGCCGATATGTGGCCCGCCCACGCCGGACGCTGCAGTTCCTGAAAAGAACCACGGATTGGCATCGCTCCACACGGCATCGGCGGTTGCGCGCCACAGCGGGTTGTCGGCACGGATACAGCGCAGGTAGGCCAGGCCGAGCAGGCTGGGCACATTGGCATCGTCCATGAACAGGTGGTTGCCGTAACCGTCGGTTTCATAGGCAAAAACCTGGCGGCCATCGGGCAGAACCATGGTGCCGTGCTTGTAGACCGCCGCTTCAACCTCGTCGGCTAAGGCGCGCGCCTCGGTGGCGAAGTCCGGGTCTTTCAGCACGGCTTCGGTCAATGCCGCGAGCTCGCGCAGGGTTGCTACTGCGAACAGGTTCCCGGGGATGTTGCAGGGGAAGGTGCAGGCATCGTCCGAGGGACGGAAGGCGGAATGGATCAGCCCGGTCTTCTTCGTCGGCACGCCCACCCCGGCGAGCGTGGTCTCGGTCGGCTGGTCGCTGCGCCGCTGGAAGCGGTAGGGCCCCACGCCGCTAAAGCGCTGCTGGGTCTTGAAAGTAGCGACGATCGCCTTGGCCGCGGCCGCAAACGTTTCGTCAAAGGGCTCGGTGTCACCGCTCACCTGCCAGTAATCGCAGGCCAGCCGCAGCACGTAGCAGAGCGAATCCACCTCCCATTTGCGTTCAGCCACTCCCGGTTTCATTTCGGTTCGATCGACCTTCGCCCAGTCAAGGTTCGACGGCGCCGCGAGGTCACGCATGAAAGCGTTGGCATAGGGATCGACCAGCACGCAGCGCGCGTGACGGCGGATCAGCCCGCGGAACAGCCGGGTGAGATCGGAATCCTGATTGGCCAGGTGCAGGTAGGGCCGAAGCTGCGCCGCCGAATCGCGCAGCCACAAACAGGGAATGTCGCCGGTAATGACGAAGGCATCGGGATGCCCGTCCAACTCACCCATGAAAACCGTGGTGTCGAGCGTGTTGGGCAGGCAATTCTGGAACAGCCAGGCCAGCTCGGGATCGGCAATCAACGCCGAAACCCGCTCGATTTCCGCCTCTACTGCCTTGCTGACGAAGCGCCGCGCGGTTGGATCGGGGCGCTGGGAAACGAACATTACGGCACTCTCCTTGGCACGCGCGGCCCTGGGCAAGAGCAGCATGGCCGCCCCGGCGAGGATGAACGAACGGCGATGGAACTGGGTGGACTGCACTGCTTCGTGTCGTGGCATCACCTGCTGCGTCAAACAAGGGCTCTCGTCATTGCGAGCGCAGCGAAGCAATCCAGGGTTGCACAAACCGCGCTGGATTGCTTCGCTGCGCTCGCAATGACGAATCTATGGTTCGATCGGAGGACTCCATGACCACCCAGCAGCCCGACGGCATTCACCACATTGCGATCATGTCTGCCGACATGAAGGCACAGCTGGCCTTCTTTACCCAGGTGATGGGCTTCCCGCTGGTGGGCTTGTTCGACATGCACGGCGTTCCCGGCGGCAAGCACGCCTTCCTGAAGATGGCCGACGACAGCTTCTTCTCGGTGGTCGAACTCGACGGGGTGGCGGATATCCCCTCCACCATCGGGATCACCCACGCCGGGACCGGCGCAGGCAAGTGCGCGGCGGGGACGATGCAGCACATCGCCTTCCGCGTGCCCGATGAGGCCGGCCTCATCGCCATGCGCAACCGCATCCGCAGCCACGGCGTACCTGCGATCGGCCCGATCGGGCATGGCTTCTGCAAATCGATCTATTTCGCCGGTCCCGAGGGGCTGACGCTCGAAGTGTCAACCCAGATGACCCCGCTCGAAGCCGCGCAGTGGGTTGATCCCAAGGTCCTCGCCGCCTGCGGCATATCGGGCGAAGAGGCCGAAGCAATGCTCAATCCTGCGCCCTGCACTGCCAGCGAGCCGGTCGCCCAGCCCGCTTACGATCCAGCAGTGCCCAACATGGCATATCCGCCTGAGGCACTGAAGGCGATCCTCGCCGCGCCGGACGAAGCGATCACCGCGCAAGGGAGCTACAACGAGCCTCCAGTCCCGGTCTGACCAGCGCCGACGTCAGCGTTCCCGAGGCTATTCGCAGACCGCGGAAAGCGGGCAATCGAGCGTCCAGATGAGCCCGCTTGCGGGATAATCTAGGCGGGCCTCGCCCCTGGTCGAACGTCCGGTCAAATCGACAACCAGCTTGCTGCCGAAACCGCGGCGCTGCGGAGGACTGACCTGCGGGCCACCGCTTTCGCGCCACATCAGTGTAAGCCGGGGATCGTCCCCCTGGACCGACCAGGCGACGGCAATTCTGCCCGTGCCGTTTGAAAGTGCCCCGTACTTTGCCGCATTGGTCGCCAGTTCATGGATTGCCAACCCCAGCGCTTGCGCCGCAGCGGCATTGACCTTCACCGCAGGACCCGAAACCGCGATGCGGGATGCATCGTTGCCGGCAAAGGCATCAAGCTGGGTTTCGATCAATTCTCTCAACCTTACCGGCTCCCACGAGGAGGATATGACCAGATCGTGGGTAACCGCCAAAGCACCGATCCGCTGCTCGAACACCGACAGGAACTCTTCCTGCGTCTGCGCCCTGGTCTGTCGCGCAACTGCCAGGACCACCGAAAGGATATTCTTGGTGCGGTGCGTCGCTTCATTCCGGAGGATTTCTTCACGCTGAGCTAGTTGCACCTGCTCGGTCATGTCGCGGACCACCGCTTGGAGGCGGCCGTCGGGTAGTTGTCCGCCAACAAGCTCGCCGACGAATGTCTGCCCGTCCTTGCGGCGAAAGCGCCACTCCCCCCGGATCATCCGGCCTTCGGCAAGCGATTCGATCACCGGGCCAAGCCGGGGTAATTCCGAGGGATCGAGCAAGTCGGCAAGCGTAAGCTTGCGAAACTCGGCGAGCGAATATCCCATTAGTCTCCGCCCGGCCGGGTTTACGTCAAGATAACGGCCTTCTGACGAGGCGACAAACAGCCCGTCGCCAAGCGAATCGAAGATATCCCGCAGTTGAGATTCAGACGGCATCGCGCGGAAAAAATCATAACAATCGATTCAACGCAAAGATTTTTGCGCCTGCAAAAGGCCGGCGATCGGTGGCTCCGATGATTTCCTACAACGACAAGAAGTTGCATTATCCATCCATGCTGACCGTCTCCTGCGCCCCCCTTCCCAACGGCAATTGTAATGCAATTCGCGGCGTTCTTTTTGACCTTGTAGCGTGGTCCACGCGGTCCAGGCCTTGTGCGTCCGGCCCACGTAGCTTGCCATTCGCCGCCCCGCACCTTAGCGGCTGCCGCATCCAATATAGGAGTCGATCATGGTCCCCCGTTACGCCCGCCCCGCAATGACTGCGATCTGGGAGCCTGAGGCGCGGTACCGGATCTGGTTCGAGATCGAAGCGCACGCGACCGAAAAGCTGGGCGAGCTGGGTGTGGTTCCGGCAAGCGGCGCCAAGGCGCTGTGGGACTGGTGGGCCACCAACCCACCGATCGACGTCGCCGCAATCGACGCGATCGAGGCGGTGACCAAGCACGACGTGATCGCTTTCCTCGATTGGGTGGCAAAACAGGTCGGGCCGGAAGCGCGCTTCATGCACCAGGGAATGACCAGCAGCGATGTTCTCGACACTACACTGTCGGTCCAGCTCGCCCGGGCAAGCGACATCCTCCTCGAAGACCTCGACGCGCTGCTCGCGGCGATCAAGCGCCGGGCGATGGAGCACAAATACACCCCAACAATCGGCCGCAGCCACGGCATCCATGCCGAACCGACCACCTTCGGTCTCAAGCTGGCGCAGGCCTATGCCGAGTTCGATCGCTGCATGGCGCGCCTGGTCGCGGCGCGGGCCGAGATCGCGACCTGCGCCATCTCCGGCGCTGTCGGGACCTTTGCCAATATCGATCCCTCGGTTGAGGAATATGTCGCTGGCAAGCTGGGCCTTGCGGTCGATCCGGTCTCCACCCAGGTGATCCCGCGCGACCGCCACGCAATGTTCTTCGCGGTGCTTGGGGTGATCGCCAGCTCGATCGAGCGGCTCGCGATCGAAGTCCGCCACCTGCAGCGCACCGAAGTGCTGGAAGCAGAGGAATACTTCTCACCCGGGCAGAAAGGCTCGAGCGCGATGCCGCACAAGCGCAATCCGGTGCTGACCGAGAACCTCACCGGGCTTGCCCGCGTGGTCCGTTCGGCGGTGACGCCCGCCATGGAAAACGTCGCGCTGTGGCACGAGCGAGATATCTCCCACTCCTCGGTCGAGCGGTACATCGGCCCCGATGCAACAATCACGCTCGACTTCGCATTGGCGCGGCTCACCGGGGTAATCGACAAGCTGCTGGTCTATCCCGAGCGGATGCAGAAGAATCTCGACAAGATGGGCGGGCTTGTCCACTCGCAGCGGGTGCTTCTGGCGCTGACCCAGGCCGGGCTGGAGCGCGACACCGCCTATCGCCTCGTCCAGCGCAACGCGATGAAAGTGTGGGAAAGCGACGGACAGCTCAACCTGCTCGAACTGCTCAAGGCCGATAGCGAAGTAACCGCCGCGCTTTCGCCCGCGGAGCTCGAAGAGAAGTTCAACCTCGACTATCATTTCAAGGCGGTGGACACGATTTTCACGCGGGTGTTCGGCGAAGACTGAAGCTTCCCATCGCCGTCAATCCCGCTTAGCATCGGCAAGAAGGTTATAACTGGAGACCAGCCATGCAGATCATTCGCACCATCATCTGGGTCGTCCTGCTGATCGCCCTGCTGCTGTTTTCGATCAACAACTGGCAAGATGTCGAAGTGAAGATCTGGGAAGGACTCATCCTCCAGACCAAGCTTCCCGCATTGGTGGTGGTTTCGTTCCTGCTCGGCCTGCTGCCGATGTGGCTGCTGAACAAGAGCACCCGCTGGCGGCTCAATCGCCGCATCGGCGTGCTTGAAAATTCGGTACGCGCGGCCAGCGTCTCCACTCCGGTCGAACCGGCGCCATCCCCCATCACCACCGAACCGCCTGCCGGGAGCCTATGAACACCAATCCGATCTATCTCGCACTCGACTTTCCCCGGCTCGACACGGCGGTCGAGGTCGCGAAGAAAGCCAGTGCGCATATCGGCGGGCTCAAGCTCGGGCTCGAATTCTTCCTCGCGCATGGGCACCACGGGGTGCATGAGGTGCACAAGCTGGGGCTGCCGATCTTTCTCGACCTGAAGCTGCATGACATCCCGAACACCGTGGCCGGCGCGATGCAGTCGATCCATGTTCTCGAACCGGCAATCGTCACCGTCCATGCCAGCGGCGGTCAGGCGATGATGGAAGATGCGAAGGCCGCGGCGGGAGAACATTGCAAGGTTGTCGGGGTGACCCTGCTCACCAGCCTTGACGAGAGCGACATGGCAGCCACCGGGATCGGCGGGGCAGCACATGACCAGGTATTGCGGCTGGCGGAACTGGCGCACAAGTCAGGGCTCGACGGGATCGTCTGCTCGGGCCACGAGGTTGGGGCCGTTCACACGCAGTGGAAGGGCGGCTTCTTCGTCGTCCCCGGCCTGCGTCCCGCGGATGCCGCGCTGGGCGACCAGAAGCGCGCTGTAACCCCGCGCTCGGCGCGCGATGCCGGGGCAAGCGTACTGGTCATCGGCCGCCCGATCGCCCGTGCCGAAGATCCCGCCGCCGCCGCGCGCGCGATCGAAGCAACGCTTTAACGTCTGGAGAGTTCAGCTTGGCGCAAGCCAGGCCCGCCTAGCCGGTGGGCAAAGGAGTACAATCCATGAATCGCTTCACGTTCGCCCTCGCCCCGCTCGCCCTCGCCTTGACCCTTCCAGGAGTTGCAATGGCCAATGATGTGCAAAGCCCGATCGCCGCGACCAGCACGCTGCTGACCGTCTCGGCCGAAGGCAAGACCGCGCGTACCCCGGACCTGGCGGTGTTCAACGCCGGCGTGACCAGCCAGGGCAACACGGCTGGCGAGGCGCTGGCGGCCAATTCCGCCGACATGAACCGCGTGATTGCCACCCTCAAGAAGGCCGGCATTGCTGACAAGGACATCCAGACCAGCCAGATCAGCCTCAACCCGATCTACGGCCAGCCCGTCGCCCGGCCCGACGGCACGGTGATGCAGGAGCCGAAGATCGTGGGATATCAGGCGACCAACACCGTCTCGATCCGCAGCCGCGATATCAAGAACTTCGGCAAGGTGCTCGACGCCCTGGTCGCCTCGGGCGCCAATCAGGTCTCGGGTCCGAATTTCCAGATCGCCGAACCCGATTCTGCCAATGACGAGGCGCGGGTCAGCGCAATCCGGACCGCCCGTGCCCGCGCCGACCTTTACGCGCGCGCCGCTGGCCTGCGCGTGGTCCGGATCGTTTCGATAAGCGAGAGCGGCGGTTACTCTCCGCCGGTGCCGATGTACGCGATGGCGGTGCGCGCCAAGGCCGATGCCACCCCGATCGCGGCCGGCGAAGTCGAAGCGCAGGTCAACGTTACGGTGCAGTTCGAACTGGCGCCGTGATCCTGATGGGCTAAGGGGCAGGTCATGCCTGCCCCAGCCATCAAGATTTGCGGAATATCGACTCCTGAGACGATGGAAGCGGTGATTGCCGCAAGGGCCGACTATGTCGGCCTGATGTTCTACGCACCCAGCCCGCGTGCGGTCGACATGGCTGCGGCGGCGCGGCTGGCCGAGCAGGCGGGTTCGCGGATCCAGCGGGTCGGGGTGTTCGTCGATCCCGACGATGCCCTGCTGACCGAGGCCGTCGCTGCCGGCAAGCTTGACGCGATCCAGCTCAACCGCGCCAATGCGGCGCGCCGGGCCCAGGTCCAGGCGCGGTTCGGTTTGCCGGTATGGGCAGTCATGGAGATTTCAAAGCCCGCCGACTTGGCCGCCCTCGGCCACTACGAGTCGTTCGACCGTTTGCTCTACGACGCCAAGACCCCAGGCGGGGCGCTGCCCGGCGGCATGGGTCTGCGGTTCGACTGGACACTGCTGTGTGGGGCGGAACACCCGGGCCCGTGGGGTCTGGCGGGCGGTCTTTCCGCCGCCAACGTCGGCGAAGCCATCCGCCTGACCGGGGCGCCGCTGGTCGATGTTTCGTCGGGTGTCGAAACCGGACCGGGGGTCAAGGACCCAGCCCTCATCACCGAATTCTGCGCAGCCGTGCGCAGCGCATAACAAAAGGGCGGCCCCGCAGGACCGCCCTTCGTTTTCCGGCCGGAGGTGGCGTCCGGCCCGAACTGGTATGGCTTAGAAGCGCACGCCCACGCCGCCGACCACAGCGTCCGAATCCGGGAAGCCGTTGCCGGTGAAGTAGTGACGATATTCAGCCTTGAGGTAGACCGGACCAGCGCCCAGGCCCTGCTCAACGCCGGCACCTGCGTGCCAGCTGCCTTCGCACAGGTCGCAAGGTTCGGTGGTGTAACCGCCGGCGGCGAACACCTTGGTGCTTGCACCAGCCTTGAGGCCAAGGCGACCGGTCATGCCGAAGGCAACCTTGGTGCCGCTTTCGTCGATCTTGTCGCCCGAAACTTCGACACCGGCAAAGGTGTTGGGGGCGAGATCGAAATCGTAACCGGCGGCAACGCCGTAGGTTGCTTCGGTCGTGCCGTTCGACCAGATCGCACCGCCGCGTGCTTCAACGCGGGCTTCGTTGGCAAGTGCCGGGGTGGCAAAGGCCAGCGAGGCGACCAGCGGCAGGATAATCTTACGCATTGTGAACTCCTTGAGTAATCAGCCCTGAGGGGCAGGTCGCCAAATTGGGTGGCCGACCCTGTCGTTTCAATGAACAATCTATCTCTAAGTTCCCAGTTGACGACGGATTGTGTCTTTTGAGACACAGATAAGAACCTGAACGAATTGTAATATTTCAGGCTCGTTAAGCATCGGCGAGCGCGGTCGAGGCTGGACTTGGCGCACTCGCTCTGCCAAGCGCAAAGCCGCCATGGAAAGCGCACCCACAAAAAATTCGTTCCGCAACCAGCCCGACGATCACGGCCATTTCGGCCAGTTCGGCGGGCGGTACGTCGCCGAAACGCTGATGCCGCTGATTCTCGACCTTGAGCGCGAATATACCAAGGCCAAGGCCGATCCGGCGTTTCAAGCCGAGTTCGACGACCTGCTCGAGCATTACGTCGGACGCCCCAGCCCGCTCTACTTCGCGCCGCGGCTCACCGAAGAACTCGGCGGCGCGCAGGTGTGGTTCAAGCGCGACGAACTCAATCACACCGGCGCGCACAAGATCAACAACTGCATCGGCCAGATCCTGCTGGCGATGCGGATGGGCAAGACCCGGATCATCGCAGAAACCGGCGCGGGCCAGCACGGCGTGGCCACCGCCACGGTCTGCGCACGCTTCGGCCTGCCCTGCACATTGTTCATGGGCGCGACCGACGTGACGCGGCAGGCGCCGAACGTGTTCCGGATGAGGCTCTTGGGCGCAGAGGTCCGCGCGGTCACCGCCGGGGCGGCAACGCTCAAGGACGCGATGAACGAGGCGCTGCGCGACTGGGTCGCCAACGTCCACGACACCTTCTACATCATCGGCACCGCCGCCGGCCCACACCCCTATCCCGAGCTCGTCCGCGATTTCCAGAGCGTGATCGGCAAGGAAGCGCGCGCGCAGATGCTAAGCCGCATCGGCCGCCTGCCCGACCTGCTGGTCGCGGCGATCGGCGGGGGGAGTAACGCGATCGGGTTGTTCCACCCGTTCCTCGACGATCCCGACGTGAAGATGCTGGGTGTCGAAGCGGCGGGCCACGGGCTTGACCTTGCTCACGCGGCCAGCCTCGCCGGTGGCCGTCCGGGCATTCTCCACGGCAACAAGACCTACCTGCTGCAGGACGCGGACGGTCAGATCACCGAAGGCCACTCGATCTCGGCCGGGCTCGACTATCCCGGGATCGGGCCCGAGCACGCCTGGCTCAAGGAAGTGGGCCGGGTCGACTACACTTCGGTCACCGACACCGAGGCGCTCGACGCCTTCCAGCTGCTCTGCCGCACCGAAGGCATCATCCCCGCACTCGAACCGAGCCACGCGATCGCCGCGGTCAAGAAGGTCGCGCCGACGATGGGCAAGGACCAGGTGATCCTCGTCAACCTGTGTGGGCGCGGCGACAAGGATATTTTCTCGGTTGCGGAGCATCTGGGAGTGGAGTTGTGAAAGTCCCCAAGTATCTTCTCAGCCAATTTGTGGAATGGTTCATCATAATTGCAGTTGTTGAGGCAGTTTTTGATTGGGCAGTTTCCGATCCAGTTGTGATGTCGAAGATCGTCACCAAGAGCTTGCTCATGGCAGCAGCGGTTACTCTTGGTCGCTGGTTTGTGTGGGGCCAGCCAAAGAAATGACCCGCCTCTCCACCGCCTTCTCCCGCGGCCCCGCGCTCGTCACCTTCGTCACCGGGGGCGATGGCCCCACCGACGCGATCCTCGACGCGCTCGTCGCGGGCGGCGCGGATGTGATCGAGCTGGGCATGCCGTTCACCGATCCGATGGCCGATGGCCCGCCGATCCAGGCGGCGAACCTGCGCTCGCTCGGCGCGGGGACGACCACCGCCGAGATCTTCCGCATCGCCTCCGACTTCCGCGCGCGACACCCCGAAGTGCCGCTGGTGCTGATGGGCTATGCCAACCCGATGGTAACCCGCGGGCCGGAATGGTTCGCCGATCAATGCGCCAAGGCTGGGGTCGACGGCGTGATCTGCGTCGATATCCCGCCCGAGGAAGACGGCGAGCTTGGCCCTGCGCTGCGTGCCGCCGGGATCAGCCCGATCCGCCTCGCCACGCCGACCACCGATGCGGCGCGGCTGCCGGCGGTGCTCGAAGGCTCGTCGGGCTTTCTCTATTACGTCTCGGTCGCCGGGATCACCGGGTTACAGCAGGCGGCGCAGGCGAGCATCGACGAAGCGGTCGCCCGGCTCAAGGCCAGCGCGACGATCCCCGTGGCGGTCGGCTTCGGCGTTCGCACGCCAGAGCAAGCGCGCGAGATCGCGCGCGTTGCCGACGGCGTGGTGGTCGGTTCGGCATTGGTCGATCTGGTCGCGGAGCACGGAGCGAACGCACCCGCTGCGGTCGAACAGCTGACCCGCGCACTCGCCCAAGCGGTACATTCGGCGCGGTAGCCACACATCGTCATTGCGAGCGAAGCGAAGCAATCCAGAGTCCCGCGCACAACTCTGGATTGCCGCGGGGCTACGCCCCTTGCAATGACGAAAGTGTGGGGGCTGGCATTGTCCTACATCGCCCTAATGTGCCAAAAGGCGTCCATGACCTTGCAACCAACCGCTACCACCGTGATTTCGGAAACCTCCGAAACCCGCCGATTTTTCTTCCATTGGACAGTGGTCCAAGCGGTCCACGGAGCCGAGGCATGAGCTGGCTCGATCGCGTTCGCAATGCGCTGCCTTTCCAGGACAAGCGCGATACACCCGATAATCTCTGGATCAGCTGTCCTTCATGCAAGGAAATGCTGTTCACCAAGGAGTACGAGGAAAACCTGAACGTCTGCCCGCGCTGCGACCACCATGGCCGCATCGGGGCCGATGCGCGGTTCGCGCAGTTGCTCGACGAAGGGTTCACCGTCCTTGAAACCCCCAAGGTCAAGGAAGACCCGCTCAAGTTCCGCGACCAGAAGAAGTACCCTGACCGGCTCAAGGCCGCCCGCGCCGCCAACCCGCATCCCGATGCGCTGACCAATGCGTTCGGCGCGATCGAGGGGCATAAGTGCGTGCTCGGCGTGCAGGACTTCGCCTTCATGGGCGGATCGATGGGCATGGCGGTGGGTGCAGCCTTCGTGGCGGGCGTTGACCGCGCGATCAGGGAGCAGGTGCCTTACGTGATCTGCACCGCCGCTGGCGGCGCGCGGATGCAGGAAGGCATCCTCAGCCTGATGCAGATGCCCAAGAGCACGGTGGCGATCCGCCGCCTGCAGCGCGCCGGCCTGCCTTACATCGTGGTGCTGACCGACCCGACGACCGGCGGCGTCACCGCCAGCTATGCGATGCTGGGCGACGTACAGATCGCCGAACCCGGCTGCCTGATCGGCTTTGCCGGACAGCGGGTGATCCAGGACACCATCCGCGAAAAGCTCCCCGAAGGCTTCCAGCGTGCCGAATACCTGCTCGATCACGGGATGATCGACATGGTCACCCACCGGCATCAGCTGCGCCATACGCTGGCGCAGGTGCTCGATTACCTCGGAGCGGCCCGGGCGGCCTGATTTCAATGCGCGATTTCGCGACTTCGGATTCGCCCGCGGTGCAGGCCCAGCTTGACCGGCTTGCCGCGCTGAGTTTGCCGCAAGGACGGCTCGGCCTCGAAACGATCCACGCGCTGCTGGGCCGCCTGGGCAATCCGGAGCGCGCGCTGCCGCCAGTGTTCCATGTCGCTGGTACGAACGGCAAGGGTTCGACCTGCACCTTCCTGCGCGCCATGCTTGAGGCGCAGCGATTGACCGTCCACTCGGCAACCAAGCCGCACCTCGTGCGCTATAACGAACGCATCCGCATCGCCGGAAAGCTGATCGATGACGGTCACCTCGCCGCGCTGCTCAAGGAGGTGCTCGACGCGGGGGAAGACCTGGCACCCAGTTTCTTCGAGGTGACAACCGCCGCGACGTTTCTGGCCTTCCACCGAGTGCCTGCCGACGTCTGCGTGATCGAGGTGGGTCTTGGGGGACGGTTCGACGCGACCAATGTGCTTGACGGACAGGCGGCCTGCGGCATCGCCAACCTGGGCATCGATCACGAAGGTTTCCTGCTCGTGCCCGAAGACGGCGTACCGCAGGATCCGATGTGCCGTATCGCCTTCGAAAAAGCAGGAATCGCCCGCGCTGGGGTGCCACTGGTGACCCAAGCTTACGCTCCCGAGGTTACCAAGACGATCATCGATGAAGCGATGAAAGTTGGCGCGCGCACCGCAATCCGCGGTCTTGACTGGTTTGCCGAGGTGGGTGACCGGATTGCATATCGTGATCGGCAGGGCGATCTTTCCCTTCCCCTCCCCGCTCTTTCGGGCAGCCATCAGGCCGACAATGCGGCGCTGGCGGTAGCCATGCTGCGCCACCAGGACCTGATTGAGGTGTCGCCCGCGGCAATGGCTGAAGGCATACGCAGCGCGCATTGGCCGGCGCGATTGCAGCAGCTTGGCGCGGGGGCCCTGACCGCTCTGGTCCCGGGCAAGACCGTGCTGCTTGACGGCGCGCACAACCGCAATGCGGCCGAAGCCCTTGCCCTGGCGATGGCACCGCTCGCACCATTCGATCTGGTGTTCGGGCTGATGGGCAATCGCCGGATCGAGGACGTGCTTACGCCGCTGCTGCCGCACGTGCGCAAGGTCTATGTCGTCCCGGTGCCGGGCCACGCGGGCCATGATCCCCGCGATGTCGCGGCGTGGGCGCAGGCGAACCTCTTCCGCGAGTGCTATCCGGCGCCGTCAGTCACCCAGGCGTTGGAGTGGCTGGACAATCGCGACCAGCCCAAAGTGGTGCTGATCGCCGGGTCGCTTTACCTTGCCGGCGAGGTGCTGCGGCTCAATCGGGAACTGCCGCAGTAGCGCGGCGGTCCTGCGCCGAAACCCGCGCCCATTCGAGGAGGACGAACACCACCGAGACCACGGCGGTCAGCGCGGTCCAGCGGAACACCGTGGGATAGCCGAATTGCTGGAAAGCCTCACCCGTGGCCCCGCGACCGAGCGTGCCGACCAGCGATACCAGCGAGCCGAGGAGGGCGTACTGGATCGCACCGTACTGCTTGCTGACGATGCTGGAGACGTAGGCGACGAAGGCAGTGAGCGCGAAACCGGTGACGATGTTCTCGTAACAGATCGCCAGCAGGAGCCGCACCATCCGCTCGTCCGACCCGAACCACACGGCGAGCGCATCAAGGCGGAAAAAGTGAGCGAACGCGTCGATGCTGGCGCCACCCTCGGCAAGATCGGCGTAAAGGAAATTTCCGAGCGGCGGCAGCACTGCGCCCATCAGGATTGTCGGGAACCGCCCCAGCTTGGCGAAGCAGTATCCGCCCAGGCTGATCCCTGCCATGGTCATGAAGATACCGAAGACTTTGGAAGCAAAAGCAACCTCTTCCTTCGAATACTTCATCTCCTGCAGGTAGAACGGATAGGCGAAGCTTGCCCAGATGTTATAGCAGATCGCGTAAGTGAGGATGAAGCCGATCACGCTCAGCACCCCCCAGCGCAGCCGGCCCGACAGTTCGCCGAGCGGGGCGACCAGCGCGGAATAGAGATGATTCGTGGCGGTGCGCACCGGGGTGTGGGTGTGATCGGCAGCCTGCATGACATAGCGCTGCTGTGTTCCCATCCAGTTGGTGAGAGCTGCGATGCCCAGCGGCACCAGCACGGTGGCGACGATGATCCAGGGTCCATAGAGCTTGGTGAAGTCACCAGCGGAAGGCGGCGTGGCGCCTGGTGCGGGAGTGCCAAGCATGGTCATCATGAACTGCACGATCACCCCGATAGCCCAGAGCCAGCTCACTCCCACTGTGAGCAACGCGAAAGCACGGTATTGCGGTTGCAATGCCCCCGCTTCGGACAGTGCACCATGCAACTTGCCCGGCTCAGGACGCTGGCTGTCGGGCGCGCGAAGCGTGACGAGGAGTGCGCAAAGAAGCAGCAGTCCACCCATGAAGAGATAGACGACCGGCCACTTCATGTAAGTCGCCATGACCAGAGCTACAGCGCCGCCGACGATCGAGGCGGTCCGGTATCCGAACTGGTTGAGCGCGGAAAGCAGCTCGATTGGTGCATCGTCACCCGCCTGGTCGATCCGCCAGCCGTCGATCGCGATGTCCTGCGTGCCGAGGCGATCGCGCCGATGAATGCGATCACCGCAAAGCGCCCGATCGCGGTGGTCGGATCGGTCAGCGCGAGCAGCACGAAAGCGATCACCAGCAGGGCCTGGCACAGTGCGATCCAGCTCTTGCGGCGCCCCAATGCTTCGAGACCGGGCAGCTTCACCCGGTCGACAATCGGCGACCACAGGAACTTGAACGAATAGGCAAGGCCGATCCAGCTCAGCACCCCGATGGTCGCGAGGTTGACCCCGACCTCGCCCAGCCAGGCGTTGAGCGTGCCGACAACCAGCGCGAAGGGCAGCCCTGAGGCGAACCCGAACCCAAGCATGGTCGCCGCCTTGCGATTGCCAAGCGCCGCAGCGAGCAACTTGAAACCCTTTGGCCGCTCCGCCTTTGCCGCCGCATCCGCCATTCATTCCACTCCCCGAAGATTTTGCGCGAGACTAGCGAACAAACACGCTATGACCAGACCTGATGGCGACGATCCACACCAAGGAAGCGATGAGCCCCACCGCCGGACAGCTGGAGCTTGCCCGGCAGATTGCTGCGGGTGAGGCGCGCTCCAATCGCGGAATCCAGACGGTGCCCGCCAGCGTCTATACCGATCCTGAACACTGGCGGCGCGAGGCAGAACTGCTCTTCGCGCGCGCCCCGCAGATACTGTGCCCTTCGGCGCTGATCCCCGACAGCAACATGAGCGTGCCGCACGATGCCAGTGGAAGGCCCCTGCTGGTCACCCGAGACAATGACGGCGCAGTGCATGTGTTCATGAACGTCTGCCGTCACCGCGGCACGCGCTTACTCGAAGGCGGCGAGGTACACTGCTCCAAGCGCCTGACCTGTCCCTATCACGCCTGGACTTACGCCACCGACGGGCGCCTCCTTGCACTGCCCCGTCCCGAAACTTTCGCCGGAATGGACAAAGGCGATTATGGCCTGGTCGAATTGCCCAGCTGCGAAGCCGGCGGTCTGATCTGGTTCGGTCCGGGTTCGCAGGCCGATTTCGCCCTGCCTCGCCAGCTTGGCGAGGATTTTGACCGGTTTGGCATGCGCGGGCTGCACCTGTTCGAACGACGAACGCACAGCGTCGCATCGAACTGGAAGCTGATCATGGACGCGTTCCTCGAAAGCTACCACGTCACCCGGCTCCATGCCGCGACCATCGGCCCTTTCTTCAAGGACGGCGTATCGAGCGGCGACCAGATCGGTCCGCATCAGCGCAGCCTGGTCTGCCGCGCCGAGGAGCTGGAAGGCGTCGATTTCACCGACATGGCCGAGCTTCGCAGGGTCGGTACTTTCGCTTACCAACTATTCCCCGGCACCGTGCTGGTGATCAGCCCCGACTACATCAACGTGATGGCGCTTTGGCCGCAGGCTCATGACCGCACACTGGTTGAAGACTTCATGCTGATTCCCGAGCCGCCGCAGGACGAAAAGGCCCAGCGTCACTGGCAGCGAAGTTGGGATCTGCTCGATGGCGGAGTCTTCGCCAGCGAGGATTTCCGTGCCGCCGAACTTGGCCAGCAGGGCCTTTCGACCGGGGTGGTGCCCGACCTTACGCTTGGCACTCTCGAGGGCGGGATCAGGCTCTTCCACGAAATCCTCGAAGAACAGATGACCTCCGCCGAGGGGTGACGCGGCGTCGCAGCGCGGCTAAGGCGCGCGCATGAGTTCCTCCAATCCAACTCGCGAAGGCGATCGCATCGCCAAGCTTCTGGCACGCGCCGGTATCGCCAGCCGCCGCGAAGTCGAGCGAATGATCGCCGATGGCCGGGTGAAGCTGGGCGATGAGGTGCTGACTACACCCAACACTGTGCTCAAGAGCCTCAAGGGCGTGACCGTCGATGGCAAGCCGGTGAAGGCGGCCGAGGCAACGCGGCTGTTCGCCTTCCACAAACCCGCCGGGCTGATTACCGCCGAGCGCGATCCTGCGGGCCGTCCGACTATTTACACCGCGCTGCGAAATGCCCTGCCCGAAGGCGCCGGACGGGTGATGCCGGTCGGTCGGCTCGATTTTAACACCGAGGGCCTTCTGCTGCTGACCAACGATGGCGGGCTCAAGCGGGCGATGGAGCTGCCAAGTTCCGGCATCCCGCGTACCTACCGCGCACGCACCTTTGGCGATGTGACCCAGAACGAGCTCGAAGCACTGGCCGAGGGCATCGAGATCGACGGCATCCGTTATGGCCAGATCATTGCCAATGTCGAACGCAGCACCGGTCGTAACCGTTGGATCGAGGTGACGATCACCGAGGGCAAGAACCGTGAAGTGCGACGCGTGCTTGAGCACCTGGGGCTTGAAGTCAGCCGCCTTATCCGCACCGCTTATGGTCCCTTCCGCCTGCTCGACCTGCCTCGTGGGATGGCAGTCGAACTGAAGACCGCCGAGGTTGAAAGGTTTGCTGCTTCGCTGAAAATACCGGGAGCGGGCGGCGAGAAGACTGCGCACGAACACGCCCGCCAGCGCGTCTTGCGGCGGGGGCGCTGATGCGCGTCATCGCGGGCGAGTGGCGCGGGCGCAAGCTCGTCGCCCCGGCGGGCGACACAACCCGCCCTACTGCCGACCGCACGCGCGAAACCTTGTTTTCGATGCTGGTCAGCCGGCTCGGCTCTTTCGATGGCCTGAAGGCGGCCGATCTGTTCGCCGGCTCCGGTGCCTTGGGAATCGAAGCGCTGTCGCGCGGCGCGGCGACCTGCCTTTTCGCCGAACAGGACGCCGCCGCCATCCGCTCGCTGCGCAGCAACCTGGCTAACCTGCAAGCCACACAGCGCGCCGATGTACGCGCCGCTTCGGTTCTTGCGCTGGGCCCGGCCCCTGCACCATTTGACCTGCTGCTGCTCGATCCGCCTTACGGCACCGGTGCGGGCGCGGTGGCGCTTGAAAAGCTGAACCGACTGGGCTGGATCGGCCCGGCGACATGGATCAGCCTGGAAACCGGGGTGAGTGAGCCGGCCAACGTGAAGGGCCTGACCATCGAAGCCGAGCGCAAGGTCGGCAAGGCCAGGATCACGCTGCTCAGGCGGCAGCAGGGCTAGGCTGCGCGGACCGAACGCCAGCCAGCGTCAAGGCGCCCGCCGCGACTAGCAGCAGACCGATTTGTCCGCCCATGCCGGCATTGGCCATCTGCTTGGCGACAAGCGGGGTGACAGCGCCGCCGATTATCCCGCCGGCATTGAACGCCACCGAAACGCCCGTGTAGCGCACGGTCACAGGATAAAGGCTCGCCAACCAGCCTCCCAGAGGGCCATAGACAAATCCCATTGTGAACATCGCCGCAGACAGGGTCGCGAAGACCAGCAGGGTCGATCCCGAATGCAGCCCAATCGAAAAGTACAGTCCGATCAAGATGGTCGCGATCGCTCCTTGCAAAAGGACGGCGCGCGGGCTGGTGCGGTCCGACTGGATCACCGCCAGCACGATGCCCAGCGCCAGGAAGCAATTCGCGCCCAATTGCAGCAGCAAGAACTGCTCACGCGAATAACCAAGCTGTTTGACGCCCATGTCGAGGGCAAATGCGGTCGACAGGTAGAACAAGGCGAAGCAGGCGATCACGCCCGCGCTACCGGCCAGGACGGCGCCCCAATGCTGCGCCAACAACCGGCCTATTGGTATGGCCGGCGGCGCTTCCCTGGCCAGAGCCGCTGCGAATGCCGGAGTTTCGGTCAACCTGAGCCGCACCCACAAGCCGATCGCTACCAACACTGCGCTGACCAGGAACGGAATGCGCCAGCCCCAGCTGAGGAAGTCGGCATCCGACAGCCACAATCCGAGCAGCAAGAAAAGTCCGTTCGCAGCGAGGAAACCTAGCGGCGCACCCAGTTGAGGCGCCGAGCCGAAACGGCTCTCCCAGCCCTTGGGTGCATTTTCGACTGCCAGCAGGGCCGCCCCGCCCCATTCGCCGCCAAGTCCAAATCCCTGGCCGAAGCGAAGCACGCAGAGCAACAGCGGTGCGAGATAACCGACACTCGCGTACCCGGGCAGGAATGCGATCGCGAAGGTTGATCCGCCCATCAGGAGTAACGACGCGACAAGCGTGGCCTTGCGGCCGACCCGGTCGCCGAAGTGTCCGAAAGCAATCGCTCCGACCGGCCTGGCGAGGAACGCAAGGCCGAATACCATGAACGCCTGTAGCCCTTGTGCCTCCGCGGAGCTTGTCGGAAAAAACAGCTGCCCGAACACCAGCGCCGTAGCGGTAGCAAAGACATAGAAGTCATAAAACTCGACCGCCGTCCCGGTAAGGGCGGCGGTCAGTATTCGAGCGTTGGCGCGCAGCGGGTGCATCGCGGCACTCTCGCTGCGCGCCCTGTCGCAAGTCAAATCAAATCATTTGCCGCCAGGGTTGCGGCAGCTGTCCTGCAACTTGCGGGTGCATACAGGATAAGTCTTGTTCATCGCTTCGGCCGGAGGCGGCGTCAGCGCGCCTTTGTATGGGCCAGCCTGATAGCTGGGATCGGCCGGCTGGGCGGGCGGTACCGGCGCGCTGGCGGTGGCAGGATCAGGCGGCGTGGCGGCCGGAGCCGCAGCCGAGCCGACCGGATTGGCCTGTACCACCGCTGGTGCAGGCTGCCCGGTCAACTGTGCTTCCACGGAAGTCCAGGTTGCCGCCTGCTGCTCTGGCGTCATGGCCATTATCTGGGTGCGCTGTTCGGCGCTGAGCCGCCACCAGCCGGTCATCTGGGCAGGCGTCAGGGTCCAGTAATAGGTCTGATAGGCCGCTGGCCATCCATCGTACGACGACCGTTGTTCTGCGGTCCAGCTATCGTAGTCGGTCTTCTGAGCGGCGGTAAGGACAGGCGTCGACACGGTTGTGGTGGCGGTGGTTTCGGTTTGAGCCGACACGCTCAGCGGACCGGCTACGCACGCCAGAGCAAGCGCTGAGGCCGCGGGGAATAGCAGATTACGCATCATTCGTTCTCCATCAAATCCTGGGATAGCGACCAAATTACGCTTGGCGGCGGCATAGGTTCCGCAGGTCGCGATGTGGCGCGTCCGCAGCGCGCTAGACCGCGTGCCTTCTAACAACGCGCGATCATCGCCTTGCCAAGGTTCAAGAGAACAAATGCATCATTAGCGAGCATTTAATCATCGCCAGCTAATTCTTGCCTGATCTTGGGGTCAGGCAATGGACAACGTTTTAAAGAGTATACGCCTTGTCATCGCGGGCCTGGTGCTTGTTCCGATGGCGCTTGCTGCGTCATGTTCGCTGATGGGCGTAGGAACGGTCTATGCGCTGAAGGAAGCGGTTGGCGATGATCGCAGCGAGGAAGCGCGGGCGGAAAAACGGCGCGAACGCCGCCGCGAGGAGCTGCGCGAGCATAATGAACAGATGAACCGCGAAGCCGCATATGGCCCCTCGCGCTACGGATCAGGCTACGACGAAGACGATTGAGCGCGCACTTGCATGGGGGACCTGCGTTCCCTAACTGTTCACCCGTGCAGCACCCCGTCGAATCCCCGAGCGAGCCTTATCTCGAAGGCCTGAACGCACCCCAGCGTGAAGCGGTGCTGACTACCGAGGGGCCAGTCTTGATGCTCGCGGGCGCAGGCACGGGCAAGACCGCGGCACTCACCACCCGGCTTGCCCATATTATCCGCACCCGCCGCGCCTGGCCCAGCGAAGTATTGTGCGTGACCTTCACCAACAAGGCAGCGCGCGAAATGAAGGAGCGGGTCGCGCACCTGCTTGGGCCGAGCAGCGAGGGGCTGCCGTGGCTCGGCACCTTCCACTCGATCGCGGCGAAGCTGCTGCGCCGCCACGCCGAACTGGTCGGGCTGCAATCAAACTACACGATCATCGATACCGACGATCAGTTGCGGGTGCTGAAGCAGCTGATCCAGGCCGAGGGGCTTGACGAAAAGCGCTGGCCGCCACGCTTGCTTGCCGGCCTGATTGACCGCTGGAAAAACAAGGGACTCAATCCAGCAGATCTCGGTCCAGCTGAGAGCGAGGCCTATGCAAACGGTCAGGGACAGAAGTTCTACCAGCTTTACCAGGACAGGCTGAAAGCGCTCAACGCCTGCGATTTCGGCGACCTGTTGCTCCACATGCTCAACGTCCTGCTGAGCAATCGCGAAATCCTCGAAAGCTACCAGCAGCGCTTCAAATATATCCTTGTCGACGAATATCAGGATACCAACCAGGTCCAGTACCTGTGGCTGCGATTGCTCGCGCAGGGTCACCGCAACATCTGCGTGGTGGGTGACGATGACCAGTCGATCTATTCATGGCGCGGCGCGGAAGTGACCAACATCCTGCGGTTCGAAAAGGATTTTCCCGGCGCCAAGGTGATCAAGCTGGAGCAGAACTATCGATCCACTCCGGACATTCTTGCCGCAGCATCGGGACTGATCGACGCTAACTCGCAGCGCCTCGGCAAGACGCTGTGGACCGAGCGCAATGGCGGGGACAAGGTCCGCGTGATCGGCGTGTGGGATGGCCCTGAAGAAGCGCGCCGGGTGGGCGAGGATGCCGAGCGGCTGGAACGCGAAGGCGCTTCGCTTTCGCAGCTCGCCATCCTGGTCCGGGCGCAGTTCCAGACGCGCGAATTCGAGGACCGCTTCATCGCGATCGGACTAAATTACAAGATCGTCGGCGGCTTCCGCTTCTACGAGCGCGCAGAAATTCGCGATGCCCTCGCCTATCTGCGGCTGATCGCGCAGCCAAGCGACGATCTGGCGTTCGAGCGGATCTACAACACACCCAAGCGCGGGCTTGGCGACAAGACGCTGGAGAAGCTCCACCGCCATGCCCGCGCCCGCAACGTGCCGCTTAGCATGGCCGCGCTGGAGATGGTCGACAGCGACGAACTGCCTCCGCGCGCGCGCAACACGCTGCTCGGCTTGATGCGCAATTTCGCGCGTTGGCGCGAGAGTTCGGCGACTCTGTCGCCTGCTGAGCTGGTCCGCATTCTGCTCGATGAAAGCGGCTACACCGACGCGCTGCAGGCCGAACGCACCGCCGAAAGCGCCGGACGCCTCGAAAACCTTGCCGAGCTTGCCCGGGCGATGGAGGAATACGAAACGCTCGGCGACTTCCTCGAACACGTCAGCCTCGTCATGGACAACGACAACGCCGACGACGCGGAGAAGCTGACCATCATGACCATCCACGCCGCGAAGGGGCTGGAGTTCGATTACCTCTACCTCGCCGGGTGGGAGGAAGGCGTGTTCCCCTCGCAGCGCGCGATCGACGAAGGCGGGCTCGCTGCATTGGAGGAGGAACGCCGCCTTGCCTATGTCGCAATCACCAGGGCGCGGCGGCAATGCACCATCTTCCACGCCGCCAATCGCCGCATCTACGGCCAGTGGACCAGCTCGATCCCCAGCCGCTTTATTGCCGAACTGCCCGCCGCACACGTGACGCAGGAAAATACCATGAGCGGCGGCGCATCGCTGTGGCGCGCGCAGTTTTCGGAGCACACCGATCCGTTTGCACACGTCGCCGCAGCGCAGCCGAGCCGGACGATGACCCGCGGCCCGGGCTGGCAGCGCGCATCCTCACGCGAGTTCGAACCCGCACCCCGGCGCATCGCTGAAAACACCCGCAGCGCCGCGAGCTTCGCCGCCAAACCGCGGAGCGACATCGCGCTCGGCGCGCGGGTCTTCCACGAAAAGTTCGGTTACGGCACCGTGGTGTCGCAGGAAGGCAACAAGCTCGAAATCGAGTTTGAGAATGCTGGCGCCAAACGGGTGATCGATAGCTTCGTGAAGTTGGCCGACTAGTCTGCTGCTAGTTCTTTTTGCCCACTACCACCCCGGAATACCAGGTATTGATGGGCGCGGGGCTTGCTCCGGCGTAAGGATCAGGATTGAAATATTGCAGCCTGAATGTGTAGCCAAATTCGCTTGCTGACGGACCGAAGAATCCGCCATTGAATGCGCCAGAAGTGAACATTGGGCTGCTGTTAGTGAACGTTCCGCTGAACTGGTCGCCAGTTATGGTCCCGACACCTTGGTAGGTGCCGCCGAGGTTAAGCGTCGTAGCCAGCGTCCCCGCAGCGAAATCGGCAGTAAGTGTAGCGGTCCCGTTCACAGCCGAGAGTGTCGGCTGCGCTGGCCCGCCCGTCATAAGCGTGGCTGTCGCTACGCCCTGGTATGACGCAGTCCCCGATTTGGGCATGCTGGCCGCGCCGGTGGGCGCGCCGTAGAGGAAATAGGTCTGCGTCGTTTGGTCGCTCGCCACGTCCTTGTGCCGCCAGAACCCGTAACTCGTATAAGTGAGTGCGACCGGCGCAGCAGCAGTCGGCAACGGCTGAAGTGCATTACCGTAGAGAACGATATCGTCGGTGGCGGCAGCCGAAGCGGTATGAAAAGCGTGCGAATAGTCGCTCGTCGCTACCCGATTGGCAGCTGACAACGCCACCTGCGTCGAGCCGCTTTGAATCGTGTATGTGCCCGAAGCAGCGTCAAAGGAAATTGAAGGGCCATCGGCCCGCGCACCGATGCTGACCGACTTCATGACGAAGGTTGAAGGCGTTGCTATCGGATCGTTCGAGATCTGGCCAGTAAAGGTCGATGTCGCGGTGATCGCCTGCGCAGACTGGTTACTTGTCAAAGGAAAGGTCAGCGGCGGCGGCGCTGGTGGTGGCGGCGGCGTCGAATTGGCGCCTCCGCCACAGGCGGCCAACGGCGCAGCGATGATCAGGGCGCCCAAGATTCGAATTATTGCCGCTGCCATGACATGCCCTCATCAATTTGTGAGGTGACAGCATGGCTGCACTGTAACTGATTGTAAATTCGTAGAACTGAGGCCGGGAGAATTATCTACCGATGCATCTCGCCGCGATACAGAAGCAAATTAAAGCGCCGAAACCCCAAGGAAGCTCGGCACCGGACCGTTCCACACATCGGCGTCGCCAACTTCGACCGGTTCGCGTTTGGTGGCGGCCTTTGCTTCGCTCTTCGGCGGTTTGGTGCCATCGCGTTTGGGACGAGCGGCACGGGGCCGCGGTTCGGCTTCTACGGGTGCCTCTTCCGCCTTCTTGCGCGAACGGGCAGGACGTTCCGCCTTTTCTTCGCGCTCCTCTCGGACGGGCTTGGTCCCCGCACCGCGCAGTTCGTAGACCGGAATCTGCATCGCGGTCAGCTTTTCGACGTTGGCGATGGCCTCCGCGTCTTCGGGCGCGACGATCGTGAAGGCCTTGCCTGTGGCCCCGGCGCGGCCGGTGCGGCCGATGCGATGGACGTAGTCGTCCGGATGCCATGGCGTATCGTAATTATACACGTGGCTGACGCCCTTGATGTCGATCCCGCGCGCGGCGACGTCGGAGCAGCACAGGATGTTCACCACCCCCGTCTTGAACCGGTCGAGCTCGGCGATGCGGGCCGACTGGTCCATGTCGCCGTGGATTTCGCCTGCGGCAAAGCCCTTCTGCTTGAGCGTCTTGGCAAGATCGCGGACCGTCGTTTTGCGGTTGGCGAAGATCATCGCCGTCTTGACGTCATCCTCGCGCAGCAGCTCGATCAGCGCATCGCGCTTGGCGCGGCTCGAGCTGACGATCACCTTGTGCTGCGCTATGTTCGTGTTTGTCGTGGCGGGGCGGGCAACCTCGATATACTTCGGATTGCTCAGGAACTTGTCAGCGAGCTTCTTGATCGGCGGCGGCATGGTGGCGCTGAACAGAAGTGTCTGACGGGTTGCCGGAAGCTTCGAACAGATCGTCTCGATGTCCGGGATGAAGCCCATGTCGAGCATCCGGTCGGCTTCGTCGATCACCAGCAGATCGCAGCCGGTGAGCAGGATCTTGCCGCGTTCGAACAAGTCCATCAGGCGGCCCGGCGTGGCGATCAGCACGTCGACCCCGTCCTGCAGCGCCTTGACCTGGTCGCCCATCTGAACGCCGCCGATCAGCAGCGCCATCTTGAGGTCGTGATTGACGCCGTACTTGCTGAATTCGTCTGCCACCTGGGCAGCGAGTTCGCGGGTCGGCTCGAGGATCAGGCTACGCGGCATCAGCGCGCGGCGGCGGCCATGCGAGAGCACGTCGATCATCGGCAGCACGAAGCTGGCAGTCTTGCCGGTGCCGGTCTGCGCCACGCCGATGATGTCGCGCATCATCAGCACACTGGGGATCGCCTGCGCCTGGATCGGCGTGGGCGTGTCATATCCCTTGGCGGTGACCGCTGCTAACAGTTCGTCTGACAGGCCGAGATCGGCAAATTTCATAAGCTTCTTCGAGTTGGAAGGAATTGTGCCGCACAGCACCCGCATGTGGCAGGCACCGAACCGCCGCGCCCTAGGCGCAATTGACCGCAGGAGTCAAGGAATCGCGCGGGATCAGTCGCCCGCTTCAACCAGCTGGCGAAACCCGCTGACCTGGCAGCTGGAACCGCTGCGCGACAGTAGTTCGTCACGGCTTACGCAGACTTGCCCGTCAGCATTCCGCTTGACGATGAAACCCGAGTAGAATTCGCGTGCCTGGCAGCCCTTGTTGAGCTTGGCCGTGAACAACCGGTTGTCGCGCAGGATCAGCAGCAAACGATCGCTGTCAAGCGGTTGGACCCCGGCGATCGCGCCCAGCTGCAGGCATTTCCCGGCCTTGCGTTCAACCAGGCGCGGCTCGCCGGTATCGGCATTCGCGCTGGCAAAATTGGCGATGTTGGGCATCGGCGCGGGGCGCGGATTGATGCGGATAGTAACCCGCTGTTCGATGCTGACCTGTTCGGCTGGCTCAGCTGCGGGAAGCCGCGCTGGCTCAACCTGGCGCTGCTGATCGACCGCTACGGCAGCGGGAAACAGCAAGGCCAAGGGGGCCATGAGTTGCGCGACAGGATTCATGAGTATCTTGATAGCCCCGGTCTTTGAACCATCGCTTAACCCGGCCGGGCTCGCTTGCAAAGTGCCTCGGGGGCTGGCGCCCGGCCGCGCGGCTGTGCCATAGCCGGTCATGATGAGCGCGCCGGATTCCATGTTCACTTCTGCCGCGGCCGCACTGCTCGGTCCGCGCGGATGGACTGAAGATGCCGAGGTGCTTGCCCCGTGGCTGACCGACTGGCGCGGACGCTACACCGGGCGCGCGCGCGGGATGGCATCGCCCGCCGATACCGAGCAAGTTGCCGCCTTGGTCCGCCTATGCGCTCAGCACCGCGTGGCGATCGTCGCGCAGGGCGGAAACAGTGGCATGTCAGGAGGTGCGACTCCTGACGACAGCGGCGATGCGGTGCTGCTGTCGCTTCGCCGGCTGGACCGGATTGGCGAAATCGATGCGGCCGCACAGCAGGTAACCTGCGGCGCAGGAGTCATACTGCAAAAGCTTCACGAAGCCGCCGAAAGGGAAGGTCTGCGTTTTCCGCTGACGCTTGGCGGCAAGGGCTCGGCCACGATCGGCGGACTGATTTCGACCAATGCGGGCGGAACGCAAGTCTTGCGCCACGGTTCGATGCGTGCGCAAGTGCTTGGGCTTGAAGTGGTTACAGCCACCGGCTCGGTCTGGTCATCGCTGACCCCGCTCAAGAAGGACAACCGTGGTTTCGATCTGAAGCAGCTGTTCATCGGCAGCGAGGGTACGCTCGGCATCGTCACCGCGGCCACGCTCAAGCTGCAGGATGCTGTGGCCCAGCGCCGGGTCGCCTGGGCTGGACTGCCCAGTATCGGCGCGGCGCGTGTGCTGCTGACCGAGGCCACGGCAGCATTGGGCAACGAGCTTGAAGGCTTCGAAGTCTTGCCGCAAACCTGCCTGGACGCCGTGCTTGCCGCCAATCCGTCGGCGCGCGCGCCGCTGATCGGCCCGCATCCCTGGCATGCGCTGATCGAGGTTGTGAGCCCTTCGGCAGAGGTCGATCTTCAGACCAGGCTCGAGGACCTCTTGGCTCAAGCGATGGGCGTGGGAACGATTGGTGACGCAGCCATCGCGACTTCGGAAGCGCAGGCGGATGCTTTCTGGACACTGCGCGATTCGATTTCGGGCGCACTTCGGGCGAAAGGCGCTGCCGTGCAGCACGATATCTCGGTACCGGCTGCCCGGATGGCCGATTTCATTGCCTTCGCCATTCCCGAAGTCGAACGTGCCTGGCCAGGATGCGGCGCTTTCGCATTTGGTCACCTTGGCGATGGCAATGTTCATTTTCACGTCACCGCGCCGCAGGGGGCAACCCGCGGAGAATGGGAAGCCGACCAGGGCAAGGCGATCAGCCGCCACGTCCACGATCTTGTAACCGAATGGCATGGTTCGATCTCTGCCGAACACGGGATCGGCCAGATGAAGCGCGATGAGCTGGCGCGGCTGGGCGATCCCGTTGCCCTTTGGCTGATGAGCCAGGTAAAGGCAGCGCTGGATCCCCTGGGGCTGCTTAATCCCGGCAAGCTGCTTGCGCCGCGCGGCAGCACCGCCTAAAGGCGCGGGTTCGCGCCGGAACCTCCCGGCTGGACACGTTATCTAACCCGGAGAGTTACCATGGCCAGCGCGCCGCAAGTCGCCAATCTGTCGATGTTCTACAACGACCTGATGCCCCTCAACAGCCGCGATCATGCGAACTGGAGTGCGCGTTCGACCGAAAGCGCCAGCTGGATCGTCGGCCAGCACGCGATCCCGCTGACTGCCGAGGAATTCGTCCACGCCTCGCGGACCTATCCGATCGTCTTCTCGATTGCCGATGTGCCCGTTCCGCTGGCGCTGATGGGCCTGAACGAAGGCGTGAACACCTTTTTCGACGAAGAAGGCAAGCTCAAGGAAAACGTGTACGTTCCAGCCTATGCGCGCCGCTATCCGTTCCTCCTCGCCAAGCTGAGCCCGGACAGCGACGAGCTTTCGCTGTGCTTCGACCCGACCAGCGATCTGGTTGGTGAGTTCGATGAAGGCAACAAGCTGTTCGACGGCGAAAAGCCCAGCGAATCCTGCCAGGCGACTCTCGACTTCTGCCGCAACTTCGAAGAAGCAGGCTTCCGCACGACGTCGTTCGTTGAAGAACTGATGAAGCACGACCTGCTTATGGACGGCGAAGTTTCGATCCAGCAGGCAGGCAACGACACTCCGTTCGTCTATCGCGGCTTCAAGATGATCGACCAGGAAAAGCTGCGTGACCTGCGCGGCGATGTACTGCGCACGATGAATCAGAATGGTATGCTTGCGCTGATTTTCGCGCATCTGTTCAGCCTGGAACACATGAGCGAAGTGTTCGCGCGTCAGGTTCAGCAGGGCAAGGGTCCGGTTCCCGCGCTGCCCAACTGAGTCGCGACTTTAAAACAAACTGATGGCGCGGTTCCGGAACGCCGGAATCGCGCCATTTATCTATCCGATTACTGTGATCCCTTGCATCGGCGGTTCGGCAGGCTTATCTTTGCCGAGCTTGGCCATGCTTCCCTCATGGTGTGGTCGGGCTTGGTGCACCTCGGTGCACCTCCTCCCTGAACCTTGGCCACCTCGTGCAACTGCACGAGGTGGTTTTTTATTGGCACCTCATTCGGCCGCGTTGGCCCAGGCGCTGCCGCGCATCTGGCCGAGTTCGGCGACTTCGCTGGCGAGACGCCGGATCAGGCCAACCAGAAGCGCGGCCACGCCGTCGAACCCTGCCCCGGGTTCGACCAGTGCCGCGTCAAGGTAGGTGGACCTGTCAATTTCGAGCTGAAGCGCGTGGATGCCGGCCGCCGGGTCACCATGACGCTCAAGCACATAGCCGCCGGCATATGGCCGGTTATGCGCCGCCCGCCGCTGAACTTCCGCGAAATAGCCAAAGCAGCTTCCCACAAGTGCCCCGTCGCAAGAGGCACCGAAGCGGTCCCCCAGAACGAAATCGGGCCCCTGCTGGCCAGCCCGAAATCCGAGCGGCGGCATCGAGTGCATATCGATGAGCAAGGCGGCGCCCCAACGATCCCGCAGCGATTTGAGCGTGTCCGAAAGACAGGCATGGTAGGGGGCGTGAATGGCGCCAATCCGCTCGGATAAATCCTGATGGTCGTGGCGGCGTTTCCACAATTCCCCCAGGCCCGGCAAACGCCGCGGGATGAGTCCCAAGCCGCTGCGCACGCGCATTCCAGGCGTATAGCTGCCGACCTGATCAGGCCGTCCGCGCGCGAACATGTCCCAATCGACGTCTTCCGTTGCGCGATTCAGATCGATCATCGCACGGGGCGCGTGCGCCACAAGCAGAGCCGCGCCTGTCTCGCGGGCGATATGGTCGGCAAGCCGGTCGACGTAGCGATCTTCCAGCTTGAGCGCCGCAAAGCGGGGATGACGCATCCGCTCGATCAGGCTTCCGGGATAGGCCCTACCGGCATGCGGCACCGCAATCAGCAGAGGCAGGCTGGATGGCTGCGGCGCGACCAGCGTGAACGCCGGGACGCCTGAGCTTCCCGGAATGCTCCCGCCATGATGCCGCGAATCGCCGGGTTGGGGATCCACATCGGACATGTCGCAAAGCTGGCCTTTCCGGTCCGCTGTGTCAAAGTGTGTCACCTCCCAATATGAGCGAGATTGTTAACCGGTTGAGGCCTATAAGCTGGGCGGCCGCGGCGCTTTGCGCAGCGCAAGACATTAAGCAAATTGGGTTGAAACCGCGATGATCCGCATCCTGCTCGCCGAAGATGAAGAAGCCATGCGTCACTATCTGGCGCGCGCGCTGGAAAATGCCGGCTACGATGTCACCGCGGTCGATCGCGGAACTCTGGCCGTGCCCTTGCTGGAAGACGGTGATTACGACCTGCTCCTTTCCGACATCGTGATGCCCGAAATGGACGGTATCGAACTTGCGCAGCGCTGCGCTGAAATCAGCCCGCGCACCAAAGTGATGTTCATCACCGGATTCGCGGCGGTTACGCTCAAGGCGAGCCGCGAGGCACCGCAGGCCAAGGTCCTGTCGAAGCCGTTCCACCTGAAGGATCTGGTGATGGAAGTGGAGCGCGTTTTCGGCCAGCCGGCACAAGCGTCGATCTAAGCCCTTGCCAGCGACGGGGAGCCTCGCTAATGGCGCTCCCCTGCCCGGGACGACGGTCTCGGGCAGAACCGAATGGTGCGGGCGTATAGCTCAGTGGTAGAGCACTATGTTGACATCGTAGGGGTCGCAAGTTCAATCCTTGCTACGCCCACCATTCGCAAAAAAGGCCCCGGAAACGGGGCCTTTTTCGTTTTCGGGCGTCGCGGCAAGCTCAGGTTCCGGTCCAGTTTGGCTTGCGCTTTTCGGCAAAGGCCAGCGAGCCTTCGCGGGCATCGTTGGTGGCGAACAGGTTGCCGAGAATCTCGCCCTGCTTCTTCCACATCTCGTCGTCCGACCAATGGAACGACTGGCGCACCACCGCTTTCGACTTGATCACCGCGAGCGGACCGTTGGCG
>JBJTMA010000100.1:0-12969 GCA_046063295.1 Novosphingobium sp.
CGACATCGCGCTGGCCAACGGCGGCAGTGACGAAGGCGCACCGGGGCCGCGCGGCGACGGGTTCTACGCCGCCTATTTCCGCGATCCCGACGGCAACAAGCTCAACGCCTACATGATGGGCTGATCGCGCTGCAGCTAAAGCGGCGATGAATGCTCCCGCGGAATTGCGACAATTCGCGACAAAACAGGCGCGATGCGACATAAGCGTGCGACACTGCAGTCCTACAACCGGACATGTAAGCCGCGCGGCGCTGGTGTCCCCCTCCCCCCAGCTCGCGCGGCTTCAACATATCCGAACGCGGGAGATTTACGCATGAAGAAGACTTTGATCGGCCTCTCGGCACTGGCCCTTGGCCTTGCCGGTGCGGCTTACGCACAGGACGCCATGCCAGGCGGTGATCCGCTGGGCGACAAGACCATGACCAAGGCCGAATTCCTCGCCAAGGGCGCGGCAATGTTCGACAAGATGGACGCCAACCACGACGGCAAGCTCGACCAGGCTGACCGCGCTGCGCACGAAGCCGCGATGGGCGGAGATGCCAAGGGCGGAGATCGGGCCAAGCACGATGGCGCGATGTTCGACCGGATCGATACCAATCATGACGGCAGCATCTCGCGCGATGAATTTACCGCAGCCCACAAGCGCGGTCCCGGCGGCGAAGGCCCGGACGGCGGCAAGCATCGCGGCGGTCACGGCGGCGGCCGCATGGGTATGGCGATGATGCAGATGGCTGATGCCAACAAGGACGGCGCGGTATCGCGTGAAGAATTTGCCGCTGCTCAGGCCAAGCATTTTGACATGATGGACACCAATCACGACGGACAAGTGACCAAGGAAGAACGTAAGGCGGCACGCGGCGCCATGAAAGGCATGCACGGCATGCGGCACGGCGCCGACGGCCCGATGGGCGATATGCCGCCGCCGCCCCCGGCGAACTGAACCGGAGGGCAGGTCGCTTGGATCAGACTGCCCCCACCCGGCTGCTGCTGGTCGATGACGAAGCAGCGCTGCGCGAACCCCTGGCCGAGTACCTCTCGCGCCAGGGGTTCAGCGTCGTCCAGGCGGAAGGCGCTGCGCAGGCCCGCGCTGTGCTCAAGACCGAACAGCCCGACCTGGTCCTGCTCGATATAATGATGCCGGGCGAGGATGGGTTGTCGCTGTGCCGGCATCTCGCCGAAACGCAGGCTATCCCGACAATCTTCCTGACTGCGCGCGGCGAGGCAACCGACCGCATCGTCGGTTTGGAGATCGGCGCCGACGATTACGTCGTGAAGCCGTTCGAGCCGCGCGAGCTGGTCGCCCGGATCCGCTCGGTACTGCGCCGCGCGGCCAAGGGTGTCGGCACGATCGGTGAAGATGAACTGTTCGAATTCGAAGGCTGGCAGCTCGACCCGCTCAAGCGCCGCCTGACCGATCCCGAAGGCGCAATGGTGTCGATCTCTTCGGCGGAATTTCGCCTCCTGCTCGCGTTTGTCGAGCATCCCCGCCAGGTCCTCGATCGCGACCGCCTGCTCGACATGGTCCAGGGACGCGAAGCGCATCTGTTCGACCGCGCGGTGGATAATCAGGTTAGCCGCCTGCGCCGCAAGATCGAGGCTGACAGCCGCAACCCCGTGCTGATCCAGACCGTCTGGGGCGGAGGTTACATGCTCGCCGCCGATGTCCGCCGGATCCGCGTTGCATAATGGCCACCGGCCTGCGCCGCCTTTCTCCCAAAAGCCTGCGCGGACAGTTGTTGCTGGCCGTTGCCCTGGCCCTGTTGCTGGCCCAGGGGATCAGTGCCGCGCTGCTCTACCGCGCGCAGACCGAAAGGCGTGAGGCCGCCCTGGTTCACGGCGCGGCGATGCGCCTGTTTGCCGCCAACCGTGATCAGGCAATGCTTGGTCCGCACCCACCGGGCAGCCTGGACGTGGCGCGTCAATTGCGGGTCGAACGCACTGCGCAGGTGCCGATCATGCCGGGCGACGTGCGCAGCGCCAAATCCGAAGACGAGCTGCGCGAGATCCTCGCCGGCCAAGGACTGAACCCGGCGCAGGTCGTGGTGCTGCGCCGTCCCGCAGCAGGAGACATGCATCTTGCCCGGCGCGCTGCCAGGCAGGCGCAGATTTTGGGCAACCGTGCCCCGCCCCCGCCGCGGCAAATGATGATCGCAGCGGTCGAGCTGACCCGGCCCGGCGACTGGATGGTGGTGCGCTTGCCTGTCCCGCCAACCGAGCGCGCGCTTCTTGCCACGCTGATCGGCCAGACCCTTTTGCTCTACGCGCTGCTATTCGGCGCAATTGCGCTGATTCTCGGGCAGATCACAAAACCCTTGGCGGCGCTGACAACGCGGCTTGAGCGGTTTGCCGCCAAGCAGGATGCCGACGGTCCGCTTGAACCGCAGGGTCCGGAAGACCTGCGCCGGCTTATCACCGCGCATAACGCCATGGAGGCGCGGCTTTCCGCGATGCTCGATGAAAAGGATGTCATGCTCGGCGCGATCGGTCATGACCTCAAGACCCCGCTTGCCGCACTGAGGGTTCGGATTGAATCGGTCGACGACGATGCCGAGCGGGCGAAGATGGCCGGCACGATCGAGGATATAACCCGCAGTCTCGACGACATTCTTTCGCTGGCCCGGGTCGGACGGCCCAGTGACCCGCTTGAGCCCGCCGAACTTGGTGCGCTGGTAAGCCAGATCGCCGAAGAATTCGAAGATATGGGCGAACCGGTCAGCTTCACCCCAGCGCCCGAGCGCATTGTCATGCCGCTGCGCGCGACATGGCTTCGCCGGGCTTTGCGCAACCTGACAGTCAACGCCCTGCGGTACGGCGAAGCGGCACGGATCGGCCTGACCCGCGAAGGGCGTTTTGCGGTAATCCGCATCGATGATGATGGGTCGGGCATTCCGGAAAGCCAGCTCAAGGCAATGCTTGAACCATTCACCCGGGGTGACCCCTCGCGCAACAGCGGTACCGGCGGCGCGGGTCTGGGCCTAACCCTTGCGCGGGCCATTGCCGACCAGCATGGCGGCACCCTTACCCTCAGCAACCGCATCGATGCTGAAGGCAAGGTTGCCGGGCTGACCGCCGAGCTTCGGCTTCCTCTGGGCTAGCGGCGCGCTCAGTTCACCTTGGACAGCGCTGCCGACAGTTCGGCGGCGCGCGCATCCTTCAGTGTGCCGCAGCTGCGAACCCGCTCCACCGTGCGAGCCAGTTCGAGCGCGCCGGTCTTGCCCGCCAGCTTGGGTCCAAGCAGGGCCTGGATGTCGTCCGCGCGTGCGACAGAGCAGAACCCGCTCACCGTGCGCGGCAGACCGGCGGTGAAAAAGATCCCGCCGCCGCCGCCCGCGAGTTCATCGAAGTGAGCCTTCAGCCACTCGAATCCCATGTCGCGCGTGCCGCGCTCGGCGATGACCGTGCGGATCAGGTTGAGGCGTTCACTGCTCCGCAGCCGCGGGTCAGTGAAACCGAGCAACCAGGTGCCGACCACAGGATTGCCTGAGCCTCCGACCGAATAAAGCGCGGCCGGCCGGAAGACCGGGTCCTGCGATGCGAGTCCCTTTTCGATGATCTGCTTGGCCATATCGATCCCGCCTTCATCGAGCAGCACCGAGAAAGCTTCACCGAACCAGGCCGGATCGAGCGCCTTTGCATCACCGGCAAGGTAGGCCTTGCCCGCAGCGGCGAGCTGACCGCGCAGCTGCGGATCGCGCGCCGAGAGTGCCATCTGCTCGACAACCTGTTCACGTTGCTGCGACTTTTCCGGGTCTTCGGAGGCATAGGCGCCCGCCGCGGGGTTGAAGCCCATCTTGGCCAGCTTGGGCGCATAAATCCGCCTTACCAGGCGCTGATATCCCGCCTCGCCGTCAGCAGTCAGCATGCCCGTACTGTGGAAGGTATCGAGCGCGTCCATCGCCGACCCACTGGCATAGCTGTCGGGATTGAGCGCGAGCTGTTCGGCCCCGGCAATGAGCTGCTGCGGGGTGGCCCGCCCGGCCCGGAAGCTGGCGTAAAGCGAATCGCTCAGCGCCTGCGCTTCGCCGCCCGGCAGCCGCGCGGCCGAGGCGATCAATGCATCCCAATCCTTGCCGGGCAGCTCGAAGCGATAATAGCCGGTGCCGCCGACGTTCGGGATGATCGCTCCACGCCCGCGCAGCGTCACCGTTCCCTGGGCTTCGGTCAGCAGCTGGCACTGCTTCGGCCCAACCAGCAGGCGCACGCACAGCGGCACGCCCCAGCGCTGCGGCGGAGGATTTGCGCCAAGCATCGCGTAGCGGCTCTGGGTCACGCGGTATGAGCCTTTGGGACCTTGGGTGAAGGTCACCAGCGGAACGCCCTGCTGGTCGGTGAAGCTTTGCATCGCCGGCACGATCCGGGGATCGCCCGACACTTCGGCCATTGCGGCAAAGAAGTCGGTGCTGGTGGCGTTGCTGTAGCGATGCTTCGCCATGTAACCCCGCACACCTGCACGGAACTTCTCATCACCCATGTAGCCCGCGATCATCGCAACGACATGACCGCCCTTGCCGTAAGTGATCGAATCGAAAGCCTCGTCGACCTGAGCGTTGGTAGGGATCGGCTGGTGAATCGCGCGGCCGGCGACCAAGGCATCGGTGCGCATTGCCTGGAAGCCTTCGGCCAGCGCGCCGGCCTTAATGTTGAGATCGGGGCGCCATTCGTGCCCGATGCGGAAACCCATCCAGTTGGCGAAGCTTTCGTTCAGCCAGATATCGTCCCACCAGGCCGGAGTGACCAGATCGCCGAACCATTGGTGCGCCAGTTCGTGGCTGACCACCATGCCAAAGGTCCGCTTCTGGCGGGTGCTGGCCTTGTCATCGAGCACGAGGATCGGATCGGCGTAGAGATCCGCGCCCGCATTTTCCATCGCCCCCGGCATGATCGGCGAGGTGATCTGATCAAGCTTGGGATAGGGAAACGCCTGGTTGAAGTAACTTTCCAGATGCGTGACGATCCCCTTGGTCCCTTCAAGCGCGAAGGCAATCTTGTTGCCGTTCTGCTTGGTCGTAACGACCCGCACGGGCAACGGCGTGCTGCGCTGCGGGGTCGGCGGAACGGTGCCTTCCACGGCAACGAACGGGCCGACCATCATCGCCACCAGGTAAGTCGGCAAGGGCAATGTCTGCGCAAAGTGGTGAACGTCGAGGCCGTTCTCCTTTGTGACCGACACTTCAGGCGTGTTGCTTACCGCCATCTGGCCAGGAAGGGTGCGCAAGGTAACCGTAAAGGGAACCTTGAATCCCGGTTCGTCGAAGCTGGGGAATGCCGCACGGGCGTCAATCGATTCGAACTGAGTCCAGCTGTACCAGTCTTCGCCGACCTTGACGTGGAACATGCCCGCAGGACCGCTGCCGAAGGGAGCCTGGTAATCAAACCCGAAAGTGACCGCCCCGGCGGGAAGCGTCTGGTCGAACACCAGGCGTGCGACGCCGCTTTGCTCGATCTGGTGCCACGTGCCGGTGAAAGTCTGGCCACCAACGGTTGCCGTGGCACGGGTCATGATCAAGTCACGGCCATGCAGGTCGACAAAGGTGCTCGGTGCTTTCAGCGTTGCATCGATTTCCACGTGGCCCGTGAAATTTTCACGCGAAGGATCGACCGTCAGATCGAGGCGATAGGCGCGGGGACGCACTGCATCGGTCAGTTTACCGAGCGGGATCGGAGCGAGCGCGGCGACTTTCGCAGCTGCGCCATCCGCGGCGGGCGTGTCGGCCAGCGCCGGTGAAGCAAGGGCAAGAGACAGGGTGGAAGCCGCCAGCAGCAACGAACGCATGTAATCTCCAATTTCGGCTGGTTCTGTTGGTACGCCTCACAGACCAATCGCGGCGCCAATGCAACCACATGGCTCGACCAATAGCCAATTGCCCCCGACCAGTGTCGAATGCAGGCGCTTTTGCAACTCGCCGAAAGCGCCGCTAGAGGTGCCGGTCGATGCAATCGCCCTTCATCCTTCTTGACGATGCCCGCCCGACCGGGGCGAGCCCAGCGCGGCTGTACCAAGAGCTGCGCGAGGTGGTTGTCGCCCGCCGCGCTGACGAGGTGGAGCCGGCACTCGAACGAATAGCGCAACTTGCCGGGGAAGGTTTGCACCTCGCGGGGTACCTTGCCTACGAAGCCGGGCTGGCACTCGAAAACCGGCTGGCGCCGCTTGCACCGGCGCGCACGGGCGCAAACGGACCGCTGGTCTGGTTCGGTGCCTTTGAAGGTTTCACCCAGATTGCCGCGGACGCCGTACCCGGATGGCTGGCCCGGCATGCAAGCGGCACGGCGCAGGTCGGCCCACTCGACCCGGCGCTGTCTCCTGGCAGTTATGGCGAGGCTTTCGCCGCGCTGCGTGAAAAGATTGCCGCAGGGGACATCTACCAGGCGAACCTCACTTTCGCGCTTGCCGGATCGTTCCGGGGCGATCCCCTGGCGCTTTACGCCGCGGCGCGCCCCGCAGCCGGCGCCGGCTATGGCGGAGTCGTGTTTGACGGAAGCCATTGGCTGCTGAGCTTCACGCCGGAACTGTTCTTCGCCGAGCGCGACGGCGCGGCCATGGTGAAGCCGATGAAGGGGACGCGCCCGCGAGGCCGCGACGAGGCGCAGGACGCTGAGCTCAAGGCGGAACTCGAAAATTCGGAAAAGGATCGCGCCGAAAACCTGATGATCGTCGATCTTCTGCGCAACGATCTCAGCCGGGTGGCCGAAGCGGGAAGCGTAAAGGTTGAGCAGGCTTTTTCGGTAGAAAGCTATCCCACCGTCCACCAGATGGTCACCACCGTGCGGGCAAGGCTGCGCGAAGGGATTGGTGCAGCTCAGATGCTGCGCGCCCTGTTTCCCTGCGGATCGATCACCGGCGCCCCCAAGATCAGGTCGATGGAGCTGATCGATGCAGTCGAACGCGATCCGCGCGGGCCTTATTGCGGGGCGATCGGCCGGATCGATCCTGACGGCGATGCCGCGTTCAACGTGGCGATCCGCACGCTGCGGCTGACCCCGGGCGAGAACCAGCGCGGGCGCGCGGTGCTGGGTGTCGGTTCGGCCATCGTTGCAGACAGCGAGGTCACGACTGAATGGCGCGAATGCCTGGTCAAGGGCGGGTTCGTGCGCCTCGCCGCGGGCGGCGCTGACCTGATCGAGACGATGCGCTTCACCCCCGAGGAAGGTATCGCACTGCTCGAGCTGCATCTCGAGCGGATCAAGGCATCCGCGCAGGAGCTCGGCTTCGCTTTTGATCGCCACGCGGTGCGCAATGCGATCCAGGCGCTCTGCTTCGAAGCCGATGCCCCCGCCAAAGTCCGGTTGCTTGCCGCGCGGAGCGGTGCCTACAGTCTTGAGCTGAGCCCCTTGCCCGCACCGGCGACTGAGCCCATGGTGTGTGCGGTCCTGCCGCTTCCGGTCGACAGCGGGGATTGGCGGCTACGGCACAAGAGCAGCGACCGACATTTCTACGAAGACGCGCTGGCAGTGGCGCAAGGAGTGGGCGCGCACGAGGCGTTGCTGATCCGCGACGACGGACTGCTCACCGAGGGCAGCTTTACCAACCTGTTCGTAGAGCGTGACGGCAAATTGCTGACGCCGCCCGCGTCGCTTGGCCTGCTTCCCGGGGTGCTGCGTCGCTCGCTGCTCGAAAGCGGGCGCGCGGTCGAGGCCGAGCTGACGCTGGCAGATCTCGAAAGCGGTTTCCTCGTCGGCAATGCCCTGCGCGGCCTGATCCGGGCGAAGTTGGCATGAAGCTCAGCCAGTCACTCAGCAGGATCGCCCCCTCGCGCACCGCCGCAATGATGGACCGCGCCTTCGAATTGAAGTCGCAGGGCAAGGACATCATCTCGCTTTCGGTCGGCGAGCCGGACTTCGCGACCCCGCAGCACGTGATCGAAGCGACCAAGGCTGCGCTCGATGCGGGTGAGACCAAATACACTGCCGTCTCCGGCACCGCGCGCCTGCGCGAAGCGGCGGCGCTGCACTTCTGGCGCGATCTGGGCATCGTGGTGCCGGCAAGCCAGACGATGGTCAGTTCCGGCGGCAAGCAGGCCATTTTCCACGCACTGCTGGCCACGCTCGATCCGGGCGATGAAGTGCTCATTCCAGCTCCCTGGTGGGTCAGCTACCCCGAAATCGTCCGCTTCGCCGGGGCCAAGGTGGTGGCGCTCGAAACCACGCCCACGAACCGCTACCTGATCACGCCGGAGCAGCTTGAAGCGGCGATCACCCCGCGCACTAGCTGGCTGCTGCTCAACAGCCCGGGCAACCCGACCGGGTCGGTCTACTCGGCGGACGAACTGTGTGCGCTGGGCGAAGTCCTGGCGCGGCACCCGCAGGTTCTGGTGATGTCCGACGATATCTACGCTCCGCTGCGCTACCTGCCGGGCCGGCACGCGACGATTGCCGCGGTCTGTCCCGATCTGGCCGAACGCGTGCTGACCGTTTCGGGCCTGTCCAAGAGCCATGCGATGACCGGCTTCCGCATCGGCCTCGCCGCCGGACCCGAGTGGCTGATCAAAGCAATGGGCAAGCTGCAGTCGCACTCGTCGGGCAACCCCAGTTCGATCAGCCAGGCCGCCGCAGTCGCCGCGCTCGAAGGCCCGCAGGACTTCCTGCTCGACTGGCGCGAGATCATGCGCGCGCGGCGCGACCGGGTAGTGGCCGGGATCAATGCCATTAACGGCCTCAGCACCCCCTCGCCCGACGGCGCGTTCTATTGCCTGGTCGACGCCGCTCCTTTGATGGCGCGCTTCGGCGATGACGAAGCGCTGGTGATGCACCTGCTCGAGCACGGTGTCGCCGTCGTCGCCGCCTCGGCCTTCGGCGGGAGGGACGGTTTCCGGATCAGCTTCGCGGCGAGCGAGGCCGAACTCGACGAGGCCGTGCGCCGCATCGCGGGAGCGCTGGCATGACCCAGCTTCCCATCCTGTTCGAGGACGGCGAGGCCTTGGTGATCGACAAACCAGCGGGCCTGCCGGTCGATCCTCCGCGCAATGGCAGCCTGAGCCTTGAGAACTATCTCGAAGCGCTGAAGCTTGGTTTCCAGCGCCTGCCGGCGCCGGTCCACCGGCTCGATCAGGACACTTCGGGCTGCCTGCTGTTGGCGCGCAACCCCAAGGCGCTGAAACGCTTCGCCGCCGCTTTCGAGGCGCGGCAGGTCGAGAAGCGCTACCTCGGCATCGTCGCAGGCAGCATTGAGGGCGATGAGGGCACGATCGCGCTTTCGCTGAGCAAGATCAGCAGCGAACGCGCCGGTTGGCGGATGATCGCGGCCAGGAAGGGCAAGCCCGCGATCACGCATTGGCGCAAGCTGGCCGAAGCGGGCGGCAACACGCTGGGCGAATTCCGGCCCGAAACCGGGCGGACCCACCAGATCCGCATCCATGCCCTTGCCGGGCTGGGCAAGCCGCTGCTCGGCGACCCGGTCTACGGTACGAGCCAGGGCGCCAAGCGGACCATGCTGCACGCGGCAGGGCTGATCGTGCCGCGCGAGGGCAAGGAACCGATCGTGGCCGATGCACCGCTGCCAGCCGATTTCATCGCCCTGGGCTTCAGCAATGGCTGAGCTGCCCGCCGAGGTGCGCGAACGCGCGCTCGCCGGGATCAGCGAGAGCTTCATCGCCGCGGCAGGCCCCGGCGGGCAGAACGTCAATAAGGTCGCAACCGCGGTGCAGCTGCGGCTCGATGTCTACCGCCTCGGCCTGAGCCCGCCGGTCTTCGCGCGTCTCAAGACCCTCGCCGGAAGCAAGTTCACGGCCGGAGGCGAGATCGTGCTGACCGCGCGCACGTTCCGCACCCAGGAGGCCAATCGCGCCGATGCGCGCGAGCGCCTTTTGGCGCTGCTCGCCGATGCGCACGAATTGCCGCAAAAGCGCGCCAAGAGCCGGCTCAACCGGGTGGGCAAGGTCGAACGGCTGGCGGGCAAGAAGCGGCGCGGCGAGGTCAAGGCCGGACGCGGCAAGGTGCGGCTCGACTAGCCCGCGCTGGCGCTCATCACCTGGCGGCCATCGCTGGCGAAGGCGCCCAGCTCCCAGCCCTGCCCGTCTGGCCGCATCGCGAGGTGAAGTGTCTCGCCGCAGATCGCCGGACTCTGCCCGCGGAAGCTGAACGCGGTGAGCGCGTTGTCGCCGAGTTCCCGCCGCGCGAGGTCGAGCAGCAGGCTGGCGGTCAGCGGGCCGTGGACGACGAGGCCGCGATAGCCTTCCGCCTGCGTCGCGTAAGGCAGGTCGTAATGAATGCGGTGGCTGTTGAAGGTCAGCGCCGAGTAGCGGAACAGCAGCGCCTCACCGGGAACCATGTCACGCACCGCCTGCCACCCGGCGGCATCGAAGCTAACTTCACCGAGCGGCGGCGGGCTGGGCGGCGAACCCGCACGAGGCGGATCGCGGTAGACCAGCGTCTGCACCTCGCGCACCGCAAGCGCGCCGTCGGCGCTGGTTTCGTGGGCGATATCGACAAAGACGAGGCTGCCCGAACCGCCGCTTTTCTCGGCAATCGATGCTACGCGGGAGCGCCGCTCGATTGCAGCACCGCTGGCGATCGGCCGAAGAAATTCGACCTTGCTCGAGGCCCACATCCGGCGCGGTTGCGGCAGCGGGGGGAGGAAGCTCGATGCACTGTCATCGCGCAGAGGATGCCCGTCCGAACCGAGCTGCGCGGTCGGCGCTTCGGGCAGGCACAGGCACCAGTGGAAGCCTTGCGGCACCACGCCGCCGGCCGGTGCCTCGCGATCGAAGGCCGCGAGCCAGCGTGCCAGATGTCCCGCGTCGACCCGGTCGCGGCGGCTCTCCTCGCGGCCGATCCACGCCGACCAGTCTGCCATCTACTGCGCGCCAGCGAATTCGCGCAGCATGTGCTTGGCGATCTGCAGCTGCATGATCTGGCTGGTGCCTTCGTAGATGCGCAGGATGCGGGCATCGCGGAAGAACCGTTCGGCCGGATATTCGGCCAGATAGCCCGCGCCGCCGAAGATCTGGACGCAGCGTTCGACCACCCGCCCGCAGGTCTCGCTGGCGAACAGCTTGGCCGCGGCGGCCTTGCGCACCACGTTCTCGCCCCGGTCGGCACGCGCGCAGGCATCGGCGACCATGCATTCGGCGGCGTAGAGCTCAGCCTCGCTATCGGCGAGCATCGCCTGGATCAGCTGGAAATTGGCGATCGGCTCGCCGAAGGCCTTGCGTTCGGTGGCATAGCGCAGCGCGGTGTCGAGCGCGCGGCGGCCCATCCCGACGCTCATCCCCGCGACCGACAGGCGGCCGTTGTCGAGGCTCTGCATCGCGATGCGAAAGCCCTTGCCCTCTTCCCCGCCGACCAAGGCCGAGCCGGGGATGTGGACATCTTCCATGATCACGTCGGCGATCTGCGCGCCCGACTGGCCCATCTTCTTGTCTGGGCTGCCCACGGTGATACCGGGAGTTTCCATGTCGACGATGAAGGCCGAGACGTGCGCATTTTTGGGCAGCGCCTCCTTGTTTGTGCGCGCCATGATCAGCGCGATTCTGGCGTGCGGGCTGTTGGTGATGTAGCGCTTGGTGCCGTTGAGGCGATAGCCGTTGCCGTCGCGCACCGCGGTGGTCTGCATCGCCGCGCTGTCCGATCCGCTGCCCGGCTCGGTCAGGCCGAAGCAGGCGATCTCGCCGCTGGCGATTCGCGGCAGCCATTCGGCCTTCTGTTCCGCCGTACCGAAATTCTTGATCGCGCTGCCAGTCATCCCGATGTTGATCGACACCGTCGAGCGGTATGCAGGCGAGGCGTAGCTCAGCTCCTTCACCGTTTCGATGTACTGGCTGATGTTCATCCCCGCCCCGCCGAACTCCTCGGGGATGGTGATGCCGAACAGCCCCATCTCGCGCATTTCGGCCAGGATGTCGGCGGGGATCGCGTCCTTGGCGATAACCTCGTCCTCCGCCGGGATCAGCCGTTCACGCACATAGCGGCGCAGCTGCTCGATGAACTGCTCGAATACTTCTGCATCCATGCCGGGGTTGATCATAAGCGCCTCAGATCGGATCGTAGGGGAAGACGTGCGCGGAAACCTCGTCGCCGCGCGCCATGCTCGGCTTGAAGCTGGGGACGAGCTCAGCCGCGATTGCCTCGGGGGTCCAGCCCTCAACCTTGGTCATCGAGCGGACCGGGCGCGGCTTGTTGTAGAGCACGATCTCGTTCTTCCTCACCGAGAAGACCTGGTTAGTCACTTCCTGACTGGCATCCGATGCCAAATATACCACCAGCGGCGCGATCTTGTCCGCGCTCATGGTCTTGAGGCGTTCGACCCGTTCCTTCTGCTCGGGCGTTTCGGCGGGGATCGAGGCAGTCATCCGGCTCCATGCAAACGGGGCGATGCAGTTGGAACGCACCCCGGCGCGCGCCATGTCGAGCGCGATCGATTGCGACAGGCCGACGATGCCGAGCTTGGCCGCGCTGTAGTTGGCCTGCCCCACGTTGCCGATCAGGCCGGAGGTGGAAGTGAAGTGGATGAAGCTGCCCGACTGCTGCTCGCGGAAATAGGGCGTCGCCGCCTTGGAGACGTAGAACGCGCCGTTGAGATGCACGTCGATCACCGCGCGCCAGTCCTCGTGGCTCATCTTGTGCCAGATCGCGTCGCGCAGGATCCCCGCATTGTTGACCACAGCGTCGATCCGGCCAAAGCGCTGGACCGCATCCTCGATGATCGACTGCGCACCGGCAGGGTCGTTGACGAAAGCGAGGTTGGCCCAGGCCTTGCCGCCCGCCGCGACGATGTCGTCCACCGTCTGCTGCGCCGGGCCAGCATCGCCGCCTTCGCCGCCGCCGCCAACGCCCGGATCGTTCACCACCACCGCCGCGCCGTGCTTGGCACAAAGCAGCGCGATTTCGCGGCCCACGCCGCGGCCTGCGCCGGTGATTGCCACAACCTTGCCTTCGAGCATGCCCGCCATCGAATCTCTCCTTGAACCAGACCATCGCAATGGCGCGGGCAAAAGAAAAGTCAATTCATCATTTGGAATTGCTTTTCACATATAT
>JBJTMA010000101.1:0-22820 GCA_046063295.1 Novosphingobium sp.
GCCGTCTCCGGGATGAACGCCTCGCTGGCGCGCGCGCGGATGATCGCCAGCAACATGGCCAACGCGCAGACCCCGGGTCTCCGCGCCGAGGTCATGGCGACGACGCCGACCACGCTCGAAGGACCGAGCCTCGAAGTCCGGGCGATGACCAGCGCGGTGGTCTATGGCGCACAGATGGACCCGGGCTCGCTGGTCGAAACCGGCCGCGGGCTCGACGTGGCGGTGAACGGCGAGGCGCTGATCGCCGTCCAGGCCAGCGACGGCAGCGAAGCCTATACCCGGCGCGGCGACCTCTCGCTTTCGCCGGCGGGCCTTCTCACCAATGGCGAAGGCGTGCCGGTACTGGGTGAAAACGGTCCGATCAGTGTGCCACCGGGCAGCGATGTCTCGATCGGCGAAGACGGTGCGGTGCTGGTGAAGAGCAAGACCGATGCCAGTGCCCCGCCGCAGCAGGTCGAACGGATCAAGCTCGTTTCGTGGCGCGGCAGCCAGATCGCCAAGGGTCTCGACGGGTTGTTCCGGGTCAACGGCGGCGGCGTGCTGCCGCAAGACCAGGAAGCCAGGGTGATCACCGGCACGCTCGAACAGTCAAACGTCCGTCCGAGCGAAGTCCTCGTCCAGATGGTCGAGGCGCAGCGCCTGTTCGAAATGCGCACCAAGCTGGTTTCGACCGCCAAGGAATTGGACGAGCGCGGCGCCAGCCTGATGCGAATGAGCTGACATTCAAGGAGTAATCTAGATGCCCACTTCAGCATTGCACGTCGCCCGCACCGGCCTTGAGGCACAGGATTCGCGGATGCGCGTGATCGCCAACAACCTGGCGAACATCGGCACCACCGGGTTCAAGCGCGACCGCGCCAACTTCGCCACGCTGGCCTACCAGGACCAGCGGGTGGCCGGGCAGCAAAGCTCGAACGAAAGCGCCTATGCGACCGGGCTGAACCTCGGCACCGGGGTTTCGGTGCAATCGACCAGTTCGATCGTCACGCAGGGGACGCTCAGCACCACCGGCAACAACCTCGACCTAGCACTCGATGGCGACGGGTACTTCCAGGTCCAGCTGCCCGGCGGCAAGCTGGGCTATACCCGTGCCGGAAACTTCAGCCGCTCGGCCGAGGGCCAGCTGGTCACCGCGCAGGGCTATCCGGTCCAGCCGGCTATCGCGATCCCCGATGACGCGGCCTCGATCACCGTTGCGCAGGACGGTACCGTCAGCGTCACCACCGGCGCCAGCGCCACCCCGACCGAGATCGGCCAGATCACCATCGCCAGTTTCGCCAACCCTGCCGGGCTGCAGGCGCTGGGCGACAACTTCCTGGCCGAGACCGCGGCGAGCGGTGCGGCGCAGATCGGCGCGGCCGGTGACGGCACCCGCGGCGCGATCCGCCAGGGGATGCTCGAAAGTTCGAACGTCAACGTGGTCGAGGAACTGGTCGACATGATCGAGTGCCAGCGCGCCTACGAGATCAACTCCAAGATGATCAGCGCGGTCGACGAGATGCTCAAGAACGCGAACCAGACGCTGTGAGGGACGTGATGATCTTTACCCATCCATTCGTCGTTGCGAGGAGCCGCAGGCTCCGCGGCAATCCAGAGCGGCGCAATCCGGCCCTGGATTGCTTCGCTGCGCTTGCAATGACGAGCTTGCTTTTAACGGTCCCGGCCCACGCCAAACCCAAGCCCAAGCCCGGGTTCGAGGCCGCATTGCCCCTGCCCGCGCTGCCGCCCAAGGCGGCCGACGGCGGGATTTTCAACGCCGCCGCCGGCTATGCCGCGCTGACCGACGGGCACCGCGCGCGGATGGTGGGCGATCCGATCACGATCCTGCTGGTCGAGAACACCACGACATCGAAAAGCCAGGGTTCGAAAAGCGCCAAGAGCGGCGGCTTCGGCGTGACCCCACCCACCACCGGTCCGCTCAGTTTCATCAAGCCGACCAGCCTTAACATGAGCGGAAACACGTCGTTCAAAGGTGATGGCAGCGCCAACCAGCAAAGCACGCTGGGCGGCGAGCTATCGGTCACGATCGTCGCGGTTCGCCCCAATGGCACCGCCTTGGTCAGGGGGGAAAAGCGCTTGTTGCTGAGCCAGGGCGAGGAATGGGTGCAAGTCTCGGGGATCGTCCGCCTGGCCGATCTCGACGCGGACAACCGCATCCAGTCGAGCCGGGTGGCCGATGCGCACATCGAATATGCCGGCAACGGCCCAACCAGCCGCGCCGCGCGCGAAGGCTGGCTATCCAAGTTCTTCAACCTGATCAGTCCGTTTTGAGGAGGCGATCATGAAGCGACTGCTCATCTCGATCCTCAGCATGCTGGCGCTGGTCATGCCCATGCCCGCCCACGCCGAACGTTTGCGCGATCTCGGCAAGTTCCAGGGCGTTCGGACCAACCAGCTCACCGGCTACGGTATCGTGGTTGGCCTTTCGGGCACCGGTGACGACAGCCTCGAATATGTGACCCAGGCCATGCACGGAGTTTCCGGCCGGGTCGGTGTGCAACTGCCCGCCGGGGTCAATCCCGCGCTCAAGAACGCCGCGGCGGTGATCGTCACCGCGGACTTGCCCGCTTTTGCCAAGCCCGGCCAGCGGATCGACGTCACCGTCTCCGCGCTGGGCAAGGCCAAGTCCTTGCGCGGCGGGGCGCTGATCATGGCGCCGCTCTATGGCGCCGACGGCCAGATCTACGCGATGGCGCAGGGCAACCTCGCGGTCGGGGGCCTTGGCATTTCGGGTGCGGACGGATCGAAGCTGACCGTCAACGTCCCCACCGTGGGGCGTATTGCCGATGGTGCGAGCGTCGAGCGCAGCGTCGCCACGGGGTTCGACAACGGCGAGACGCTGCGCTGGAACCTTTACCAGTCCGACTTCCTGACCGCGACGCGAATCCGGGACGCCGTGAACAAGCGCTGGCCCGGCACCGCCACCATCGACGACGGAATGACTCTGGCGCTGCGCCTGCCGCTGAGCTCCGACGAGCGCGCCAGCCGCATGGCCGAACTCGAAATGATCGAGGTCTCCCCTGCTGAAAGCCCGGCTAAGGTGGTGGTCAACAGCCGCACCGGCACCGTGGTGATCAACTCGGCGGTAAAGCTCTACCCGGCGGCGATCAGCCACGGCAAGCTGACCGTGCGGGTCGATGAAAGCCCCACCGTGGTGCAACCCGCACCGCTCAGCCGCGGCCAGACTGCGGTGCAGCAGGACAGCAAGCTGACCGCGGACGAGGACGCCCGTCACGTGGTGATGTTCAAGCCGGGGGCAAGCCTCGCCAAGCTGGTCGATGCGCTCAACCTTCTCGGCGTTTCGCCTTCGGACCTGGTCGCGATCCTCGAAGCGCTCAAGGAGGCGGGATCGCTCAAGGCGGAGATCGAGGTGATATGAGCCCGCTTCACGCCCCTGCGTCGATCGCCGGATCGCTCAGCGCCAGCCACGGCACCGACCGCGCGCAGCTCGCCCAGGCGGCGAAGCAGTTCGAGGCGATCTTCGTGCGCCAGATGCTTGCCGCCGCGCGCAAGACCGACTTCGGCGGCGACATGATGGGCAGCGATGGCTTGCAGACGTTCCAGACGATGCAGGACGAACACTTCGCCGATATTGCCTCCGATACGGGGGCATTCGGCCTTGCAAAGATGATTGAGAAGCAGCTTAGCGCGCAGCTTACCCCTTCTCCTCGCGGAGCAGGGGCGGGGGAGGAACGGTTACGCGGCCCCGCAAGGCCGTTCCTCCCCCAACCCGCGACGGAGGCATAGGGCATGGCCTCCGACCTCCTCAACATCGCCGCCAGCGGGGTTCGCGCCGCGCGCGCCGCGCTTGACGTATCTTCGCAGAACATCGCGAACGCGAGCACCGAAGGCTACGTTCGCCGCTCGATCCGGCTTAGCGAAGTAGCAGGCGCCGGCGGCTACGCCCGGGTCGGCGACGTCAGCCTGTCGGGCGTCGCGATCGACGGGCTGACCCGCAATGTCGATGCATTCCGCCAGGCCGAGGCGCGCCGCACCAGCAGCGACGCCAAGCGCGCCAGCGGGGAGCTGCAGGCTTACCAGAACGTCGAAGCGGCGCTGGAACAATCGCAGCTCTATCCCGCGCTGACCATATTCGAGACCTCGCTTCAGCAGCTGGCGACCGATCCGGTCGATAGCTCGCTGCGCAGCGCGGTGCTGGAAAATGCGCGCACCCTGACGCGGACCTTCAACATCGCCAGCCAGGGCCTCGATACCGTGGCCGCCGGACTGCAGTTCGACGCCGCAGACGGGGCGGCGCAGGTCAATCTGCTCGCCCAGCAACTTGCCCGGGTAAATGTCCAGCTGGTCCGTGCGGTACCCGGTACCAGCGATCAGGTGGCCCTGCTCGACCAGCGTGACAGCCTGCTCAAGGGCCTGTCCGATTACGTCGACGTGACCGCGACTTTCGCCGCCGATCAGTCGGTCGAGGTGCGGATCGGCGGCGCGGCCGGGCCGCAACTGGTAAGCGGCAACAGCGCCACCGCCTTCGCGATGGCCACCGCCGCAGACGGCACCCTGTCCTTTACCCTGGGCGCCGCGGCGGTAAGCCCGGCCTCGGGCTCGCTCGCCGCCGCGGCACAAGGCCTGGTGATGGTGCGCGATACCCATGCGCAGCTCGACAGCGTCGCCGCGTCGCTGATCGCGGCTGCCAACGGCGCTCAGGCTGGCGGGGCCGCGCTCGACGGAACGCCGGGGCAGCCCCTGTTCTCCGGAACGGACGCCAAGACCATCGGCCTCGCCCTGACCAGCGGCGCGGGGATCGCCACGGCACCCGCCGGCGCCGGGCCGGGCAGCCGCGACCCGGCAGGGCTTAACGCGCTCAGGAACGTGCTCACCACCGCCGACATCGACGGTCAGGCAAACGGCCTGCTGTTCGACGTTTCCAGCGCCACTCAGGGCCGCAAGCTGACCAGCGACGCGCTGACCAGCATCGCCGGAGCGGCCAAGCTCGCGCTTGACAGCCAGGCCGGGGTCAACCTCGACGAGGAAGCGGTCAACCTGGTCAAGTACCAGCAGGCCTTCCAGGCTTCGGGCAAGGTTATCCAGATCGCCTCCAACCTCTTCGATACCCTGCTGGCGATACGATAGGAGACCGCAGCACATGACCGGCGTCAGCACTTCCGCCTTCTACGATCGCAGCAATCTCGACCTTTCGAGCCTGCGCGCCCGCGCCGATGCGCTGCAGGCGGCGATCAGCAGCGGGCAGCGCCTGGGCACTTCTTCGGACGATCCGGTTGCGGCCGCGCGCATCCGCTCGCTCACCAGGCTCGACAGCTTTGCCGCGGTCGACACCACCGTTGCCGCACGCGCCAGCAGCGACCTGTCGCTGACCGACCAGGCGCTCAGCCAGTTCACCAACACAGTGATCCGGGTGAAGGAACTGGCGACTCAGGCCGCCACCGGGATACTCACCACCGGCCAGCGTGCCGGGATCGCGACCGAACTCGACCAGATCGGGATCGAACTGCAGCGCCTATCAAATGCACGCGATTCGAACGGACACGCGCTGTTCGGCGGGGATACGGCAGGCGATGCCTACAGCTTCGATGCGGCCGGCAACCCCACCTATATCGGTACCGCCAGCGCGAGCGACCTACCGCTGGGTGACGGCCAGACCGTGACCCGGGGACTGACCGGGCCGGAAATAATGAACTTTGGCGGCACCAACCTGTTCGCCGTGGTCAAGACGCTGAGCGATGCGCTGAAGGGTGCGGTTGCCGATCCCGCGCAAGCCGCGCGCGATGCCCTGGCCCCGCTCGAAACCGGAATGGAAACGCTGACCACCCAGCAGACGGTGATCGGCGCACGGCTCAACTGGATCGATCTCAACACCGAGCGGGCGACCGCGATGAGCCAGCAGCGCAGCGACGAGGAAGCCAGCGTTGGCGGCACCGACCTGACGCTTGCGGTATCGCAGCTGCAACAAACCATGACCGTGCTCGAGGCGAGCCAGGCCAGCTTCGCCAAACTTGCGCAGCTTTCGCTGTTCGACCTGCTGCGCTGATTGGCGCCGCACCGCGTTTGATATTTGGGGGAATTGAAAGATGTACGCCGCTGCCGGGATCGTGATCCTGATCGTCATGGTGTTCGGGGGCTTCGCCATTACCGGCGGGGCGCTCGGCCCGGTGATGGAAGCCATCCCGCACGAGATGCTGATCATCATGGGCGCCGCGCTTGGCGCGCTTGTCACCGGCAACAACATGCACGGGATCAAGTCTTTCTTCGGCGGCTTTGCCAAGGTGATGAAGGGTCCGCGCCACACCAAGCAGGATCACATCGACGCTATCGTGCTTACTGCAAAGCTGATGAAGCTGCTCCGCGCCGAAGGCCCGGTGGCGCTGGAAAGCCACGTCACCACGCCCACGGAATCGCCGATCTTCGCGGAATTCCCGCGCCTGCTTGCCAACAAGCCGCTGGTCGCGGTGATCGCCGACACGCTGACCTTGATCGTTGTTTCCTCGGGCACGCTGGAAGTCCACGCGGTCGAGGACGTAGTCGACAACGCGCTCAAGCAGCATTTCCACGAGATGCACGAACCGCAGCATGCGCTTTCCAACCTCGCCGATGCACTCCCGGCCTTGGGGATCGTCGCGGCGGTGCTCGGCGTGGTCAAGACCATGGGCTCGATCGACAAGCCGCCGTCGGTGCTCGGCGGGATGATCGGCTCGGCGCTGGTCGGCACCTTCATGGGGGTGCTGCTCGCCTACGGGATCGTCGCGCCGATGGCCAACCGGCTCAAGCAGGTAATCGAGGCCGACGAGCAGATCTTCCACGCGGTCAAGCAGGTGATCATCGCAAGCCTGCACGGCTGGCCCCAGCCGCTGGTGGTCGAAAGCGCGCGCTCGGGCCTGGGCCACGATTTCCGTCCGGGCCTCAGCGACCTCCTCGACGCGATGCGCGGGCGCTAAGCCATGCCGCCGCCGAAAAAGGGGCATAACGAGCCGCCCCGCCCGATTATCGTCAAGAAGATCACCGTCGTTGCCGCCGGGCACCACGGCGGTGCGTGGAAGGTTGCCTATGCCGACTTCGTGACCGCGATGATGGCCTTCTTCCTGCTTTTGTGGCTGCTGGGTGCCACCACCGAGAAGCAGCGCAAGGGCATTGCCGACTATTTCACCCCGACCTTGGTCAAGATGAAAGAGGCCAGCGCGGGTTCGAACGGCTTGCTCGGCGGTTCGTCGATCGTCGATGCCGACAGCTATCCCAACCGCGCCGGGCAGACCGGCAACCGCGCGATGACCATCCCGCGCGATGCCACCGGAGGACCCAAGGAAGGCGGCGAACGGATCAGGCAGATGAAATCGATGCAGGACCGGCTCGCAGCCAAGTTGTCCGGCAATCCCAGGCTCCAGCGCATGGCCAAACAGGTGCGGATGATCGACACCACCGAAGGCATCCGCATCGACCTGGTCGACGATGCCGACTTCTCGATGTTCCAGCTTGGCACGACGGTCCTCACCCCGGACGCGGCGAAGCTGGTCCACGCGATCGCCGAATTGCTGAACGGCGAAATCGGCGGCGTCTCGATCCGCGGGCATACCGATGCCGTACCGTGGAATGGCGGACTTGGCGCGAACAACTGGTCGCTGAGCGCCGGCCGCGCCGAAGCCACGCGCCAAGCCTTGATGGCCGACGGTGTGGGTGAGGCCCGGTTCCGCAAGATCGAAGGCGTCGCTGACCGCGAACCACTGGTGCAAGGCAATCCAATGGATCCGCGCAACCGGCGGATCTCGATCCTGTTGATGCGCTGACGGCGGCATCCCGGCGATCGCAAAGCCGCGTGATCCCGATCACGGCTGGCCGATCGACAACGGCCTAACCTCCTTCCATCAACAAGGAGGTGAGTATGGAAGACCAAGGATTGCTCGAAGCACTATCGGCCATGCAGGCAGAACCGCGCAACGGAACCTGCACATTCTATGTCCAAAACAATTGCCCGCCGGGTTGGGGCGTGGTCATCGCCGCAGCCGGGGTGAATTTCTACTACAAGGACGGAACGAGCGAAACCGACGGCCCGCGCCCGGTTCAATTGTCGTCGGGTCAGGTCGCGTCATTCCACAGCACCAAGCCCGCCGGCTGCGTTAAGCACTGCTATCTTGCGATGACCGTGGTCGTCCCCGGCGAAGGCGCCAGGCAGATGACCTTCACCAGCGAGGATGCGGGCGAAGGACAGTGCTATCTCCAGGACGGCATCCAGCTCGGTCCGAAGTCGCTGGTTACCGAGACCGAATTGTCACGTTCGGCCGACGCCCTGACGATCAAGCCGATGATGCTGGGTCGCTGAGGTGACGCACCCCGGCCCGGATCTCCGATCTGGCCGGGGTGCTCAGCCGGTCCACCCGCGCGCGCGCTCAACCGCCTTGTTCCACTTGGCGAAGAGTTCCTCGCGGCGGTCTTCGTCCATTCCCGGCTGCCACCGCTTGTCGACGCCCCAGTTGGCGGTGATGTCCGCAGTCGATTCCCAGTAACCCACCGCCAGGCCGGCGGCGTAGGCTGCGCCGAGAGCGGTGGTTTCGATCACCTTGGGCCGCACCACCGGCACGCCGAGCACATCGGCCTGGAACTGCATCAACAGCTCGTTGACCACCATGCCGCCATCGACGCGCAGTTCGGTGAGCGTGACGCCGGAATCGCGTGCCATCGCCTCAACCACTTCGCGCACCTGATATGCGACCGCCTCCAGCGCGGCGCGGGCGATGTGGGCCTTGGTGGCAAAACGGGTCAGTCCCGCGATCACCCCGCGTGCGCTGTCATCCCAGTGTGGGGCATAGAGTCCAGAGAACGCCGGGACGCAGTAGACGTCGCCATTGTCCGGTACCGATGCGGCCAGCGGCTCGATCTCGGGCGCGCTGGCGATGAAACCCATGTTGTCACGCAGCCATTGCACGAGCGCCCCGGCGATCGGGATCGAACCCTCGAGCGCATAGACCGCCGGCGCATCACCCAGCTTGTAGGCCAGCGTGGTAAGCAGACCCGCGGTGGATGGGAACGGCTTCTCTCCGGTGTTCATCAGCATGAAGCAGCCGGTGCCATAGGTGTTCTTCGCCTCGCCCGGGGCAAGGCAGGCCTGTCCGAACAGCGCCGCCTGCTGATCGCCCAGCAGCCCGGCGAGCGGTACGCCTTCGAGCACACCCGTGCAGGTGCCGTAGACTTCGCTCGACGAGCGGATTTGCGGCAGGCAGGTGCGCGGAATGCCCATCAGCGCCAGGATATCCGCATCCCAGTCAAGCCGGTCGAGGTCCATCAGCTGCGTACGCGAGGCGTTCGTAACGTCGGTTACGTGCAGCCCGGTCAGCTTCCAGGCCAGCCACGTGTCGATCGTGCCAAACAACAGTTCGCCCGCCTCGGCCCGTTCGCGCGCGCCGGGGACGTTCTCTAGCAGCCAGGCGAGTTTCAAACCGCTGAAATAGGTCGCCAGCGGCAGTCCTGTGCTCGCCCGCAGACGGTCCTGCCCTCCATCGTTCTCGAGCCGTGCGACGAGCTCTGACGTACGCGTATCCATCCACACCAGCGCGTTGTGTACGGGTTCGCCCGTGGCCTTGTCCCACAGCAGCGTGGTCTCGCGCTGGTTTGTGATGCCCACTGCGGAAAGGTCTGCCGGGATCAGCCCGCCCTTGGCCAGCGCACCGGCAATCACCTTTTGCGTATTCGCCCATATTTCGCCGGCATCATGCTCAACCCAGCCGGGCTGCGGCATGATCTGTTCGTGTTCGATCTGGTCGACCGCGATCGTCCGGCCGCCCGCATCGAACACGATGAAGCGCGTGCTGGTGGTGCCCTGGTCGATCGCGCCGACGTAACGAGTCATCTGGAATCCTCCCGGCGCGGGGCTATGCCAAGCCACGCGTGCCCGCAAGGTTGAACCGTCGGGCAATTGCTGCAAGGTTCATCGCCATGCACATCGCCTTCCTGCTCTTTCCCGGCCTCACTCAGCTCGACATGACCGGGCCCGCGCAATTCCTTTCGCGGCTGCCCGATGCGAGGGTCGATTTCGTCTGGGAAAGCCGCGATCCGGTACCGACAGACGCGGGCTTTTCGATTCTGCCGACCGCAACCTTTGCCGAGGTGCCTCGTGCAGATGTCCTATGTGTGCCCGGCGGGATCGGGATTTCCGAAGTCATTGACCACGCCGAGGCGCTGAACTGGGTGCGCCAGGTGGGCGCTTCGGCGCAGTGGGTTACCAGCGTCTGCACCGGTTCCCTGATCCTTGGCGCGGCCGGATTGCTGCGCGGCTTCAAGGCGACCACGCATTGGGCCTGGCATGACCTGCTGGCGCTGTTCGGAGCCGATCCGGTGCAGGCCCGCACGGTTGTCGATCGCAACCGTGTCACCGGTGGAGGCGTGACCGCGGGGATCGATTTCGCACTGACCCTGATGGCCGAAATCGCCGGCGCCGACTATGCCCGGGCGGTCCAACTGGCGCTCGAATACGATCCGGCCCCGCCGTTCGATGCTGGCACCCCCGCGAAGGCGGGCGCGGAACTGGTCGCGATGTACACCGCGCGAGCCAATCGCCTGGCCCCGCATCGCCGCGAAGACCTGGTCAAGGCGGCGGCGCGGCTGGGCTTTAGCTGAGCTCTTCCCTGCCGGGCCATGTTCTGACATCCTCGGCGCAATGGCCTTCCACTCTCGCTCATACCTTGCTCCACTCATGTCGGCTCTGGCGTTGGCCTTGCCGGTGCACGCCAAGCCGATTCCGGTAAGCGAGGCTGTTCCTCAATCGAAGCCAGTCCCTGCCCTGCCAGCACCGGTCTCAAACAAGACGGTGCCGCGCATCTTCCTCTCCGCGGATGGAGAAACGGTCTATATCGTCGGCGCAATTATGGATGACGCCTTCCTGCGCTTCGACGCGCTGCTCCAGCAGGCACCGAAAGTGAAACGGGTTTACCTTGCCTCGCCCGGCGGCTTGACGCTGGAAGGGCGCCTGATCGCGGCACTGGTGCGCAAACGCAGCCTTGACACCTATGTCGGGAATTACTGTGCATCGGCTTGCACGCAGGTATTTGTTGCCGGGCGCCAGCGGGTGCTGGGACCCGAAGGCGAGCTTGGGTTCCACCAGGCGGTTGCGGTGGACGAAAAGGGCGAAACATCCGCGGTCAAGGCCGCGTCGGAAAAGCGCCTGACGCCGCTTTCGGTGTTCGGGGTCAACGGCAACGACACGTTGCGGCTTGCCTACGAACAGGCGGGGATCGACGGCGGCTTCATCGCCAAGGCACTGGCCCGCGGTCACGATGACATGTGGCTGCCCACCACCGGCGAACTTACTGCAGCGCACGTCATCACCCGGCGCGCGGCGGCGAGCGAACAGCCTGCTCCCGAAGGAAGCCAAAGCCGCGCGGATATCGCCGCACTGGTCGCGGCACGGCCGCTGTGGCGATCGGCGCAGCAACTGCTCCCGCAGGCCTATGCCGAGGGGGTGAGCGATGCCTGGCACCGCGCCAATACCGGCAGCGACACCGCATCCGCCATCGCATCGGGCCGCGGCGCAATCGTTATCGCTGCCTGGCCCCTGCTCGCAGCGTCAAGCGATTCAATGCTCGACCGCATGCTGTCGCTCTACGCCGGATCGGCCCGGGTCCAGCGCGAACAAGGCTATCCGATGTGCAAGGAGACGCTTGAAGACGATGCGTCGCCGTCGATGAACCCACTCGACGCCTCGTTCGAAGCGCGCGAGGACGCGCTGCTGGTCGAGCTGTTCGAGACCCGCGAGCGCGGCAAGGCCTTGAGCCAGAAAGACGCGCAGAAGATTTTCGATCGCGATGTGGTGCCGCTGATGGTGTCGAGCTTCTTTGGCACCGACATAAAATCGACCACGGCAAGCTGCCGGTTGGGCTTCAAGATATTCGAAGCGATCGACCAGCTGCCGGCAAGCAAGCGGGTTACCGCTTACCGCGCCTTGCTTTCGTTGCCCGATCCCGGTCCTTCCTGAGCGAACCCTCGGCCTTGGCGTAGCTGGCTGAAGAATCTTTGGCCGAAGCGGCAAAGCGCTTGGCCTCGCTTTCCCGGGTGAGCAGCGATTCAAGGTAAAATTCGGCAATCGCCATCTGCGTGGTTTCGCCCTTCTCCCAGCCCTGCGCTAGCAGATAGGTTCGGAATGCCTCCGAATTGGCGCCCTTGATTTCGCTTACCCCGGCAAGGTCGGCGCGGTGCTCGGCGAAATAGCGCTCAACTTCCGCGGCCGAATGTCCCTTCGCTTCAAGCGCCTGGGCAACCCCTTCGCTCATCAGTTCGTTCATCGCATAGGCGACGGCGGCGTCCGAACGCCCGCGCGACCAGGCGAAGGGCCCGGCGCATCGGGCCTTCGCCTCGTCGACCAGCCGGTCGACCACTTTGAGATTGGCCGAACCGGCATGCGATGCGCGGGCGGAACCAACCTCGCGCTCGAACAGCAGGAGCGCCATCTCACGGTCGTCGGTCGACATCTGGTCATAGGCACAGTGGACCGTATTGGTGATCTGCAAGCTGGCCGCGGTCGAAACCTGCGGAGGCAGCGAAGGAGCCTGCGCGGCTGCCTGCGCGCCTGCCAGCGCGAGCACCAGCGCCAAACCTGGCATCCTGATCGAGATTGTGATCACGCCGCGATCATGACGCGAACCTCATCGCGTGTCGAGCGTGCACAAAAGGCCCGGCGGTAAAGGGTACCGCCGGGCCAGTGCCCAACTGATGTCAGGCGGGGGGATCTGTGCTGTCAGTCTTAGCGCAGCAGCGACAGGACGTTCTGCTGGCTCTGGTTAGCCTGCGCGATCATCGCGGTCGACGCCTGGCTCAGGATCTGGGCCTTGGCCATCGCGGTGGTTTCCGATGAATAGTCGGCGTCTTCGATGCGGCTGCGTGCGTCCGAAAGGTTGGTGACGTTGCTGGTCAGGTTGTTGACCACCGATTCAAGGCGGCTCTGGCCAGCACCGAGCGTGGCGCGGGCACCCGAAATCGAGTCGAGCTCGGTGTCGAGCGTGCCGAGTACGGTGTTGGCGGCAGTCGCCGTCGACACGTCGTACGAACCGGCGGCACCGCCGCTGGCGGCCAGCGTGGTAAGGTCGGTCATCGCAAGATCGACCGTGTCCGAACCGTTGGCGCCGGTCTGGATGGTGACGGCGGCGGTGCTGCCATCGAACAAGGCGACGCCGTTGAACTTGGTGTTGGTGACAACCTGGTCGATCTGCGCGGTGAGCTCATCGACTTCGTTCTGCATGTAGGTACGGTCGGTTGCGTCCTGATAGGTACCCGATGCCGACTGGGTCGCCAGTTCGCGAACGCGTTGCAGCATGTTTGTGACTTCGTTCAGCGCGCCGTCGGCGGTCTGGGCCAGGCTGATGCCGTCGTTCGAGTTGCGGATGCCCTGGCTCATGCCGCGGATCTGCGCGGTCATCGAGCTGGCAATGGCGAGGCCGGCGGCGTCGTCCTTGGCGCTGTTGATGCGCTTGCCAGTCGACAGGCGTTCCATCGCCGAGCCGAGCATCTTGCTGGCCGAGTTCGAAGCATTGGCGGCACGAAGCGCGCTGATGTTGGTGTTGATGACGGTCATGAAGTTACTCCCGTGGATAGTCCTTGCGGATCAGCCGTGCGGACCATCCGTCGCGGCTGCCAGGCCCTAGAGCGGCGCAAGTCCGCCAAAGTTAAGGGCAGCGATCAGTTCGTTAGGGAAAACCGGAAGGCCCGAAGCATAGGGATTTTCCCGGGGCCTTAAATTACCGAAGAGTTCGACGTTCTGCGTGCACAAGTCCCCTGCCAAGGATGGTTAACCGGGGGGTTTGAAATGACTGCAGGAGTATCGGACGCGAGCGTGGAGCGGCGGCATGCACCGTTGGTGCAACGTGCCGCGGCGATCATCGGCTCGGGCATGACAGGTGCCGCTCCGGCCCTGCGCAACGCCGGTGAGCCTGCCCAGCCGGGTCCGGGGCCGCAAGTGAGCCTCGAACGCGGCGCCCGCAACGCGCTGCGCCGCGATGGCGCACGCGGCTTTGCCCTCACGTACAAGGACCCGACCAGCGATGCCGCGCTTGCCGCGCTGCTCGCCGCAGCCGCTGCGCCGGGCATGCCGATCGCCGCCGATCCCGAAACCCTCTCGATCCTCGCGCTGGCTGACCGGCTTGCCGCGAGCGAAATCCCGGTGCTCATCGGCGGTCCGACCGGCACCGGCAAGGAAGTCCTCTCGCGCTTCATCCACGCGCGCAGCCCCCGTGCCAACGGTCCGTTCGTCGCGGTCAATTGCGCGGCGATGCCGGAAACCATGCTCGAGGCAATGCTGTTCGGGCACAGGAAGGGCGCCTTTACCGGAGCAAATGAAGCCAGCGAAGGATTCTTCCGCGCTGCTGACGGCGGCACTCTGCTGCTTGACGAAATCGCCGAGATGCCGCTCGCCCTCCAGGCCAAGCTGCTTCGGGCGCTGCAGGAGGGTGAGGTCGTGCCGATCGGTTCGACCCAGCCGATCAAGGTCGATGTGCGGGTGATCGCCTGCGCCAACCGCGACCTTCCCGCCGAGGTCGAGGAAGGCCGCTTCCGCGCCGACCTGTTCTACCGGCTTAACGTGTTCCCCCTGTCGCTGCGCCCGCTGCGTGAGCGCACCGAGGATATCGCCCCGCTCGCCTTCGCAATGGTGCTGCGCCACATGCCCGCCGCGCGTCCGCTGCCTTGGCTGTCGGACAACGCGCTCGCCGCGCTGCGCCTGCACGGCTGGGCGGGCAATGTCCGCGAGCTTGAGAACGTAATCCGCCGCGCGCTCGTGCTGGCGGGAGACGCCGAGGAAGTGACCGCCGCGCACATCGTGTTCGATCAGGTGGCGCGGCTTGTCGGTGAAGCCGGACCCGCTCCGGCCAACCGCCGCCTTTCGAGCATCGTCCAGGTCTCAGAAGAACGCGCGATCATGGCGACGCTCGACGCCTGCGGTGGCAATCGCCTGGCCGCGGCCCGCGAGCTCGGGATTTCAGAGCGCACGCTCCGCTATCGCCTCGCCGCATTCCGTGACAGCCGCGCGGTCGCCGGAGCGGCGCGATGAGCGGCGTCGGCGGTATCGGTGGCGGCGCGGGCGGGATCCAGCAGATCCTCGCCATGCGCCAGCAGATCCTTGACCGGTCGAACCTGCTGCAGGACGTCCACAAGGCCAGCCAGTCCGGCGCGGCCACTCCGGTGGCAACGCCCGCGGGCGGCTTTGGCGCGGCGCTCGACAACGCGCTGCACTCGGTCTCGGCCAGCCAGAACAGCGCCGAGGCGCTGTCCTCGGCCTACGAACGCGGCGAGGTCACCGACGTAGCCAAGGTGATGCTTGCCCGCCAGGAAGCCGGGGTCGCCTTCGAGGCGACGCTCCAGGTGCGGAACCGGCTGCTGTCGGCCTACCAAGACATTATGCGGATGGGGGTCTGATAAATGAGCGAACTTTCCCCCGCTGCGCAGGCCGCGATGCAGGTTCCGGGAAATCCGCTGGACCGCTTGCGCGGCCTCGCCGGCCAGCCGCTGTTCAAGAAGGCCATGCCGTGGCTGATTGGCACGGCTGCAATCGGCGGCACATTTCTCGCATATTCCATGCTGGCTCCCGCCCCGCAGCGCATCCTTTATTCCGAGCTCGACGATAACGCTCGCGCCGGGATCGTCGCGACATTGGACAAGGCGGGCATTGCCTACAGCATCGACAATTCGACCGGCACGCTGACCGTCGGGCAGGACGACCTCTACAAAGCACGCATGGCGGTGGCGCAGGACGGCAAGCTTGCCAGTCCCGAGGCGACCACGGCGCTTGATACGCTTCCGCTCGGCGCCAGCCGGACCATGGAGGGCGAGCACTTGCGCGCCGCGCGCGAGCACGAATTGCAGCTTACCATCCAGGAGATCGACGGGGTCGAAAGCGCGCGCGTCCATCTCGCCGAAGCCAGCAAGTCGGTCTTCGTGCGCGACGATGCCCCGCCCAGTGCTTCGGTCATGGTGGTCATGGCCAAGGGGCGCCAGCTGGCGGACAGCCAGGTTGCCGCGGTGGTCAACCTTGTCGCCGCGTCGGTGCCGGGGATGTCAGCCGACGCGGTGCGCGTGGTCGACCAGCGCGGGCGCCTTCTCAGCGAAAAGGGCGGCCCCGATGCCGATCGGTTCGAACTGCAAGGGCGGATGGAAGACAAGCTCCGCGCGCAGGTCGATGGGTTGCTCTCGCCGATGCTCGGCCAGGGTAATTACACCAGCGAGGTGCAGGTCGAACTCGACATGGACCAGGTCACTTCGGCGCGCGAAAGCTACGACAAGAACGGCGTAGTGCGCAGCGAAACTTCGGCGCAGTCGCAGCTGCCGGGAGGCCAGCCGGGAGCTGCCGGCGGCATTCCCGGCGCACTCTCCAACACCCCGCCGCCGCCCACCACCGCCAAGCAGGGCCCGCCCCAAGGCGGCCAGCCCAGTCCCGCACCCAGTGCCAGCAGCGCGCCTGGCGGGGAAAGCTCGGCAACCAGGACTTACGAGCTTGGCCGCGAGGTTTCGGTCAGCAATGCCGCACCGGGCAAGATCAAACGGCTCTCGGTCGCGGTTGCGATCAGCCAGGCGGCGATGGCCAAGACCAAGCCCGCCGACATCGACCAGATCAAGGCACTGGTCAGCGCCGCGGTCGGGCTCGATCCGCAACGCGGCGACCAGGTCCAGGTCATCACCCGCGCTTTCGAGCCGGTCGAGGACGTGAGCCTGCCGTTCTACGAAGCGCCATGGTTCGCGATGGTGGTGCGCAGTGTCGTCGCGCTGATCGCGGTGCTGCTGGTGCTGCTGATGGGTGTGCGCCCGCTGGTCCGCGCGCTGAGGCGCGGCGGCGGATCTGCCGAGGACGGCGATGGCGATGGCGTCGCTGCCAAGCCGGCCGCCAATCCTTCTGCCGATCCCGCATTGCTTGGCCGCCAGGTCGGCCTCGCGCAGCGGATCGTCGAGGAAAAGCCTGAGGACGCGCTGGTCGCACTGCGCGCGCTGCTTGGCCAGAACGCTGCGGAGCCGCAGGCATGACCGCGCCCGCCGATACCCTGCTCGCCGATCCCGAACGCGCCGCGGTCTTGATCATGCTGCTTGAGGAAGATCAGGCCGCGCAGATCCTATCGCAGCTTGGCCCAGACGAATTGCAGCTGCTGGGCGAAAAGATGTGTTCGCTTGGGCCCATCGGACCCGAGCAGATCACCCAGGCGATCTCCGGCTTCGTCGGCGGCGCACAGCAAAGCGGCATCTCGGATCGCGGCCGCAACACCAAGGTCCGCAGCCTGATGCACAAGGCGGTGGGCGAGGTAAAGGGCGACAGCCTGATGGAGCGGATCCTGCCCCAAGGCGACGGCGCGGGTCCGGCGATCGAGCTCGCGCGCTGGCTCAATGCCTCGGCGCTTATCCCGCTGATCAAGGACGAGCATCCACAGGCGATTGCCGTGCTGCTGGTCCAGCTTGATCCGCAAGTCGCGGCCGAAGTGCTCCACGCGCTTCCGGCAAGTTCGCAGAGCCAGGTGGTGCACCGCGTCGCGACGCTCGGCCCCGTCGGCAGCGACGCGATCGCCATGCTCGAGGGACTGCTCGAGCGCCGGATCGGCGAACGCCACGGGCAGGCCATGCTCACCCTTGGCGGAGCCAAGCAAGCCGCGGACATCATCAACCAGGTCGGCAAGCCGACAGAGAAGCGGATCATGCCCGAACTGGCGAAGATCGACCGCGCGCTGGCGCGTGAGATCGAGAACGAGATGTTCAAGTTCGAACACCTGTTCGTGCTCGATCCGCAGGCGATGGGCGTGCTCTTGCGCGAAGTCGAGAGCGAGGTGCTGATCGATGCATTGAAGGGTACCGACGAGGCCAATCGCGAAGTCTTCTTCCGCGCCATGTCGAGCCGCGCCGCGGACGGGGTCAAGGACGAGATCGAAGCGCGCGGGCGGCTCAAGATGGCCGAAGTGCTCGAAGCCCAGAAAGCAATCGTGGCCGTCGCCAAGCGTCTCTCTGCCGATGGCGCGCTGCAGTTCGGCCCGGGCGGCGGTGACGACGAATATGTCTAGCCTGCCGCTGGCCGCGCTTGCCGCCGAAAGCGGCTTCATCGCCGATGCACGGTTCTTCGGCGCGCCCGCACCCGCGCCCGATCCGGCGACCGAAGCCGCCAGCGCCTGGGCCGAGGGTCACGCTGCCGGCCGTGCCGAAGCGGAAAACGAGTGCGCCGCGTTGATCGCCGAGCGCGATGCCGCTCAGGCAAAGCTCAAGCTTACTTTGGCCCGGCTCGATGCCGAGCAGGAAGAGCTGCTGCGTTCACGGCTCTACGCGACGATCGAGGCGCTGTGCGAGGCGAGCCTTGCCCCGCTCCAGCTGGACCGCGACGCGCTGCTCGCACGGGTCAAGCGCGCCGCCGCGATGCTCGCCCGCGCCGATGACGAGCGGGTGCTGCGGCTCCATCCCGACGACATGGCGCTGATCGGCGCAATGCTGCCCGACGGGCTCGAAGTCCGCCCCGACCCTGCGCTCGAACGCGGCGCGCTGCGGCTCGAAAGCGCCAACGGCGGGGTCGAGGATGGTCCGGCGCACTGGCGCCGCGCGATTGCCGAGGCGCTGGCGCAGTGCTGAAACTGTTCGAGCCCCATTTCGCCGGACTAGCCTCGGCGCAAATCGATCTTTCCCCCGGACGCTATGGCCTTTTGACAGCCTGCGACGGCGGCCTGCTCGAAGTCTCGGGCCTGTCCGCCCCGGTCGGCGCGCTGTGCCAGGTCGAACATGGCCCGAACAATCCGCTCACCGCCGAGGTCATCGGCTTTCGCAGCGGGCGGACGCTGATGATGCTGCTGGGCGATACCGTCATGCTGCGCCCCGGGGCCAAGGTTCGCGCCGAAGGGCAGCCCGGCATGCTCCCGGTCGGCGAAGCTTTTCTCGGACGCGCGGTCGACGGCCAGGGCCAACCGATCGATGGCGGGCAGCCCATCCACGCCCACGCGCTGTGGCCGGCGGGCGGCGTGCGAACTTCGGCGCTCGATCGCAGCGGCGTGCGCGAGCATTTCGATTGCGGAGTGCGTGCATTGAACGCGCTGACTACGCTGGGGATCGGCCAGCGCATCGGGATCATGGCCGGATCGGGCGTGGGCAAGTCGGTTCTGCTCGACATGATTGCAGGCGGCAGCGAGGCCGAGATCGTCGTGGTCGGCCTGATCGGCGAACGCGCCCGCGAAGTCTCCGATTTCGTCGAACGCCACATGGCGGGCGACAAGCGCGCACGCACCGCGGTGATCGCGGTCCCTGCCGACCATGCTCCCAACCTGCGGCTACGCGGCGCGATGCTCGCGACCAGCCTGGCCGAGCATTTCCGCGCCCGTGGCAAACGCGTCCTTCTGATCATGGACAGCCTGACCCGCGTTGCGCACGCCGCGCGCGAGATCGCGCTGCTGCTGGGCGAACCCGGTGCGGCGCGCGGCTATCCGCCCAGCGCGCTCGCCGCGATCACCAAGCTGGTCGAACGCGCGGGCAATTCGGCGGCAAGCGGCGGCTCGATCACCGGGCTCTACACCGTGCTTGCCGATGGCGACAACCAGGACGATCCGGTGGTCGATACCGCGCGCGCGATCCTTGACGGGCACGTCGTGCTAAGCCGCGAGCTGGCCCAGCGCGGGCAATACCCGGCGGTCGACATCGCCGCCTCGCTCAGCCGCGTGATGGACGACGTCGTGGCCCCGGATCATGCTCGCTTGGCGCGGCAATTCCGCTCGCTGACCGCGAGTTACGAGGCGAACCGCGATCTCGTCCTGATGGGCGCCTATCGCGCCGGAGCCGATCCGCAGCTCGATCGGGCCATCGCCATGCACGGCGCGCTTACCGAGTTCCTGCGCCAGGAGGCGCGCACCAGCGTGACCTTCCCGGCGTCCCTAAATGCCCTGCGCGAGCTGCTGGGCGATGCAGCCTGAACTGCGCCGCCTGAAACGGCTGCAACGGCTCGAGCAGGTCCGCGCGATCGCCAAGCAGGCTGCGGCGCTGGATGCTGCCAGGGCCGAGAGCACGCTGCAGCACCTGCGCGCACTCGCCGAGCGCACCCGAATGCTGGCCGGCGGCTATGATCCCCGCGCCGCCGCTCCCGACGGGCACGCACTACGCCAGATGAGCCAGTTCGTTTCCGGTTTGTCGGGCATTTCGGCGACGACCGAGCGCGACGCGCTCGCCGCGCAGGATCTCGCCGATCGCAAGCAGCACGAACTGGCCCGCGCCGAACGCGCCCGCGCCGCCGCCGAAGAGCGGGCGGAGAGCCAGGCACAGCTGCTCGCCCAGCGTACAGCCCGGCCCGAAATGGCCGCGCGCCGCGCAGTTGGCACAGGGCTTGAATAGTACCTCGCGAACCCGGTGTCCTGAGGAGCCAAGACGTGATCCAGCCTGCCCTGCCGCCCACATCGCTTCCGGCAGTATTGCCCGTCGAAGGTTTGCTGCAAAGCGCGGCACCGGGCGCGGATGTCCCGGATTTCGCGGCTTTGCTGGCGACCACCCTTCCCGGCGCAGTGGCAGGCGAAGCGGCTCTGCCGCCTTCGGCATCGACTCCGGCGATGGAAAACGCATCCGGAGAACCGGCAATTGTGACGGCGCCGACCGGCAATATCTTGCCGCCTGCCTTGCCGGATGTTGCCGCCTTGTCCCTGTCCCAGCAGGTGGAAGCGGGGCCGGCCGAGACGAACCCCGCCGTGACTGCCGATTCCGTGCCCGATCCGAAGCTGGCCCACGAACCGCTGCTGAAGCCCGAACATATGCAAGCCCGCCGCAGCGGTACCATCGCTGTGCGCAAGGTGGCGAAAGCCATCGGGGACGAGCCCGAAACCGCTGACGAAGCGAGCAAGGCCCAGCCCAAGGCCAGCGAACGCCAGACAGCTCCTGCCGATCCTGGCGCCGGAACGCCCGCCGAGCAGCAGCCCGCCGCCAATTCGATTCCGCCGAAAACCGCCTCACCGATTATGGCTCAAACCGAATTGCCTGAAACCGCAACCGCGCCCGCAACGCATGGCGACAGCACGCGAGCATCAACCAAAGCCGCGGTGCCCGCCACTCCCGAACCGGCGGCGCGCGCGCTTGCCCAGGCCGCGCCGCAAGCTGCCTTCCTGCGCGCTCCCGCAGCCAATTCTCCCGAAGCCGCGAACGACTTGCCGGCTGTGCAGCGCCGTTCTGAGCGCACCGAGCAGGTCTTGCGCGTCGAGGTCGCGGCGCCGGTTGCCGCCGAAGCGACGGGACTGGCAGAGGCTCGCCCGGTCGCGCGCCGCACCGCGCCTGCCGAAGCGGCCGTGCCGATGCCCGCTCCCGTGCTTGGCGAGGCGAGCGCGGCTCAGCAAGCCCCGGCCGTCGCACCGGCTCCCATTGCGGCGATAAGCGCTCCGAACGAGGTAGCCCGTCCGCACGATTTTTCCGCCCTGGTCGACCGGCTGGTCGCCGCGCGCGAAGCGGTGCAGCCGCATGCCGCGACACTGACCGTCTCGCACGCCGAGTTCGGCCCGGTCGAGCTACGCTTCCGCCATGAGGACCGCGGGCTCGCGGTTTCGCTGGCCAGCGCAGACCCCGATTTCGCCCGGGCCGCCGCCGCCGCGCCGCAGCCGGTAATGCCCACAGTCGCCAGCACCGCGGCGCAGACCGCGGCACAAGGTGAAACCGGTTATTCGGCGCCGCAGCGCGATCCTTCGTCCTCCACCGCCGGCTCGTCCAGCGGCCAGCCGCGCAGCCAGCACGGCGAGCGGCGCGGCGAGCAGTCGGCCCATTCCAACCATAGCCATCGCGGTCAGGCCCGTCCTGCTGGCGAGCGGCGCAGCGGCATTTTTGCCTGATCCAGGGGAACCAAGACCATGAGCGACGACAAAGAACCCAAGAAGAAGAAAAAGGGCAAGAAGGGCCTCTTGGTCAAGGCGCTCGCCGCACTGCTGCTGGTCGGCGGCGGCGCGGGCGGGACCTATGCCTTCGTCATGGCCGGCAAGGAGGACAAAGCCGAGGCGAAGAAGAAGGACGAGCCCAAGCTGGTCAAGAAAGGCGAGGAAGATCCATACGCCCCGAAAGCTGAAGGCGGCGAAGGCGGCGAAGGTGCCGGCGAAGAGGTCGAGGGCGAAGGCGGGAGCGAATACAAGACCACCTATTTCCGCTTCTCCGAGGACTTCACCTCGAACCTCAAGAACTCGACCGGGCTGATGCAGATCAGCCTCGCCTGCTCGACCCGCCGTGATGGCCGGGTGCTGCAATGGCTCAAGAAGCACGAACTGGCGATCCGCAGCGAAATCCTGATCGTACTCGCCGATACGCCCGAGGAGGATGCCTATTCCCCGGCTGGCAAGGAACACCTGCAGGTGCGGCTGACCCAGGCGATCAACAAGGTGCTGATCCAGACCGAAGGCTTCGGCGGGGTCGACCGGGTCTATTTCAAGAGCTTCCTGGTCCAGTGAACACGCAGCATTCCTTCGTTGCAGAACGCCCCGCCGCGCAGCACTGCCCGGAGCTGCTCCGGCGCGGGGCCGAACCGGCCGACCAGATCGGCAGCTTCGCCAAGCTGGGCTCGCGGCTCGCGCCGCTGATAGCCGCCGCCATGGCGCGGCTGGTCGGGGGCGAGGCACCCACGGTCACCCCGCTCGCGCCGCAGGAGTACAGCGAGCATGAGCTGATCCAGCAGGTCGGCCCGCTTGCCGCAAACACGCTCTTTGCAAGCGGCCTTCCGGGAGTCACCTTGCTCGGCTCGGTTGCCGGCACCGCGGTGCTGCGGCTGGTCGATCGCGCCTATGGCGGCAGCGGTGAACATCATGGCCCGCTGCCCGAAAACTTTCCGCTCTCCGCCGAAATGCTGGTCCAGCGGCTCGAAGGGGTAATCGCCGAATGCATCGGCGAAGTGCTTGGGGGCAGCACGGTCGAAGTGCTCAAGC
>JBJTMA010000102.1:0-3421 GCA_046063295.1 Novosphingobium sp.
TTGTGATAATAGAACTGGAACAGCTTGGGCGCGGCGGTCATCGCGCCCACTTCCTCGATGCTCACCGTGGCGAGGCTGGAAATGCCGCACCACAGCCCGAACTTTTCGGCCGCGCGAACCACCGCGCGTTCACCCTGCCAGTGAAACACCCGCTGCAGCGCAGTGGGGGAGAGCATCAGCGGCAAGGCCGACCTGCGGCCGAGGATTTCGCAGCTCGTATCGATTTGGGCGACGCCGGCGAGCACGTCGGGCACCAGGTCGGCGCGGGCGTAAGCCTCGGTGTTGCGCGCCTTGGTCAGTTCGTCGTCGGCCGCACCGTCGATATAGTCGAACACCGGCCACGGCAGGCGGCGCTTCGCCAGCTCGCGGAAATCGTCGATATTGTGGCAGTCGCTAAGGCGCATGGCCTTGCCTTAGCGAGTGATCCCGAGGCGGGAAAGCCTACCGCTTCTTCTCCGCAGCGGCGCGGTCGCGTTCGGCCTTGTCGCGCTCGGCCTGCGCCTCGAGCTGGGCCAGCGCGGCGGGGGTGATCTCGCGCGCGGGATAGGCGCAGCCGCGTGCCTGGCCATAGCCTTTCAGGAATGATCGACGCGCGGTGCCCGCCTCGACCGCGTCATCCACTGCGCGCTGTCGCTTGTTGGCGCCGCTGACTTCGCGGATCAGCCCTCGGAACGGGATGAATGAGCCCACAGCCGCCTGCGCGACGCGGCCCGCGCTCAATTTTTCGGCGCGGTCCTGCGGAATGTCGCGATCGGGGCCAAGCAGCGCATCCAGCTCCGAGATCGCGTAGGATAGCTGCGCGCATGTGCGCAGGCCGTTCAGATCATATGGGTCACGCACCGCGATTTGCAGCAACGGCGGGATCTTGTCGCCGCGCAGCCCCAGGTCGGTCACCGGGGTGGTCACCACATCGACCGCGTCGGGCTCCTTGTCCTTGATCGGCTTGGGCGCTGCTTGGTCCTGTCCGCGCGCCAGCGCGGGAAGCGGCGCGGTAAGACAGGCAGCCAGAAGGGCGGCGGACAGAAGGCGCATGGTGGACCTCGCTTGGGATGACGAACGTGACGTGCGGATCAAACGTGCCGGCATCCCAAGCGTTCCAGCGTCAGCGCTGCATGTAGACGTCGCAGGTGCTATCGTTGGGATTGTCCATCCCCCGGCGCAGGGCTTCCATCCGCTGCGCGCTTGAGCCGTGGGTGAACGAAGCCTCGTTCGGGTTGCGTCCGGCGTTGCGCATCAACGTGTCGTCCCCGATCTGGTGCGCGGCGTTGAGACCGCTTTCCATGTCGCCCTTGTCGAGCCGGTCCTTGTTCTTTGCCGCCCAGACCCCGGCATAGCAGTCTGCCTGCAGTTCAAGCCTTACCGACAGCTGGTTGGCGGCACGCGGATTTTGTTCCTGCGCGCTGCGGATCTGGTCGGAAATCCCGGTCAGCTTCTGGATATGGTGGCCGTATTCGTGCGCGATCACGTAGTCGCGCGCAAACTGTCCGGTCGCGCCCAGCTCCCTGTCCATCTGGTCGTAGAACGTGGTGTCGAGATAGATCTTCTGGTCCTCGGGGCAGTAGAACGGCCCCATCGCGCTTTGCGCCGATCCGCAACCGGATGACCCGACGTTGCTGTAGAACACCAGTCCCGGCGCCTTGAACGGGATATTCGCGGCCGCAAATATCGGCTGCCAGGTCTTGTTGAGTGACGACAGGGCATTGCACGATTCAAGGCTTGCCTGGTCGATCTTGCAGCTTTCGCTGGCGTTGGTCCCGGCCGCCGGAGCGCCGCTTTGTTCTTGCGGGGCAACCTGCTGAAGGCCGCCTAGCAATTGGCCTGGATCAACCCCCAAGACATAGGAAAGGATCAAGGCCACCACCAGGGTACCACAGCCCACCTGGCCGCCGCGGCCACCCATCGGAAAACCGCCTCCACCGCTGCTGCGCTGGTCTTCGATATTGACCGAATTGGGATCGAATTCGTCAAGCCGCATTCAAGCTACTCCCCTCAGGCTGGACAAGTACTGTTCCAGCCGCAATGGCCATTGTCATAGCCCAAACGCATAACTCTTGGAGTCGTTTATGAGCCTTGCCGGAAAACGCGCGCTGATCACGGGATCGACTTCCGGGATCGGGCTGGCGATTGCCCGTTCGCTACGCGCGGAAGGGGCGCAGGTCGTGCTGTCCGGGTTTGGCGATGCCGCGGCGATCGCCGCGCTGTGTGCTGAGCTGGATGCCGTTCATGTCCCGGCAGACCTGTCGCGGCGCGATGGGGTGGAAGCCTTGATGGCGGGGGCAGGGCCGGTCGATGTGCTGGTCAACAATGCCGGCATGCAGCACGTGGCGCCGGTGGAAGAATTCCCGGTCGACAAGTGGGACACCATCATCGCGCTGAACCTCACCGCGGCCTTCGATGCCTGCCGTCTTGCCATCCCGCACATGAAAGCCGCGGGCTGGGGGCGGATCATCAATACCGCGAGCGCGCATTCGCTGACCGCTTCACCGTACAAATCGGCTTACGTTGCGGCGAAGCATGGCCTTGCCGGCCTGACCAAGACCCTCGCGCTGGAACTTGCCACGCATCGGATCACCGCCAACTGCATCAGTCCGGGCTATGTCTGGACGACGCTGGTCGAAAACCAGATCCCCGATACGATGGCGGCGCGCGGGCTCTCCCGCGAACAGGTGATCAACGACGTCCTCCTCCAGCGCCAGCCGACCAAGCAGTTCGTCCAGCCATCCGACGTCGGGGCAATGGCGGCGTTCCTGTGCAGCGATGCCGCGGCGCAGATCACCGGCAGCAACTTCAGCATGGACGGCGGCTGGACCGCGGAGTGATCGGGGCGAGTGTAGCTTTCCTGCAACCGAGCCGCACATTCGTCAGTTCCAATTCAGCCAGCCCTTGCGATGGGGGCTGGATAGGTGCGAAGAACCGGCGATGAAGCGTTTCTCATCAGCGATGAATCGAGTGATGCTGTGGTTTCTCGCCGCAGCGCTCTCGCTTGATCCGCTGGCTGCCGCATCGCGGCAGGACAAGGAAGCCGCTGTGCTGCGCGGGCAGCTTCTGGCGCATATCACCGAACTGGCGAGCGATGCCTATGGCGGGCGCGAGCCGGGGACCGAGGGCGAAGAAAAGACGCTTCGTTACATTGGGCAGATGTGGTCCGGCTTCGGCCTGGTTTCGGGCACGAACGATCCCGGCCATCCGTGGTTTGCACCGGTCACGCTGGTGGGTCGGCAACCCGATACCAGCCGCGCGGTATTTACGCGCCGCGGCAAACGCGTGCTCGTGCCGCAGGACCAGGTGCTGGTCATCACGTCGGGCAAACGCGCCCTGGTGGAAAACGCGCCGATGGTGTTCGTCGGCACCGGCGAGGCGATCCCGGCTCGCGCGGAGCTGGCAGGCCGGATCGCGGTGCTGCTCGACGGCGGGCGCGAGG
>JBJTMA010000103.1:0-6314 GCA_046063295.1 Novosphingobium sp.
GGCCGCACTACCACCCCAATTACTACGGCGCTTATGTGCGCGATCCCGATGGAAACAAGATGCAGGCGGTCTGCCATTCGAGCGAAGGCTAGACGCCCCCGCAACATTCTTGCCTAGGGGGACTTGACCCCCATGCCCCCCTTCCCTAAAGGCGCGGCCTGCTTACGGCGCAGCCTGCATGGCCCGTTCGTCCAGTGGTTAGGACGCGGCCCTTTCACGGCTGAAACACGGGTTCGAATCCCGTACGGGTCACCATCCTCGCTGCGCCGAAGCTTTTGCTGACCCCCAGTTACCAAGGCCCCTTCGTCTAGCGGTCAGGACGCGGCCCTCTCACGGCTGAAACACGGGTTCGATTCCCGTAGGGGTCACCAACCGTTCTTGGCAGTTCGTTTCCATCCGCCTATTGGGCGATCGCCGATGTTCGCCAAACGCCCCTTCCCCTTTGCCGGAATTGCGCTCGCTCTGATTGCGGGAGGGATCATGCTCGCCAGCGGGACCAGCGTCTGGTTGACGCTTGGCGTGATTGTCCTGTGGCTGGGAACCTTGTGGCTCTCCTCTCCCGAACCGCAGATTATCGATGCGCGAGTGAATGCAAGCGAAGTCTCGCGCGACGCAATCCATGAAGCGATTGAGCCGGTCGGGCTTCCCCTACTGCTGCTCGACGGCAACCGTGTGGTCGAAGCCAATGCTGCGGCGCGAGCGGCATTGGGCGAACATATCCTCGGCCAGGACGCGCGGATCGCGCTGCGCCATCCCGAGGCAGTCCGGCTGGTCGACATGGCCGATGGCGCCAGTGTCAGCGTCCCCGGTTTCACCGGGCCACGCAGCTTGTGGCAGCTGACCCGGCGCGCACTCTCGGGCCAGCGCTGGATCATCGAACTGTCGGACCGAACCCCCGAAAGCGACATGAGCCGCGCACATACCGATTTCGTTGCAAACGCGAGCCACGAACTGCGCACCCCGCTCGCTGCGATCATCGGTTACGCCGAAACGCTGGGTGATGACGATGCGCCGAGCGATCCCGAAACGCGCGGGCGTTTCATCGGCATCATCGATCGCGAGGCACGGCGGATGCTTTCGCTGGTCGAAGATCTGATGACCTTGAGCCACGTCGAAGCGGAAAAGCACGAGCGCCCGACCGAGGAGGTTGACCTGGCACAGCTCGCCGCAAGGGTTGTTGCCGAGGTTTCATCGCTCAAAGGCAAGGAACGCGTCGCCCTCGCCGCAGCAGAGCCCGCGACCATGGTCCTCGCAGACCCGGCGCAGCTTGAGCAGGTCCTCCGGAACCTGATCGACAACGCACTCAAATATGGTGCCGATGACCAGCCCGTGGCCGTATCGGTCACTGTGCGAGATCATCGTGCCAGCCTGGTCATCAAAGACCGCGGACCCGGTATCGCTCCGCATCATCTGCCCCACCTTACACGCAGGTTCTACCGCACCGACCCGGGCCGCAGCCGCGCCTCGGGCGGCACGGGTCTTGGTCTTGCGATCGTCAAGCACATCGTCGAGCGGCACGGCGGGATGCTCAATTTCGCAAGCGAACTGGGCAAGGGCACCGAGGTGTCGGTCACCCTGCCCCTCGTCGGGTCAAAACGCGGCTGAAAGCCCCGTCGTCAGCACGTTGTCGCTGGTGTCCTTGCCGTTCGGCACGAAGCCATGCTGGTTGAGATAGCCGAAGTCGATACTGACTTTCTTGCTCAGCGGCACGGTCACGTAAATCGCGTTCCGCATTCGCTCGAGGCCATCGACCGTCTGGAACCCGGTGTTGTTGAGGTCGATGAAATCCTCATTCGTGAGTGACAGCGTGGTCTTGCCGACCAGCGGCATCGTTGCCCTCACTTGCGGCCGCAGCCGCCATGCCGTGCCGGGGAGACCTTCACGCCAGCGTTCTTCGAGCCGCAGCCGTCCGCTGAACTTGACCTTTCCGACAACCGCGAAATTGTCAAAACTCACCTGTTGGCGGAAGCGATGCTCGCGCCGGGTGAAGGTTCCGTGGCTGTATTGCGGATTGAAGGTGTAGCCAAGCCACAGGGTCACTACCCTGTTGACCTTCTTGCCGACCATAACGTTGTTTTCGATTTCGTAGAAACCCTTCGCGTCGCTTTCGCGCAGCACGGTCTCGTTAGAGATTCTGAAGTTGTCAGGCAGCGCTACCGACGCGTTCAGCGTCTGCCAATACTGGGTGTCGCTCGCACAGGCGGGCGCAGCAAGGGTTGCGCTCGCGGCCAGAGCCAACAGGGAGATCGTACGGCGCATTGGATAGCCTTCCTGAGAGATTCGGTTGCCGCGTGTTATGAAGCTTTTGTGACACATTCGTGACTTGGAATGTCACTCATTCGACTTTGCTGTGACAATCCGATCCTGCCAGTCCAATGTCATCTATCTGTCACACAAGCACGCCAGAGCGACGGTCAGATAACGCTAATGGAGCGATTCGCATGACCAGGAAATCGATTCTCGCCTTCACTGCAGCCGTATCGGCTGCGGCACTTCTCTCGGCTTGCGGTGGCGGCCAGGGCGGCTCGCGCGACCAGGTTCGTGCTGTCGGATCTTCGACTGTCCTTCCCTTTGCCAAGCTCGTCTCCGAAGAATTTGCCAAGGGTGGCACTTTCAAGGCGCCGATCATCGAAGGCAATGGCACCGGCGGCGGGATGAAGCTGTTTTGCGGCGGCATCGGCACGCAGTTCCCCGATATCGAGGACGCCTCGCGCCGCATGAAGAAGAGCGAATACGACGAATGCGCCAAGAACGGCGTCAAGGACGTCGTGGAGATTCAGGTCGGTATCGACGGGATCGCCTTCGCAACTTCGAAGCAGGGCCAGACCATGGCGCTGACTCCTCTCGACGTCTACAAGGCAATCGCTGCCAATCCTTTCGGTAAACCCAACACCGCCAAGACCTGGAAGGACGTCAATCCGGCGCTGCCCGCCCAGCCGATCATGGTCTATGGTCCGGCCACCATCTCGGGCACGCGTGACGCGCTCAAGGAACTGATCCTGTTCAAGGGATGCGACAGCGATCCTGCCATGAAGGCGCTCAAGGACAGCGACAAGGACAAGCATGACAAGGTCTGCGGCGAACTGCGCAGCGATGGTGCCTATGCCGACACTTCGGACAACTACAACCTCATCGTCCAGAAGCTGGAAGCGAACCCGCAAGCCGTTGGCATCTTCGGCTATTCGTACCTTGAATCGAATGCCGACAAGCTTCAGGGCCTGACCATGGGCGGTGTGGCGCCCAGCTATGCCTCGATCGCCGACTTCAGCTATCCGGGTGCGCGCCCGCTCTACATCTACGTGAAGAAGGCGCACATCGGCGCGGTTCCGGGCCTCGCCGAATTCGTCGCCACCTGGCCCAAACTGTGGGGCAAGGATGGTGCCCTGTCGAAAGCCGGGATGATCGTGATGACCGACGATCTCCAGGCCAAGAATGCCAAGATCGCGGCGGAGATGACCCTGCTTGACCCGACCGGTCTCAAGTAAGGGTACATGACCCCCGCAATCCCGATCCTGATCGCCATCGCTCTGGGGCTGGTCGCATTCCTTGCGGCCCGCACCAGGGCTTGGCGTTTGCGCCGGACAGCGCATGCCGCTGGCCGTGACCTGCATTCGCTGCCCCGCTACCACGCGTGGTATGCCGCGTTGTGGGCTGCAGTACCGGCAACCTTGTTCGCGGCTGCATGGGCGGCAATCAGCCCGGGCCTCATTTTGCAGCGAGTGCTGGCTGATCCGGCTGCTGGCCAATTGCCAGCGTTCGGTTTCCAGCGCGAATCGATCCTTGCCGAAGCGCAGGGACTGGCTAGCGGATCGCTTAGCGCAGCGTTCAATCCGGCATCGCGCGCGTTGGTTGAACCGTTCCGGGCGGCCCAGGGCTATTACGGAACAGTGGGAGTTTTGCTCACCCTCCTCCTTGGCCTGTGCGGTGCGGCATTTGCCTTGCTGAGGCAACGCGAAGGTTTGCGGGCGAGGACGATGGTCGAGCGGGCCGTGCTTGGCCTGCTGCTCGCTGCGTCGCTGGTGGCAGTGCTCACCACGCTCAGTATCGTGGTGTCGCTGGCGTTCGAAACATTGCGGTTTTTCCAGCTGGTGAACCCGCTGGACTTCCTGTTCGGAACGTCTTGGAACCCGGACCCCATGTCAGCTCCGGATCAGGGCCTGGCGACGAGCTATGGCGCGCTTCCGCTGTTCTGGGGTACGGTCTTTGTCGGGGCGATCATCGCCATGGCAGTTGCCATACCGCTAGGGCTGATGAGCGCAATCTACCTGACGCAATACGCCACGCCGCGCCTGCGCAAGGTCATGAAGCCCGTGCTCGAGGTTCTGGCCGGCGTTCCGACAGTGGTCTACGGCTATTTCGCGGCGCTGACAGTGGCCCCGGCAGTGCGCGATTTCGGGCATTTGATCGGCATCGCCAGCGCGTCGAGCGAGAGCGCGCTCGCCGCCGGACTCGTGATGGGGGTTATGATCATCCCGTTGGTCTCTTCGATGGCGGACGATAGCATCGCTGCCGTCCCGCAAGCCATGCGCGACGGAAGCCTGGCCATGGGAGCAACCCGCAGCGAAACAATCCGCAAGGTGCTTTTGCCTGCGGCTCTGCCGGGTATCGTCGCCGGGATCATGCTGGCGGTAAGCCGGGCGATCGGGGAAACGATGATCGTGGTGATGGCCGCAGGTGCCACCGCGCGGCTGACTGCCAATCCGTTTCAGTCGATGACCACCGTAACCTATCAGATCGTGGCCATGCTGACTGGTGAAGGCAGCTTTGACCATCCCGCGACACTTTCTGCCTTCGCGCTTGGTATGGTGCTGTTCCTTGTCACCTTTGCACTCAACTACATCGCGCTGCGCGTGGTGAAGCGGTTCCGTGAAGCCTATGAGTAATCCCGAACTTCAGCAGCGCATCGCCGCTCGGCTGGCCCGTCGCCATGCGGCAGAGCGCCGCTTCCGTGTGCTCGGCTTTTTCAGTGTCGCGCTGTCGGGGCTGGTGCTGGGCTTCCTGCTGTTCACCATCCTGCGCAACGGCATCCCCGGCCTGGATTGGCAATTCCTGACCGCCTCTGATGCGACCGACCCGACCAAGGTCGGCATCTGGGGTGCGCTCAAGGGTTCGATGATGACCATGGGGGTCACCTTGCTGCTCGCCTTTCCGGTTGGCGTGTTCGCGGCGGTCTACCTAGAGGAATTTGCGCCGAAGAATCGCTGGACCGAGTTGATCGAGGTCTCGATCAACAATCTCGCCGCGGTGCCCTCGATCATCTTCGGCTTGCTGGGCCTTGCGGTATTCCTCGGTCTCTTTCCCTATTGGCGCTCCGCCCCGCTGATCGGCGGCATGACGCTTGCCCTGATGACGATGCCCGTGATCGTCATCTCGGGCCGAAATGCGATCAAGGCCGTCCCGCCTTCGATCCGCGATGCCGCGCTGGCGGTCGGTGCCAGCCCGGTTCAGACGGTGTTTCACCACGTGCTGCCACTCGCGCTCCCGGGTATCCTGACCGGCACGATCATCGGCATGGCCCGCGCTCTGGGCGAGACCGCGCCACTGCTGATGATCGGGATGAAGGCCTTCGTCGCCACCCCGCCCGACAGCCTCACATCGCCGTCCAGCGTGCTGCCGGTGCAGATCTTCCTGTGGTCCGACGAAATCGACCGTGGTTTCGTTGAACGCACCTCTGCCGCGATCATCGTCCTTCTGGCCTTCCTCCTGCTGATGAACGGCCTCGCCATCTACCTTCGCAACCGTTTCGAGAACCGCTGGTGACTGAACATCAAAACCTTGACCCCGTGACCTCCAGGCTGTCGGCGCGCGACGTTTCGGTCTTTTACGGCGAGAAGCGCGCCATCGATTCGGTTTCGATCGATATCGGCGACGAATACGTCACCGCGTTCATCGGCCCCTCGGGCTGCGGCAAGAGTACGTTTCTGCGTACGCTCAACCGCATGAACGACACGATCCCTGGCGCACGGGTCGAGGGCGAAATTACCCTCGACGGGCAGGACATCTACAAGTCCGGCATGGATGTGGTGCAACTGCGCGCGCGGGTCGGCATGGTGTTCCAGAAGCCCAACCCGTTTCCCAAGTCGATTTATGAAAACGTCGCCTATGGCCCCAGGATCCACGGCCTGACAACCAGCAAGGCCGAGCTTGACGAAGTGGTCGAACGCAGCCTCAAACGCGCCGGCCTGTGGGACGAAGTGAAGGACCGCCTGACCGACAGCGGCACCGCGCTTTCCGGCGGTCAGCAGCAACGACTGTGCATTGCGCGCGCCATCGCGGTGGAACCCGAAGTGATTCTCATGGACGAGCCGTGCTCG
>JBJTMA010000104.1:0-5656 GCA_046063295.1 Novosphingobium sp.
GCGATTGACGCTGCCGCGACCTGCGCGCAATTTTGCGGGCATGGCACGGGTAATGCTGATCTATGGCACGGCGCTGGCGGGGCTGGCGCTGCTGGTGGATTGGCTGGGCTGGCAGCATGCAGCGCTGCGCTGGTCCACCCCTGTCTATGTGCTGGCGGTGGCGCTGATCTTTGCCGCACTGGGGATCTGGCTGGGCGTGCGCCTGGTGCCGCGGATGCGGGCCGAACCTTTCGTGCGCAACGATGCCGCGCTGGCCGCACTGGGGATCAGTGCGCGCGAGTGCGAGGTGCTGGAACTGCTCGCCGCGGGCCACGCCAACAAGGTGATCGCGCGGCGCCTGTCGATCTCGCCCAATACGGTGAAGTCGCACTGCGCCCGCCTGTTTGAAAAGCTGGAAGCGCAGAGCCGGACGCAGCTGGTGCACAAGGCGCGGCAGCTAGGGCTGCTGCCGTGAAATGGGGTGACAGGGGCCAAATCACCCATCCGGGTGATGGATTCGGCGCTCGATCGGGCTTAGCCAATGCCCCTTCAACCGCAGGGGAGAGGCACAATGCAACGCATCATTCTGGCTTACGGCGCGATCGCCGGGACGATCGAACTCGCACTTCTGGCGTTATCGATGGGGCTGGTCGGCGAGCACGGCAACATGGGCATGGTGCTCGGCTACCTGTCGATGCTGATCGCGATGAGCATGGTCTTCGTCGGAGTGAAGCGCTTTCGCGACGAGCGGCAGGGCGGGGTGATCTCGTTCTGGAAGGGCCTGGGCATCGGGCTGGGTATCGCCGGCGTGGCCTGCGCGTTCTACGTGCTCGGCTGGGAGGCTTACCTGTGGTCGACCGACTACACCTTCATGGCCAAGTTCACCGCCAGTCAGCTCGCCAAGATGGAAGCCGCCGGGGCCAGCGCGGCCGATATCGTGAAGTTCAAGACCGAGATGGCGGGCTTTGCCGAGATGTACGAGAACCCGGTAACGCGCTTGCTGGTCACGCTGTCGGAGATTGCCCCGGTCGGGATGCTGGTACCGCTGATCAGCGCCGGCCTGCTGCGCAATCCACGCTTCATGCCCCCGCGGGTTTAGCGCGGCAGTTCGCTCACACCCATCAGCATCTCGTCGACCGCGCGGGCGGCCTGGCGGCCTTCGCGGATCGCCCAGACCACCAGGCTCTGCCCGCGCCGCATGTCGCCGCAAGCAAAAATCTGCGGGTCGCTGGTGCGGTAGGTGAAGGTATCGGCAAAGACGTTGCCGCGCGCGTCGAGTTCGACCCCGGCCTGATCGAGTAGCCCGGCCTTTTTGGGGCCGACGAAACCCATGGCGAGGAAGATCAGGTCGGCCTTCAGGGTGAACTCGCTGCCCGCGATCTCCTGCATCTGGCCGCCTGTCCATTCGACCCGAACGCAGTCGAGCCCGGTGACCTTGCCGTCCTTGCCTGCAACGCGCTTGGCGAGGATCGCCCAATCGCGCTCCACGCCTTCCTCGTGGCTTGACGAGGTGCGCAGCTTGAGCGGCCAATTGGGCCAGGTCAGTGCCTTGTCTTCCTTCTCAGGCGGACGCGGCATGATCTCGATCTGGGTCACCGAGGCGGCACCCTGGCGGTTCGAGGTGCCGACGCAGTCCGATCCGGTATCGCCGCCGCCGATCACGATCACGTGCTTGCCCTTGGCCGAAAGCGTGCCGCGCGGTGCGGAGCGCAATTCATCGTCACCGGCATTGCGCTTGTTCTGCTGGGTGAGGAACTCCATCGCGAGGCGTACTCCGGGCATCTCGGCGCCGGGGATCGCCAGCTGGCGCGGTTCTTCCGCACCGCCCGACAGCACGATCGCGTCGAAATTGTCCTTGAGGCTTTCGATCGAGACGTGAACGCCGACCTCGGTCGATTCCTTCAGCACCACGCCTTCGGCCATCATCTGCATCAGGCGGCGGTTGATCGTGTCCTTCTCGAGCTTGAAGTCGGGGATGCCATAGCGCAGCAACCCGCCCATGCGATCGTTCTTCTCGAACAGCGTGACCGAGTGCCCTGCACGCGCGAGCTGCTGGGCGCAGGCCATCCCCGCCGGGCCCGAGCCGACCACTGCAACCGCCTTGCCGGTGCGTTTGGCCGGCGGCTGCGGCACGATCCACCCCTGATCCCAGCCCTTGTCGACGATCGCGCATTCGATAGACTTGATCGTCACCGGCGCGTCGATCAGGTTCAATGTGCAGCTCGCCTCGCATGGGGCGGGGCAGATGCGCCCGGTGAATTCGGGGAAGTTGTTGGTCGAATGCAGCACTTCCAGCGCGTTCTTCCAGTCGCCCTCGTAGACCAGGTGGTTCCAGTCGGGGATGATGTTGTTCACCGGGCAGCCGTTATGGCAGTACGGGATGCCGCAGTTCATGCAGCGGCTGGCCTGCGCGCGAAGCTTGTCCTCGCTGTGCGGCACCACGAATTCGCGGTAATGTGTCAGCCGCTCCTTCGGATCGGCATAGGTGCGATCCTGCCGGTCGAGTTCGAGAAAGCCGGTTTCCTTGCCCATCGTTCTTACTCCGCCGCCACGGTTGCGGCTTCGAGGCGCTCGGCCTCCAATTGCTTCAGCGCCTTGGCGTAGTCCTTCGGCATCACCTTGACGAACTTGCCCAGCGTACCCGCCCAGTCGTCGAGCAGGGCACGGGCGCGCTTGCTGCCGGTGTGGAGGTGGTGCCGCTCGAGCAGGATCCGCAACCGCTCGGCATCGTGCCGCAGCATGTCGCCCATGCCGGCGTTACTTACGCCCTGCGTGCGCTGCTGCGGACGGCCCGCGCCGTCATCGTCATCGCGATCGCCGCTGATCGGCAGCAGGTCGACTTGCGCCTGGTTGCACAGCTGGGCGAACTGGCCTTCCTCGTCATAGACATAGGCGACCCCGCCCGACATGCCTGCGGCGAAGTTGCGCCCGGTCTTGCCGAGAACCGCGACGACTCCGCCGGTCATGTATTCGCAGCCGTGGTCGCCGCAGCCTTCGACCACCGCGACCGCACCCGAATTGCGCACTGCGAAGCGCTCGCCGGCGACGCCGTTGAAGAACGCCTCACCCGCGATCGCGCCGTAGAGCACGGTGTTGCCGACGATGATGTTGGCGGGGGCATCGCGTTCGACGTGGCCCGGCTGGCGCACGATCACCCGCCCGCCCGACAGCCCCTTGCCTACATAATCGTTGGCGTCACCGGTCAGGTCGAGCGTCACCCCGTGGGCGAGCCAGGCGCCGAAGCTCTGCCCGGCAACCCCGTTGAGCTTCAGCTTGATAGTATTGTCGGGCAGCCCGGCATGGCCATAGCGCCGCGCCACTTCGCCCGACAGCATGGTGCCGACGGTGCGGTTAACGTTGATCACCTTGCGCTCGATCACCACGGCTTGCTGGCGTTCCAGCGCATCGGCGGCGGCAGCGATCAGCTCGTTGTCGAGCGCCTTGCCGAGGCCGTGATCCTGCGTCAGCGAATGGCCGAGCGACGGGCTGTCGCCCAGCGGGACCTGATGGAGGATCCGGCCAAGATCGATCCCGCGCGCCTTCCAGTGATCGATCGCGCCGCGCATGTCGAGCCGGTCGACCCGCCCGGTCATTTCGGCGAGGGTCTTGAAGCCCATCTCGGCCATAATGCCGCGCAGTTCCTCCGCGACGAAGAAGAAGTAGTTGATCACGTGTTCGGGCTGGCCGGTGAAGCGCGCGCGCAGCACCGGGTCCTGCGTCGCCACCCCGACCGGACAGGTGTTGAGGTGGCACTTCCTCATCATGATGCAGCCCGCCGCGATCAGCGGCGCGGTGGCGAAGCCGAACTCGTCCGCACCGAGCAATGCGGCGATCGCCACGTCGCGCCCGGTCCGCAGGCCGCCGTCGGCCTGGACGCAGACGCGCGAACGCAGGTTGTTGAGCAGCAGGGTCTGCTGGGTCTCGGCGAGGCCGATCTCCCAAGGCGATCCGGCATGGGTGAGCGAAGTCAGCGGCGAAGCGCCGGTGCCGCCTTCGTAGCCCGAGATCGTGATGTGGTCGGCCTTGCACTTCGATACGCCCGCGGCAACCGTGCCGACCCCGACTTCCGACACCAGCTTGACCGATATCCGTGCCTGCTGGTTCACGTTCTTGAGATCGTGGATCAGCTGGGCAAGGTCTTCGATCGAATAGATGTCGTGGTGCGGCGGGGGCGAGATGAGCCCGACGCCGGGGGTTGAATGGCGGGTCGCGCCGATCGTCTTGTCGACCTTGTGCCCGGGCAGCTGGCCGCCTTCCCCGGGCTTTGCGCCCTGCGCCATCTTGATTTGTACGTCGTCGGCGTTGACCAGGTATTCGGTCGTCACCCCGAAGCGCCCGCTTGCGACCTGCTTGATCGAGCTGCGCAGCGAATCGCCACTCGGCAGCGGCTTGAACCGCGCCGGATCCTCGCCGCCTTCGCCGGTGTTCGACTTGCCGCCGATCCGGTTCATCGCGACCGCCAGCGTGGTGTGTGCCTCCCAGCTGATCGAGCCGTAGCTCATCGCGCCGGTGGCGAAGCGCTTGACGATCTCGCTCGCCGGTTCGACCTCGTCGAGGCTCAGCGGCTGCGCTGCGGGCTTCAGTTCGAGCAGGCCGCGGATGGTCAGCATCCGGCTCGACTGGTCGTTGATCGTCCGCGCGAACTCGGCATACTTCTCGTGCACGTTGCCGCGCACCGCGTGCTGCAGGCTGGCGACGTTTTCGGCGGTCCAGGCGTGGTCCTCGCCGCGCAGGCGCAGGCCGTACATCCCGCCGACATCGAGCATGCCCTTGTAGATCGGGTTGTCGCCGTAAGCGGCTTGATGGCGGCGCACGGTTTCCTCGGCGACTTCGGCGAGACCGATGCCCTCGATCGTGGTCGCGGTGCCGGTGAAGTAGCGTTCGATAAATGCGCTAGACAGCCCGACCGCGTCGAAGATCTGCGCGCCGCAGTACGACTGGTAGGTCGAGATGCCCATCTTGGACATCACCTTCAGGATGCCCTTGCCGACCGCTTTGATGTAGTTCTTCTGCACTGTCTTGGCGTCGTGCGGCATGTCCTTGTGGACCCGCAGCGCCTCGAGCGTTTCGAAGGCAACGTAAGGATTGATCGCTTCGGCACCATATCCTGCGAGCACGCAGAAGTGATGCACTTCGCGCGCTTCGCCGGTTTCGACCACCAGCCCGGTCTGCATGCGCAGGCCCTGGCGGACGAGGTGGTGGTGCACCGCCGCGGTGGCGAGCAGGGCGGGCATTGCAATCCGCTCCGGCCCTTGCGCGCGGTCGGACAGGATCAGGATGTTCTTGTCCTGCAGTACCGCTTCGGTCGCCGCCCAGCACATTTCCTTGAGCGCCATCTCGAGGCCGGCGGCGCCGCTGCTTGCATCCCAGGTGCAGTCGATCGTCTCGGTGCGGAACGCGCCGTCGAGCGCGGCTTCGACCGAGCGGATCTTGGCCACGTCTTCGTTGGTCAGGATCGGCTGGTCGACCTCGAGCCGCTTGTGCGTGCCGGCTTCCATGCCGAGCAGGTTGGGGCGCGGGCCGATCATCGAGACCAGGCTCATCACCAGTTCCTCGCGGATCGGATCGATCGGCGGATTGGTGACCTGCGCGAAGTTCTGCTTGAAGTAATCGTAGAGCAGCCGCGACCGGTCGGAGAGCACCGCAATCGGGGTGTCGGTGCCCATCGATCCCAAGG
>JBJTMA010000105.1:0-3442 GCA_046063295.1 Novosphingobium sp.
TACCCGCCCGGTGGAATGGGAAGGGCGCACGATCCCCGAAGTGCTGCGATCGGGGGATCATGCGAAGATCGCGGCTTGGCGCAAGTCACAGTCGGAGATCGATACTCGGTTACGCAGGCCGGATCTTTGGGAGCGTCATGAGGATGCTCGGGTCCAGTCTGCCTCTGGCGCGCGGCGTGAAAAGAAGGAACCGGGTTCATGAACCTGATCCAGCAGATCGAAGCCGAGGAAATCGCCAAGGCTGCGAAGGACATTCCGGAATTTCGCCCCGGAGACACCGTGCGCGTCGGCGTGCGCGTGGTCGAAGGCGAACGCACCCGTACCCAGGCCTACGAAGGCGTCTGCATCGCGCGGTCGAACAAGGGCATCAGCTCGAACTTCACCGTCCGCAAGATGAGCTTCGGTGAAGGCGTGGAACGCGTGTTCCCGATCTACTCGCCCAACATCGAAAGCATCACCGTGGTCCGCAAGGGCGTGGTGCGCCGGGCGAAGCTGTATTACCTGCGCGGCCGCACCGGCAAGCGCGCACGCATCGCCGAGCGCCGCGATCCGCGTCCGGGCGAGTGAGCCTCTGGCGCTAAGCGCTTAAAGAAGCTTATGAAGGCGTCTCGGGCAGCCGGGGCGCCTTTCTGCTTTTGGGGATCAACACCTTGCCATGCGTCTGCTTTTCACGCTTCTCGCCGCTACCTGCCTTGCTCCCTTCCCAGCCCATGCCGATGCCCCGCCCATGAACGCCGAGCAGACCGCCACCCCGCTCACCATCGAGCGGGTCTTCGCCAGCCCCAGCCTCAACGGCCCGGTGCCGCGCGGGGTCAAGCTTTCGCCCGACGGACGCTGGCTGACCGTGCTGCGCGCCCGCCCCGACGACCGCGAACGCTATGACCTGTGGGGCTTCGACCGGCAGACTTCGAAGTGGACCCTGCTGGTCGATTCCAAGGCGCTGGGTTCGGGCAAGGAACTGTCCGAAGCCGAGAAGATGCAGCGTGAACGCCAGCGGATCGGAGATCTCAAAGGGGTGGTCAGCTATGACTGGACGGCGGGCAGCAAGGCAATCCTGGTCCCGCTCGATGGCGACCTGTTCCTCGTCCACCTCGGCGGCAAGACCGAGCGGCTGACCCAGACCAGCGAGGCCGAACTCAATCCGGCGATGAGCCCCAAGGGCGGCTATGTCTCGTTCGTGCGCGATCAGCGCCTGTGGACGGGCAAGGTCGGCGCAGATGCGGCGCCGGTCACGCCGGCCGAAAACGCCGATACCGTCCACTGGGGCGAAGCCGAGTTCGTCGCGCAGGAAGAAATGGCGCGGCAGGCGGGATACTGGTGGGCGCCCGACGACAGTCGGATCGCGGTCGAGCGGTTTGACGATGCCCCAGTCGGGATCGTCACCCGCACCGCGATCGGGGCGGAAGCTACCCGAACCTTCCAGCAGCGCTATCCGGTTGCGGGATCGCCCAATTCGGTTGTTTCGCTGCACGTGATGAAGCCCGATGGATCGGGCCGGGTGGAAGTCGATCTTGGCAGCGATCCGGACATCTACCTTGCGCGCGCCGACTGGGCGCCCGACGGCAAGACGCTGTACGTCCAGCGGGAGAATCGCGCGCAGACCAAGCTTGACATGCTCGCCGTCGATCCGGCGACAGGCAAATCCACGGTGCTGTTTACCGAAACTGCGGCGAAGGGCAGCTGGATCAATCTTTCCGACAGCTACCGCTTCCTCAAGGATGGCAGCCTTGTTTGGTGGTCCGAGCGCGACGGTTTCGGGCACCTCTATCGCTATTTTCCGAACCGTCATCCCGATAGCCAGTGGCAGCAGCTCACCAAGGGGGCATGGGTGGTCACCGGGCTCGCCGGGGTCGATGAGAAGGCTGGCCGCATCTATTTCACCGCGAACCGCGACGACGTGCTTGCGCCGCAGGTCTATGCGCTCGACCTGGCACATCCGGGCAAGCTGCAGCTGCTCACCGACCCTGCCTTCGCCAATGGAGCGAGCATGGATAAGGCGGGGCAGACGCTGCTTATCAGCCGCTCGTCGCCCAGCCAGCCGCCGCAGGTTTACGTCGCCGACGGCACCGGCAAGCGGCTCGCCTGGGTCGAGGAGAACAAGCTCGAGGGTGCGCATCCCTATGCACCCTACCTTGCCAGCCACCGCGCGCCGACATTCGGCACTATTAAAGCAGCTGACGGCAGCGAGTTGCACTGGAAGATGATCACCCCGTTGATGGAACCGGGCAAGCGCTACCCGGTGTTCTTCGAGCACTACGGCGGCCCGCATTCGCAGACCGTGACCAAGGGCTGGGCCGGCGGCCTGTCGCAAGCGATCGTCGCGCGCGGGTATATCTATTTCGAGATCGACAACCGTGGCAGCGCCAATCGCGGGGTTGCGTTTGAAAGCCAGCTCAACCGCGCGATGGGCAGTGTTGAGGTAGCCGACCAAAAGGCGGGAGCTTTGTTCCTGAAGGGGCTCCCCTACGTCGATGGCAGCCGCATCGCCACTTACGGCTGGTCTTATGGCGGCTACATGACGCTCAAGATGCTCGAGGCCGACCAAGGGCTCTACGCGGCCGGGATTGCCGGGGCGCCCGTGACCAAGTGGGAGCTTTACGATACCCATTACACCGAGCGCTACCTGGGCGATCCGACCAAGGAGCCGCAGGTCTATGCCAAATCCGATGCGCTGGGCGATGCCGGCAAGATCAAGGACCCGCTGCTGCTGATTCACGGCATGGCCGACGACAACGTTGTGTTCGAAAACAGCTCGATGCTGATCGCCAAGTTGCAGGGGCAGGCAGTGCCTTTCGAGATGATGCTTTACCCCGGCTACACTCACCGCGTTTCGGGTCCGAAGATCGGCGTGCACCTGTGGGAGACGATCTTCGCCTTTCTCGACAGGGCGATGCCGCCGAGCAAGTAGCAAGCTCATCCGTCACCCTGAGCTTGTTTCAGGGTCCATCTATCCCCATAGGCGGCAGTAGATGCGGCGTGATGGATGCTGAAACAGGTTCAGCATGACGGTCTGTGGAGTAAATGTATGGGTTACCGGGTAGTGGTCGTCGGCGCGACGGGGAACGTCGGGCGTGAAATGCTGACCGTGCTGGCCGAGCGCGAGTTTCCCTGCGATGAGATTGCCGCGGTCGCCAGTTCGCGCTCCACGGGCGACGAGATCCATTTCGGCGACACCGACCGCCTGCTCAAGGTCAAGAATATCGAGCATTTCGATTTCACCGGCTGGGATATAGCGCTGTTTTCGGCCGGGTCGGATGTGGCCAAGACCTATGCGCCGAAGGCCGCGGCGGCGGGCTGCGTGGTGATCGACAACTCGTCGTACTACCGCATGGACCCCGACGTGCCGCTGATCGTGCCGGAGGTGAACTCGGACGCACTTGCCGGCTACCGCAAGAAGAACACCATCGCGAACCCCAACTGCTCGACCGCGCAGCGCGGCGTC
>JBJTMA010000106.1:0-29708 GCA_046063295.1 Novosphingobium sp.
ACGCCCGGAGGACCGACCAGGCACAGGATCGGACCCTTCAGCTTGTTGGTCCGCGCCTGCACCGCAAGATACTCGACGATCCGGTCCTTGACCTTGTCGAGCGCGTAGTGGTCGTCATCGAGCACCGCCTGCGCTGCGGCGATGTCCTTCTTGACCTTGCTCTTCTTGCCCCACGGCAGCCCGAGCAGCACGTCGAGGTAATTGCGGATGACGGTCGCCTCGGCGCTCATCGGCTGCATCGTCTTCAGCTTCTTGAGCTCGGAATTGGCCTTGGCGCGGGCTTCCTTGGACAGCTTGAGCTTTTCGATCTTCTCTTGCAGTTCGGCAACTTCGTTGGCTTCCTCGCCTTCGCCGCCGAGTTCCGACTGGATCGCCTTCAACTGCTCATTGAGATAATATTCGCGCTGGGTCTTTTCCATCTGGCGCTTCACGCGGCCGCGGATGCGCCGTTCGACCTGGAGCACGCCCAGTTCGCCTTCCATGAAGCTGTAAGCGATTTCGAGGCGCTTCAGCGGATCGCTTTCGCTGAGCAGCGACTGCTTGTCCGAAACCTTGGCTTGGATATGCGCGGCAACCGCGTCGGCCAGCTCGGCAGCATCGACTACTTCACTGAGATCGTCACCCGCCTCGGGCGAGAGCTTCTTGTTCAGCTTGGCATATTCGGCGAAGGTTTCGACAACCGAACGCATCATCGCCGCGACTTCGTTGCCCGAGACGCTCACCGGTTCGAGCGGTTCGACCTGCGCGACGACCATCTCGCCGCCAGCGCCATTTTCCATACGCAGCGACTGCAGGCTTGCACGTTGCTTGGCCTCAACCAGGACCCGCACGGTTCCGTCGGGTAGCTTGAGCAACTGGAGCACCGTGGCGATCACGCCGATATCGTAAAGATCGTCCTCGGCCGGATCGTCACACCCCGGATCGAGCTGGGCCAGAAGGAAGATATCCTTGTCGCCTTCGCCGGCCATGGCTGCTTCAAGAGCGGCAACCGACTTGTCGCGACCCACGAATAGCGGAACGACCATGCCCGGGAACACGACGATGTCGCGCAGGGGAAGCAGGGGGTACAGTTTCATAATTCCATCCTATCGGTCCATCGCCCTGGACCTTGCGGGGTGAATCCCGCGTGTTGAGGCGAATATGGGACTGCCCCTGCCGCGCTGCAATGGGGGCATTGCGCGCGGCTGTGGACGGCGCCATTTGACCGAGCACATTCCGGCGGGCATTTTCGGCGCATGGAGAACCATTCACAGGCATTGAGCAAGGTCCCCGCCGTCACAGTGGGTTTCTGGATCATCAAGATCCTTGCGACCACCCTGGGAGAGACCGGGGGCGATGCAGTGAGCATGTCCTGGCTGGGCGAGACAACCGATGCGGCAACCGGATGGGGCTACCTGATCGGGACCGCAATTTTCATCGTTCCGCTGGGCATCCTGATTGCGGCGCAGATCGCGGCGCGGCGATTCAACCCGTGGCTTTACTGGGCGACAATCATCGCCTCGACCACGGCAGGCACCACGCTGGCGGACTATGCAACGCGTTCGCTGGGAATTGGCTACACGGGCGGCTCGCTGTTGCTGCTTGGGGCGGTTCTTTCGTGTCTCGGCCTGTGGTACCGCTCGCTCGGCAGCATCGATGTAAATACCGTTGCTACCCCGCGCGCAGAAGGATTCTACTGGGCGACCATCACGCTATCGCAAACACTCGGCACGGCACTGGGTGATTGGGTCTCCGATTCCGGCCCTGGATACCTTGGCGCCGCCGCGATTTTTGGCGCGGCCTTGGCGATCGTCGCCGCTCTCTGGTTCGCCACGCGCGCAAACAGGGCAGTGTTGTTCTGGGCCGCCTTCATCCTCACCCGGCCCTTGGGTGCAACCGTTGGCGATTTCCTGGACAAGCCGCTCGACCATGGCGGGCTCGCAATGAGCCGCCCGATCGCAACACTGGTTCTGCTTGGACTGATCGCCGCGCTTGTCTGGCTACTCCCCCAACGCGCGGGGGAGCATCCATCGAACCGGGCCTAGTGAGGACGGCCTGAAAAACCCACTGCAGAGCGCAGATCGTCCGCATTCAGCAGCTTGCCATCGATCATCACCCAACCTGTCTGCCGCAAGTCGCCGATCCGCGTTTCGGGGTCGCCGTCGACCAGGACCAGGTCGGCATTCTTGCCTATGGCGATTGAACCGGTGGTCTTGTCCGCCCCCACCAGCCGCGCCGGGACGATCGTTGCCGCCGCCAGCGCCTCTGCCGGGGTGAAACCCGCTTGCACGTAGATCTCGAGCTCGTGGATAATCTCGATCCCGGATCCGTCCGTGCCGGCGACGATGGGGACGCCGGCCCGGTGCATCAGGCCAAGAAGTTCAACCATCTTGGCCCAACTGGCACGGTAATCGGCGCGGGTCAGCCCTTCGGGAACCGCAAAGCCCCCGCCCTTGAAGCCCCGCTCGACCGAAGGCGGCAGCGTGCCGACGAAAGGCGCATAGCTTGGCGACAGGTCACCGTTGTCCGGCACATAGAGCCCTTCGAAGGCAACCATCGTCGGATCCGAATAGACCTTCCTCGCTGCCAGATCCTGGACGAAGCCGGACATGACGGGACCCTTCATGTCCATGTCCTTGGCGTAGCGCCCCGGTCCCTCGAAGCGGCCGATGCCATTGTCGGTCGGCAAGACGTCCGCCGGCACACCCTCCATCACGATCCAGTTGATGTGCGTGATCTCGTCGTAGCCGTCCTTTACCGCCTCGCTCGGGCGAATGCCGTGCGGGATATGGCCGTGGACATGGAGACCCAACTTATGCGCTTCGGCAATCGCGGCGGGAAGCCAACGGGAATCGAAAGTGCCGTAGAACTTGATCCCGGTGAAACCATTGGCCTTGGCCCGGCGGACCAGCGCGATCGCTTCGTCCTGGCTGGTCGCCACATTGGCAACCTGGGCCGTGTAGGGCCCCTTCCCGTCGATCAATGAACTGGCATAGACATGCGGCATCAGCAGCTTGCCCGCGGAAGCCCGCGCGCGGCGGTTCATGGTCTGGACATCGTCATTGCCTGGATCGCGTACCGAGGTGACGCCGAGCGAGAGCTCCTGGGGCCCGGTGTAGTCATCGCCGACGTGCATGTGGCAATCCCACAAACCGGGGATCAGGGTCTTGCCGGTGCCGTCGAATATCCGTGCCCCCGCTGGAACAGCGGTAGATCCGGCAGCGCCAACCGCGACGATCTTGCTGCCTGATACCACGACCGTCTGGTCGGTCAGGAAGCGCTGGTTATCGGCATCGAACAATTTGACGTGGGTAAAGGCCACCGGCTTGTTCGGCACAGTGACCAGCCGATTGTAGAGCAATGGCGCCTGCGCGCCGATTGCCGCGGCCTGGACGTTTTCCATCGCCTTTTGATCAGCTGTGTAGCCATCCGGCAACCACGCCATTCCGTTGGCAACACCAAAGAATTTGCCCTTCAGGTCGGTCCATACCGGAACCGGCGTGTTGGAGACGCCCACGATTTGCCACAGCACGATCGACTTGGCCGACTTGCCCTTGCCGACGACCATGCGGGTCAGCATTTCGGCGTGTGCCTCGCCGCCGGGAAGCAACGCCATCTTCTTGCCGGGGCTGGCGAGAAGGCGTTCGATGAACCATGCGTTCGTGTCCATCGGACCGCCCAGTGTGGTGTAGAACTTCCCGCGCGCGGTATCGCTGCTGCCCTTGTCGATCGGGCTTTTCCAATTGGCGACCGAGCCGGTCAGGCTGAAGGTTTCACCCACATCGCCTTGCGGTGAAACCCCGCGGATGGTGACGCTGGCCGGGAAGCCGTCGGAACCGGGCTTGCCGGTATAGTCTTCTTCCCACACCTGCCCGCGCAGGTTCATGCTGAAGCGCGCCTTGCGGGTGCCGTCGGGCAACTGCCAGACCCATTCGTCACCATGCTTCCCGCCGGTCGACTGGATCGTGTAGTGCTTGGCGTTCGCCGGGGGTTTGTCGAGCTGGTCCTTGGGAACCTGGCTGAGCCCGCTGGTCGAAAGCAGCACGGCGGCGAGTGGCAGGAACAGGTGACGCATTGGACTTCCCCCTCAGAAAGCGAACTCAGACTGTACTACACTCCTAAGACACCAAGCGTGGTTGCCGTTCGACCAACGGCATACCGCGTTCCACCGGGGCAATCACATGCCCGGCAGCTTGAACCCCGGCGGCAGGCCCATGCCCTGCTGCATCCTGGCCATTTCCTGGCCGGAAACCGCATCGGCCTTGCCTCGCGCATCGTTGAATGCGGCGGCGATCAGGTCTTCGAGCATCTGCTTTTCACTGATGGCCATAAGGCTATCGTCGATTGCCACGCCAAGCACCCGGCCCTTGGCCGAACAGCGGATCTTGACCAGCCCGCCGCCTGCTGCGCCTTCAACCTCGATACCGTCGAGCTTGCCCTGCATTTCGGTCATCTGCTTTTCGATGGTCGCAGCGGCTTCCTGTGCGGCTTTGAGCATCTCTTCCATCGACTTCACTTCAATTCCTCCACTTCGATGCCTGCGCGACGCGCGGCTCGTCATCCAAAAGTTCAGCCTTGGGAAAAGCGGCAAAGGCAGCTTCGACCAGCGGATCGCGCAGCACCGCCGCGCGCGCCTCTTCGGCGGCTTTTTCTGCTGTTTCCCTAAGGGCTGGAGCAGCCTCGCCCTCGATCCGGGTTACCTGCCACCGCTCACCGGTCGCGCGCAGCAAGGCGTCGCGGAGCTCCGCACTGGGATCGCCGGGGTATCCGGGCGCCAGCGCATAGGTGAGTTCGCCAGGCTTCAGAGCGGCGACCCGCACCCAGTCGTGCATCACTTGTGCCAGCCGCAATTGGCCCGATTGTTCGACCGTGTTGATCAGCGTTGGCCAATCCATCCCAGTCGGGACAGCAGCTTCGCTGACGACCGCTGCATCACCGGATTGCGCCGCCACGGGGCCACGCGCGGCAAGTTCCTGCAAGTGCTTCGCCAGCGAGCCGGGATCGGGCAAGTCGCTGGCGTGCTGCACCCGCAGCAGTGCCATCTTGGCTGCGATCAGCGGATCGGGCGCGCCGCGCACCTCGTCATGCCCCTTGAGCAGCAATTGCCACAACCGGTGAAGCTGGCCAGCGGAAAGGCTCTGCGCCCAGCCTTCGATCGCTTCGCGTTCCTCGGTAGAGGCGGCGTCAGCACCGCCTTTCCCCAGCTGGCAGACGGTAATGCGGTGCGTAAGCTCCAGCGCCGAGCGCATCAGCGCGAGCGGTTCGACCCCGAGCGCGAATTGCTGGTCAACCATCTCGAGTAGCGCCGCCCCTTCACCGCTCAGCAAGGCACCAAACAACCGTCGCTGCGCGCCTTTGTCAGCCAGGCCGAGCATGTCGCGGACTTGCTCGGTGGTAACCTGGCTCGCCCCGCCAAGATCCGCATGCGCAATGGCCTGGTCAAGGATCGACAATCCGTCGCGCACCGAACCTTCAGCGGCCGAAGCAATCATGGCGAGCGCCTCACCTTCGGCCTCGACGCCCTCAGCCTTGCAGATACGCGCGAAGTGTTCCGCCAGCTGGGTTGCCTGGATACGGCGCAGGTCGAAGCGCTGGCAGCGGCTCAGCACCGTAACCGGCAGCTTGTCGACCTCGGTGGTGGCGAACAGGAACTTCACATGCGGCGGCGGCTCTTCCAGCGTCTTCAGGAGCGCGTTGAAAGCGTTCCGGCTGAGCATGTGGACTTCGTCAATGATGTAGATCTTGTAGCGTGCAGAAACCGCAGCATAGCGCACCGCCTCGATGATCTCGCGCACGTCGTCGACGCCGGTGTTGCTCGCGGCATCCATCTCGATCACGTCGATGTGACGGCCCTCGGCAATCGCAACGCAAGGCTCGCACACCCCGCAGGGATCGATCGTCGGCCCGCCCTGTCCGTCGGGGCCGATGCAGTTCAACGCCTTGGCGATCAGCCGCGCGGTGGAGGTCTTCCCCACTCCGCGCACCCCGGTCATCAGAAAGGCATGCGCCAGCCGGTCGCGCTTGATCGCGTTGCCCAGCGTTTGCACCATCGCGTCCTGGCCGAGCAATTCGGAAAAAGTCTGTGGGCGGTACTTGCGGGCTAGCACGCGGTACGGCTGCGCGGCCGCGTCAGCCGCAGAAGCGACAGGGACGGGAACCGGTTTTGGCGCCGACTCACCGAACATCGATTCCTGACCTGCTGCCTCCAGCTCCTCAGCGGAGGGAGCTTCGTCTTCGGGCTGGTCGGCAAAAGGCTCGGGGGAATCGTTCATGGGCGCACAGGTTAGGCGCTAGGCAGCCGATTGTCGAAGGGGGAAAAGGAGCCGGCCGACCCGCCGCAACCCGTTGTGGCTGCTTCCTTCCGGACCTGACCAGGTTGGCGGGCGCAAACGTCCGACCGACTCCCGGCGGCGCATATGGCGGCAGTGTCGCGTTTGCGCAAGTCTGGCGCGCCCCACTTGCCCTAGACCCGGCATATCGGCGCGACGCGAGTCGCGACCGAATGGCCTCAACCCTTCCGGAATGGCCATGAAGCGGGTCGGCGGGCTGTCTCACAGCGCGACCCAAGCCAGCCCACCGGCCCGCTTCTAACTCTTACTTGAAATTGTCGGCGTAGGCTTGAAGCTTCAAGCGGCGCGGCGGGACGGCGTGCACTTCGGCTGCGATGCCGTACTTTGCCGCATAGGCCTGCGCGGCTTCGGCGCTGGCGAACTTGAGCTGTACCTGCGCCTGCATATCGCCCGAACCGGCCCAGCCCATCAGGGGGTCGGGCTTCTTCGCTTCGGCGGGGGCGAATTCGAGGATCCAGTCGCCAAGCCGGGCCTTGCCCGATTGCATGGCGTTCTTGGGGCGCTGGAAGATGCGTGCTGACATGACGGCGCTTTGCTGCAAGCGGGCGGGCGAATCAAGTCCGGTTAAACGCGTTCTTGGTCTTGAGGCTCGGGGCCTCAGTCCACGGCGTGTCGGGCCAGCGGTGCTTGGGATACCGGCCCTTCATGTCGCGCTGCACGTCCTTCCAGGACCCGCGCCAGAAACCGGGCAAGTTGCGCGTGGTCTGCAGCGGCTTTCCGCCCGGATCGGTGAGCTTGAGCAGCAGCGGCTGGGGCGGGCTGCCGAACATCGGGTGGCTGTCCAAGCCGAACAGCGCCTGGACTCTAAGCTCAACCGACGGGCCGCCGGGATCGGCGTAGTCGATCGCATGCGAGGTGCCCGCCGGACTGCTGAACTGTGCGGGAGCCAACCGGTCGAGCTTCTGGCGCTGCGCGTAGTCGAGGCGGCCCAGCAAGCTATCATGGACTTTGCCGGGATTCAGATCGTCCAGCCGGCGTGTGAGGAGCGGACCGAGCCAGTCATCGAGACGGTCAAGCAATGCCGATTCGCCAAGCTCGGCGAGACCAGCGAACCGCGCGCGAACTAGCAGCGCCCGGCTTGCCGGCGAAAGCGGCAAAATATTCAGCCCCGCCGACGCAATTTGCTCGAGCATGAACTCCCTGACAGCCTGGGCATCAGGGTCCGGATCGGACCCCCGGGACAGGGTTATCGCTCCCATCCGGCTTTCGAGCAGCGCCTCGGCCCGTCGCTCCTCGGCGATCCAACGAAGCGAAGTGCGCCGCTCAAGCCTGTGCCCGAGCCACTTGAGGACGTCTGCTTCTTCAAGCGCGATCGCTCCCGTGATGCGGGCCCCTTTCGCATCGCCTTGCGCTTCGCCAACGGCAAGCCATTCGGCGCGGGCAAGTGGCGATGCCGGTTCCAGACGCAATCCGCGGCCGCCGACAGTCAGCCAGTCCTCGCCGGTGCCAGAGCGGCGGCGGGCGATGTTATCCGGATAAGCCTCGGCCAAGAGAACCCCGAGCGGAGGTGCCTTGCCCGTGCCCTTGCCGACCAAACTGGCCCAGCGCTCCGCCAGTTTGCGCGAAGCCTCGGCGCGTGGGGACCGGTCACGCTCCCACCGCTCGAGCCGCGCCCAAAGATCTTCGCCCCGACCGCCCAGTCCGCGTTCCTGCAATAGCAGCGCCAGTTTTGCTGCACTGACAGTCGCGCCATGTTGCGCAGCATAAAGCAACATGTGAGCAAGCGGCGGCGCCATGGGCAGCGCGGCCATGTTGCGCCCGTGATCCGTGATCTTGCCGTGTCCATCGAGTGCCCCAAGTGCCTGTAATGCGTGCCTTGCTGCGCTCAATGCTGCAGCAGGCGGCGGGTCTATCCAGGCTAGGTCGGCGGGATTTGCTGCACCCCATTGTGCAAGGCTGAGCAGCAGCGGTGCGAGGTCGGATGTCAGCATCTCGGGCGGATCGAATGCTGCACGCCCCGGATGCGCGGCTTCTTCCCATAACCGATATGCAGCGCCAGGTCCCTGCCGAGCGGCACGCCCCGCGCGCTGGGCTGCTGCGGCCTGCGAAGCGCGATGCGTGACGAGCCGCGTGACACCCGCCGCCTTGTCGAACTCGGCGCGGCGCGACAGCCCGGCATCGACCACCACCGAAACACCGTCAAGGGTGAGCGAAGTTTCGGCGATTGCAGTTGCCAACACGATCCGCCGGCGCCCTTCAGGATCGCGCTTGATCGCCTTGCGCTGTCCCGCTGGTTCGACCTGGCCATGCAGCGGCAGGACCAATGCAGAAGGCAGCTTGTCCGCCAATCGCTCGCGGACCCGCTCGATCTCTCCCACTCCCGGCAGGAATACCAGGACATCTCCGGTTTCCTCGCGCCAGGCCAAAAGCACTGCAGACGTGACGGCATCTTCAATCCGCAGTTCAGGCCGCGCGCCCAGCCAGCGGATGGTGAGCGGATGCGCCTTGCCTTCGCTTTCGATCACCGGGGCCCCTTGCCCTTTTGGGCCAAGGAGCCCGGCAAAGCGCGCGCCGTCGATAGTCGCCGACATGACCACCAGCCGCAGGTCCTCGCGCAGCACGCCGGCGCATTCGATCGCGAGCGCGAGCCCCAGATCACTGTCGAGATGACGCTCGTGCGCCTCGTCGAACAACACGGCCGACACGCCCGCCAGTTCGGGATCCTTGAGAATGGTCGAAACGAAAATCGCCTCGGTCATGACCAGCACCCGCGTTCTTGCGCTGCGCTTGCTATCGAGACGGGTCAGATATCCGATCGTTTCTCCGGCCTGTTCGCCCAATAGCTCTGCCATTCGCTCGGCTGCGGCACGCGCAGCGACCCGGCGCGGTGAAAGCACGATGACGCTTCCGGTGCACCAAGGCTCGCTCAGCAAGGCTGGCGCGACCGCCGTGGTCTTGCCCGCCCCCGGCGGCGCGATCAGCACGGCAGAAGCCCGCGTGCGCAGCTTGGCGAGCAATTCCGGCAGGACGGCTTGGATCGGCAGGGCGCTCATTGCGCCGCCCCTTACCCCATCGGGTACATGATTTCCTTCGAAACCTTGTCGATCGCCTTCATCACGTCCTTGGGCAGTTCGAGGTCGATCGCTGCGAAGATTTCATCGAGCTGGTCCTCACGGCTCGCGCCGACGATGGTCGAGGCGACGAAATCATGCTGCTTCGACCAGGCGACGGCGAGAGTCACGGTGCTCATCCCCGCTTCCTTGGCAATGTCAGCAAAGCGCGCTGTCGAGGCGAGCGACTTGTCGTTGACGAAGCGCTTGCCCATCGCCGCCTGCCGGCCTTCCATCGCGAGATAGCGCGAGAAGCGCGCGCCATCGGGCCGCGCACCGTCCTGGTACTTGCCCGAGAGCACCCCGCCCGCGATCGGCGAATAGGGGATCAGGCTGACTCCTTCCTGGCGGCAGACCTGCGCCAGCTCATCCTCGAAGCGGCGATTGTTAAGGCTGAAGTTGTTCTGGATCGTCTGGTAGCGCGCCCCGCCCAAGGCTTCGGACGCGGCGATACTTTTCATCAGCCCCCAGCTGGTTTCGTTCGAGCAGCCCAGCACCCGGACCTTGCCGGCGCGGACAAGCTCGTCGAGCACTTCCATCGTCTCTTCGTAGGGGAGATCGTGATCGGGCCAGTGGGTCTGGTAGAGATCGATGTAATCGGTGCCGAGCTTCTTGAGGCTCGCCTCGACCGCGGTGACGATGTTACGCCGATCGAGCGCGGTCATGCCGCTGCGCAGCGGCGAGCGGAACCAGACGTGGCTGGGGCCGGATACCTTGGTGGCAAGGATGATCGTTTCGCGCGGCTTGGTCTTGAGCCACTTGCCGACAATCTCCTCGGTCCGACCCACCCATTTGGCATCGGGCGGCACGGGATAGCCTTCGGCGGTATCGTAGAAATCGATCCCCGCATCGAAGCTGCGATCAAGAATGCGCAGCGCCTCGGCCTCGTCGGTCTGGCTGCCGAAGGTCATCGTCCCCATGCAGATATCGGAAACGACGATCGAACTCTTACCCAGACGGCGACGTTGCATGCGGTAATCTCCCCGGCCCAGGTCGGTTGCTGGACGCAACCGACCTGCCGGAGTGACGCAGCCCGGTCAAGCCCGGGTAATGCGGTCAGGCATGCACGAGTTCGCGCAAACGCGTGCTGACGCTTTCGCGGCTGCGGCGACGCGCGGCACGGTCCTGCTGCGACCAGGCGACCCGCAGTCCATAGACCCCGGCGCGGTCCATCGCGCGCTGCCACGAGTAGAACTCCTCGAGGCTGAGGCGATAGCGCTGCATCACCTCTTCGATCGTCATCAAGCCGCTTTCAACGGCTGCGACAACCTGCGCCTTGCGACTGGCAACCCAGCGGGTCGTGTCCGCTGGCGGGAGACTTTCCCGGGTTAGGATTTCGCGGCTCGGCCCAAGGATATGGGCGGGGCGGGATTTGTGGTATTCCATCATTTTACGGCCCTCGGCTAGAGTGGCCCCCAAGTCCGGTAACATTCGGACTTGCGTGGTAAAGATGGACTTAATTCGCGCCTCAGCTCACCGCTCCCAAAGGGCGGTGATCGGCGGGTTGTTGGTCTGCGGCGACGAGCCGAGGCGGGACTTTTGCCCCGCCTCGAATAAAGTCAGGTAGCCGATGCCGCCGGAGCAGCCAGGGGCGCTGCGGCAGCCGGTGCGGTAAAGCCGCACTGCTTCTGTTCCATCGGGATCTGCTTGGTGATCCGCGTGGCGTTTTCCTTGTAAGCTTCAGTCACCGAGCCACTGTTCACGGTCTTGCCGCGCAGGGTGGAGACGTCCGAGCAAAGGTGGAACACGTGCTCGGTCTCGGCTTTCTCGCCAGCCTTGGCCGATGCAATCCAATAGACCTTGTCGAGCCCGTTGGGGTTTGCTGCGCTCTTGGTAGCGTCTGCCACGGCCTTGCTGTCACGCGCGATGTCCTGCGCCTGCGCTGCGACTTCCGGCGAACACGCCGTCGTCGGCTGGCCGCTCTTGATCTGGCTGGCGCAGAGATTCATGTCTTCTGTGTACTGCTCGGTCGAAGGCGGCTTGAGACTGACGCCGGTGGCGGTGGCGATCAGCGCCAGTACCACGCCGACCGCGCCGGCGATCTGCTTGTTTTTGGGATCCATGTCCTTGTCCATGAAGATCAGGACGAGAAGCGGGAGGAAGGCGATCATGGTGATGATCGCACCCAGCTGGTTCTGGAAAAAGAACCGCGCACCATCGGCGCGGCTCGCCGGATCGTGCTTGTTGGCGTTTTTCCACATGAGGTTGCCGCCAATCGCGAAAACCGCGATCACGACCAGCAGGCCGATGAGCAGTGCCATGTTGCCGTGCTGGAACTTGCCCTGGCGCAGCATCACGATCCCGGCAATCTCGGTTCCGATCGCCACGACCCAACAAAGAATGGCGTAGATCCGCAGCTTCTTGGCCGAATAATTTTGGCCCTGGCTGGCCGCCCAGGCCTTGGTCACATCGACCTGCGGTGCCGGTTTTTCATCACTCATAGTCAGACCCCCAACAGTTATGCGTGGCATGGCTCCGACTTGGACGCCGAATAGCAACGCCTGCCGCGGTAAGGGCTATCGCAAGAACCGGCGCGAAACCAGTTAATTTCGCGTAACTTCAAGAGCGTCTGGCGACCGCGAATTCCGCAGCTTCGGCCATCGCAGCCCGGGCCTCATTGGCCGGGAAGCCGGCGATCGCATCGATTGCGCGCTGCGCATAATGGCGAGCGCGGTCACGGGTGGCGCTCAGGGTGTCGTGCAGTTCGATCAGGCTGACGGCATGGGCCAGGTCATCGTCAGAGGTGCGATGCCCGATGATGGCGTCACGCCAGAATTTTCGCTCGTCCTCGCTTCCGCGCGCATAGGCCAGGATGACCGGCAAGGTCATCTTTCCCTCGCGAAAGTCATCGCCCTTGGCTTTGCCCATCTCGCTATCAGCGGAATCGTAGTCCATAGCATCGTCTACCAGCTGGAAGGCGATGCCGAGATTGCGTCCGTAATGCTCCAAAGCACGCTCTTCCGCCTCAGGCCGCTCTGCAACGACCGCGGCGATACGCGTGGCCGCGGCGAACAACGCAGCGGTTTTTGCGCCGATTATCGAAAGATAGCGCTCCTCGCTGGTTTCGATCTGGCGCTGCGCGGTAAGCTGGTCAACTTCACCCTCCGAAATCACCGAACTGGCGTTCGAGAGGATCTTGAGCACTTTCAGGGACCCGTCTTCGACCATCAGTTCGAAGCTGCGCGTAAACAGGAAGTCACCGACCAGCACCGTGGCCGGATTGCCGAAGATCAGGTTCGCCGCCGCCTTGCCGCGGCGCAGCTCGCTGCCGTCGACAACGTCGTCATGAAGCAGCGTCGCGGTGTGGATGAATTCGACCGCGGCGGCCAGCTTGTGGTGCCGCGTTCCCTGGTAATCGACCAGCGCGGCTCCAGCGAGCGTCAACATTGGCCGCATCCGCTTGCCCCCGCCGGCTATCAGGTGTCCAGCCAGTGTCGGGATTAACGGGATTTCGCTTTGCATCCGGTCAAGTATGACCGCATTCACGGCATTCATTCCCGGTGCGGTCAGGGCCATCATCGGTGCGAGCGAGGGTTCGCTGGGGCGCGGTTTCAAGGAGACGACATCGGCGCTCATGGCGAAGGCGCATAACCGCCGCTCCGGCCACTACGCAAGTGCAAACGGAGCAATGGCATTGCGCAAAATGTCATGCTAGCGAGCCGATCATGTCCGAAACCGCAACCACTCCCGCAATCGATGCCACGCTGGCCGGTTACCGCGCCAGCATTGACAATATCGACGCCGCATTGATCCATATCCTGGCCGAGCGGTTCCGGATCACCAAGGCAGTCGGGACCTACAAGGCAGCGAATGCACTCCCCGCATCCGATCCCGGGCGCGAGGAGCGACAGATCGCAAGGCTGCGCAAGCTGGCCGAGGAAGCCCAGCTGGATCCCGAATTTAGCGAAAAGTTTCTGCGATTCATCATCGACGAAGTAATTCGCCATCATGAACAGGCAGCGGCGGGCTGACCTATAAAGCCCTCCTCCGGCGCACCGAAGGAGGGCTCGTTTGTTGCAGTTAGCCGTTATCGGGTAGCCGCACCGATGATCAGGCCGATCGCGCCGCCGACGATCGCAGCCATGACGATGTCACCGTTCCGATCGCGGTAGTAGCGATACCCCGGTCGCGGTGCGGGAAGGCCGTAGTACCCGTAATCGTTCACGACATAGGACCGATTTTGGTAATACGGATAGCGCTGTCCCACCCGGTAGGAACCGCCGTAGCCGTCATATCCATAGTTACCGCCGTAATAGGTCCAGTAACGACCATCCCGGCCGCGCCAGCCCTTGTGCTTGCCGCGGTTGTGGCTGCGGCCCCAGTCGCGGCGATCGTTATGATCCCACTGATCCGGGCGGCCATCGCGGTCGCGGTCGCGGTTCCATTCCGAACGATCCGATCGGCCATCGCGGTCGCTATCGCGCCAGCGGCCCTGGGCCGAAGCCGGGAATGCCGTCGCAACTGTGCTCAATGCAGTCAGCGCGGCAATCGTTGCAGTGAAGGACTTGCGCATAATTCATCTCCTAAATCTGCAGATGGCAATGCCATTCGCAACACAGGAGAAACGGATGCCACCGCGGCAGGTTGCATGAACCTGAGGCAACGCGGCGAAGCGTTTTCTGCTATCGCCGACCTGTTTCATTCAAAGGATAACGCGCGGCAGCCTGAGCTTGACCAGAAGACCGCCGAGGTCTTCGCTCTCGCCAAGTTCGACGCTGCCGCCGTAGATTTCCGCGACGTCGCGCACGATCGCCAGGCCCAGCCCCGTACCAGGCTTGCCGGTATCGAGCCGCGCGCCGCGGTCGAAGATGCGGATGCGTTCCTCATCCGGAATGCCGCCGCCATCGTCTTCGACCCAGATCTCGCATTGGTCAGAACTCGGCACAGCGTCGATAGTGACGAACACGCTGCCACCACCATACTTAGCGGCGTTTTCGATCAGGTTGCCAAGAATCTCGTCCAGGTCCTGCTTCTCGATCGCCACCAGCGTGCCGCGGTTCCCGTCGAGGTCGAACCGGGCGCGGTCATAGAGGCGCGTAACCGCGCGCAACACCGCCTCGACGCTTTCACTGACGTTGGCGCGCGCTTGGCCAACTGCACGTCGCCCCACAGCTCGTGCACGGGCAAGATGGTGATCCACCTGCCGCCGCATCACAGCAGCTTCGCGGATGACAGTTTCGGGCAGATCGGGCGCGTGAGCCGTGGCTGCGTTCATGACCACCGTCAGCGGGGTCTTGAGCGCATGGGCCAGATTGCCCGCGTGCGTACGCGCTTCTTCCGCCTGCCGCTCGGTGTGCGCCAGCAAGGCGTTCAATTCCTGCACCAGCGGCTGGACTTCAAGCGGCAGCGGCTCGGTGACCCGGTTGGTGCCCTTGGTGCGCATCCGCTGGATCGCTCGCCGGACCCCGCGGAGCGGGCCAAGCCCGTACCACGTCTGCAGTGCCGCCATGATCAGCAGGCCCAGCCCCAACACCGCGAAACTGCGATAGAGGATGCGGCGTACACGGCTGGTCTGCTCATCCAGGTCGCTCTTGCGTTCCGCCACGGTGAACCACCACACGGTGGTGCTTCCCGGAAGTGTGACCGACCGCTCGATTACGCGCAGCGGTTCGCTCGGGAACTGGTTTGAATCGTAAGCGTGTGCTTCCTTGTCGAGGTGGTTGGCGCGAACTTCCAAGCTTCGATCCCACAGCGAACGCGAGGGGAAATCGTCATGCCCCTCACCCCGGATCTGCCAGTAAAGTCCGCTGTTGGGTTCGAGCAGGCGCTGATCGCCCAGCGCCCGGTTGAAGTAGACCTCGCCATCGCTCCCGACTTCAGCCGAAGCAATCATTCCGTTGAGAAGATAGGACAGCTGGCCGTCAAAATTGCGCGTGATCAGGCCGGTGAGCGTCTGGTCCAGGGCAATGCCGCCACCTAGGAGCAGGACCAGGATCCAGCCGGTCGCAATCAGCATCATCCGGCGCGCGAGCGAGCCGGTGTGCGGAATGCTCGCGGGCGCCTTGTCCGTCACCCGTTGGTTTATCCGCGCGAACCCGCCGCCGGATCGTCAAGGCTATAGCCAAGCCCGCGGATCGTGGTGATCACGTCGGCGCCCAGCTTCTTGCGGATGCGGGTAACGAAAACCTCGATCGTATTCGAATCGCGGTCAAAATCCTGGTCGTAAATGTGCTCGATCAGTTCGGTGCGGCTGACAACCTTGCCCTTGTGGTGGAGCAGGTAGGACAGAAGCTTGTATTCCTGCGCAGTGAGCTTGACCGGCTCACCGGCGAGTGTGACCCGGCCCGAGCGGGTGTCCAGCCGAACGTCGCCGGCGGTCAGTTCACTGCTGGTATTGCCCGAGGCACGGCGGATCAGCGCGCGCAGACGGGCGATCAGTTCTTCGGTCTGGAACGGCTTGGCGAGATAGTCGTCAGCCCCGGCGTCGAGCCCTGCCACCTTGTCGGACCAGCTGTCGCGGGCGGTCAGCACAAGCACCGGGAACTTGCGGCCTTCCTTGCGCCACATGCCCAGCACGGTCAGCCCGTCAATCTCGGGCAGGCCGAGGTCAAGGATCACCGCGTCATATTCCTCGGTCGAACCCATGAAGTGCCCGTCTTCGCCGTCGACCGAAAGATCGACTGCGTAGCCATTGGCTTCGAGAGTGGACTTGAGCTGTTTGCCGAGGGTCGGTTCATCCTCGACGATCAGGATACGCATTACGGGGTTCCCCAGAATTGTCTGCGCGTCAGATGGGACTTGCAGGCTGGCAGGTCAAGTTGCGAGCCTAGCGCAGCCCAGCCGCGTAGGCGGCGATTCATCGAGATTGCCGGATAACCTGCCCGGTCCGCGCATCGACATCGACGAAGATGACATGGCCGTCCTGGATGAACTTGAGCCGGTAGACGAAGGCCGCCGGATCGTATTCGGGTCCGATATATTGGGCGCCCTGCATCTGCGGCAGCACCGCGCCTTCGATGTCGCGCAGCGAACGGACATTGCCCGCGCGCACATCCCGGCGCGCCTTTTCCTGCGCACCACCGGGGCCGGCATGGACCGCGCCGGTCGGAATGACCGCGGCAGAGAGGATCAAGGCAAGAAACTTGTTCATGATTGTCGCGGCTCTAGCGGCAAGGGATTGAACAGGTTGTGAATGGCTCAGCTGGCTTTCAGCAAGGTGATGTACCGTTGCCGTATTTCGCTGGTAATCGTGCCCGGTCCGCCGTTGCCGATTGGTTGACCATCGACCTCGACCACCGGCAGCACCAGCGTTCCGGCCCCGGAAATGAATGCCTCCCGCGCCGCGAAGAGTTCCTCCGGCGTAAACGGTCGCTCCTCGATCTCGAGCCCCATGTCCTTGGCGATGGCCATGACGCTGATTCGTGTGACACCTGGCAACACACCGTGATCGACCGGATGCGAAACCAGCACCCCGCGCGCGTCTATGATGTGCGCATTGGAACTGGTCGCTTCGGTGATGACACCGTTTTCGACCAGCCAGGCATCGTCGACACCCGCTTCCTTGGCCTCGGCTTTCATCATCACCGCATAAAGCAGCTGGGTCGTCTTGGCCGAGCGGACCTGCCAGCGCAGGTCAGGTCGCAGCACGATCCTGAGGCCGTTTGCGCCCCAGGATGGTTGATCGATCAGGCTGTCTTCCTGTGTGAAGGCAAACCGGTTTGCAGACACTTCGGGACCCGGAAGCGGGAAAGCGCGGTCCAGCGGCGCTCCACCGGTGACCTGCAAATACACCCTGCCTTCTATCATCCCGTTGCGCGCGATCAGTTCGGTCAGGACCGCCGGCCAGTCGGTCTCGTCGGCGATCCGCGCCGTCGCCAGGCTCCGCGCCAGCCGCGCAGCATGGTGCGGCCAGTTGCGGAACTTGCCGTCTATAACTGGCGAGACTTCATAGACCCCCTGCCCGAAATTGAGCGCGCGATCGAAGATCGAGACCTTGGCCTGATCTTCGGGGATGAATTCGCCATTGAGCCATACGGTACGCATGGTTGGCTTCTCTCGGTTCCCCGGTGCGGCTTGTCAACGCGGCCCTCGCCGCCTAGTTGCGCGCTGCCATGGCCGCCGCACCGATCCTCGCTTACGAAGACCTGAGCTTGATCCAGGGTTCGGGCTGGCTGTTCCAAGGTCTCGACCTGTTCATCGGACCACGTGACAAGCTTGCTCTGATCGGTCGAAACGGTGCGGGCAAGACCACGCTGCTGCGCTTGATCGCTGGACAGATCGAAGCCGACAAGGGCCGTCGTTCGGTTCAGCCGGGCACCCGGATCGTCATGCTCGAACAGGACCCGTTCTTTACCGGGTATGACACGCTGATGGATTTCGCGCTTAGCGGCAAGGACGCGCCGCCGCGCCACGAAGTTGAAGCAATTGCAGGCCAGTTGGGCATCGACATGAGCCGGAAGGCAGACAGTGCCAGCGGAGGTGAGCGCCGCCGCGCCGCACTTGCCCGCGCTTTGGCAAGCGATCCTGACCTGCTTTTGCTCGACGAACCGACCAACCACCTCGACCTCGCCGCGATCGACTGGCTGGAAGACTGGCTCAGCCGCTACAAGGGTGCCTTCGTTGCGATCAGCCATGACCGGACGTTCCTCAAGCGGCTCACCAATGCCACGCTGTGGCTTGATCGCGGATCGCTTCGACGCAAGGACATCGGTTTCGGTGGCTACGAAGCGTGGATGGAGCAAGTCTACGCTGAGGAAGCCCGAGCCGCGGACAAGCTCGACGCTAAGCTCAAGATCGAAGCACACTGGCTTGAACGGGGCGTAACCGCGCGGCGCAAGCGCAACCAGGGCCGCCTCGCCAAGCTGTGGGAAATGCGCGCACAGCGGGCCGCCATGATGGGTCCGCAAGGCGCCGCCAAGCTTGCCCTGGGCACGGACGACGTGAAGACCAAAGCGGTGATCGTCGCCGACAAAGTGGGCAAGTCGTTTGCCGGTCGGCCGATTATCAAGGACTTCACCTTGCGCATCACCCGAGGCGACCGGATCGGCGTGGTCGGCGCGAACGGCGCGGGCAAGACCACGCTGCTCAAGTTGCTGACCGGAGAACTTGAACCCGACAGCGGCACGGTGACGCTCGCCAAGACGCTCGACGGTGTCGTCATCGACCAGCAGCGCAGCCTTATGAGCGCGGACAAACGCGTCCGCGACGTGCTGGCTGAGGGCGGCGATTGGATCGACGTGCGCGGGGTGCGCAAGCACATCCAGGGTTATCTCAAGGACTTCCTGTTCGAACCCGGGCTGGTCGATGCCAGGGTCGGCACATTGTCCGGAGGCGAGCGCAGCCGGCTCCTGCTCGCGCGCGAGTTCGCCCGGAAATCCAATCTTCTGGTACTCGACGAGCCGACCAACGACCTCGACCTTGAAACGCTCGACCTGCTCCAGGAAGTAATCGCCGACTATGACGGTACGGTCCTCATCGTCAGCCACGACCGCGACTTCCTCGACCGAACGGTAACGGTAACTCTCGGCCTCGACGGGTCGGGTAAGGTCGATGTCGTGGCCGGTGGTTACGAGGACTGGGAAAAGCAGCGAAGCCAGCGCAGCATCACCGTCAAGCCCGTCCGCCGCGATGCCGAAACCGCGCCCACCGTGGCCTCACCTCCCCCGCGCAAGGCCAAGCTCACTTACAAAGACCAGCGCGATTACGACCTGCTTCCGGGCCGGATCGACGAACTGCTTGCGCAGATTGCGCGTGATGAAGCCGCCTTGGCCGATCCGGCACTTTATACCCGCGATCCTGCCCGGTTTGCCGCGCTGACGAAGGCGATCGACCTCGCCCGCGCCGAAAAGGACGCGGCGGAGGAACGCTGGCTAGAACTGGCGGAACTGGCCGAAGGCTAACCCTTCGCCAGGCGTTCCTTCACCCGCTGGTCGATCCGGGCCTCAAGCATCGAGAGCGGCATCACCCCGTCCTTGAGGACTTCGTGGAACCACTGCAGGTTGAACTTGTCGCCGAGCGCAGCCTGCGCCCTGGCGCGGTTCTTGACCCACGCGGTGTGGCCGATCTTGTAACTGCAGGCTTGCCCAATCATCGTGCAATAACGCTCGACTTCGCGCTGGCTGCGGGCGCGGGCAAAGCCGGTTGTGGAAACCATGTAATCGGTTGCCTGCTCGCGGCTCCAGCGCTTGTGATGGATGCCCGTGTCGACCACCAGCCGCGCGGCCCGGAACAGGAAGCTCTGTAAGTACCCGGCGCGCTCCAGCCCGGTATATGCGCCGAGCTCGTCAGCCAGCTGCTCGGCGTAGAGCGCCCAGCCTTCGCCATAGCTCGAAATGAAATTGTTGCGCAGCAGCATCGGGAGTTCGCCCGACTTCTGCGCGTAGCTGCCCTGCAGGTGATGTCCGGGGACGCCTTCGTGGAACGTCAGGGCAGGCAGCGAGTACTTAGGCCAATCGCCCACCGATTTGAGGTTGATCCAGTAGATCGCGGGGCGGCTGCCATCCAGCGAAGCCGAATTGTAATAGCCGTTCGACGCGCCGTCCTGGATTTCAACCGGCACGCGCCGGATTTCGAGCGGCTGGCGCGGAATGTCGGCGAACGCCTTGGGCAGGCGCTCCCACATGTCGGCAATACCCTTGTTCAGGCTGTCGATCAGTGCTTTGCGACCTTCGTCGCTGTCCGCGTAAAGCTGGTCAGGCTGCTTGTTGAGCGCGGTCAGGCGCTCGCTCACCGTGCCTTGCGTCATCCCGGCAGCCTTGAGGATGGCATCGAGCTGGCTGGTGATGTCAGCCACCTGTTCAAGCCCCATCGCGTGAACCTGATCGGGGGTGAGATTGGTCGTCGTCGCCTGGGCCAGCGCGGTCGCGTAGATCTCGTCGCCGCGCTTGATCCGCCAGGCCCCGTCGCCCGCAGCGGTTTTGCCGCGCAGTTCTGTCATCAGTGCGATCTGGCGGTCGAGCGCGGGATAAACCGCACTATCGAGGATCTTCGCAGCGCGGGCCGACCAATCGCCGGCAATTCCCTTGGCCTTGGCGCGGTCTGCGACCGATGCGGTCATCGTGCTTTGCAGCGCAGCCGGTTCACGCAGCTTGCGCATCTGGCCAAGTGTCAGGTCAATCGACCAGCCTGGTGCCACCAGGCCCCGCGCGGCATCTTCACGCTGCCCCTGGCTGTCCTCGTCCAGCACCCGGGCGAAGGCCGCAAGGCGCGACAGGTACGCCTCGCAATCATGGGCATCGTTGATGGGGTGCGCGGAATTGAGGAAATCGGGAACGTCGAAATAGGCACCGCCTTGCTGGTAGATCGGATAGGGCGTTTGCACTCCGCCGATACCGAACTTCTTCTCGCCGATGCCGCGCTGCTCCATCATGTAGATGACGCGCGCCTGATAGCGCTTGCCGGTATCGCTGAGGCTTGCGGTGGGGATCGCCCTGACCTCTGCCAGCCAGCGCTGGTTGCGCGCCAGATCGCGCAGTCTCTCGGCCTTGGTATAGGGCGAAAGTTGCGAGCGGAGGGGGGCAAGCTTGCCCTTGTCCAGCCCCAGATAAGTGGCGAATTCGGGCGAATTGGCGATGCCGTCGTTGAACACCGCGTCGAGCAGGCTGAGAAGCGACTTGTCGCCCGAGGGCTGCGTGGCCTTCGCCCAGATCGGTTCAGCCGCAAAGGCCGTTGCTGTGGCGCCTGCTGCGGCGATGAATTGACGACGATCCATTGAAGCACTCCCCGATTAGGTTATCGGGCGCAGTCTGGACCGGAACTGCCACCCCGCACAAGCGCTTCGACAAAGCGTCGGTACGGCCCGACGAAGGGCGAAGGTCTGATGGGGGCAGCAGCAATCAACAGCGTTGGCAAGAGCGGGCGAGCCCAATTAACTCGTGGATTCAACCTAGCCGATAGTACGAAGCCACCCGGTCCAGCGCCAGCCGCAGCACGAGTTTGCCGCTGCGCACTGGCCAGGCCATCGCCCGCTCGGCGTCGGGCAGGGTTTCTCCTGCGCATACGACGCGCCAGAGAATGTCCGACAGGCCCGGCCCGGCTTGCGCGACCGCACCGTCGAAGCGCGATCTTGCGGCCAACTGTCGTTCGGTCGAACTGAGCGACTGATCACCGCCGGTACTGCGCACGCGGACCGGATCCCATCGCATGGTGATTCCCGGCGCAAGTTGCGATCGCTCCCAATCGCGGCGCAACGCCTCACCGGCCGCGAACTGCACATCGCTCAAATGGCCGCGCGAATGGAGCCAGGCAAGCGGGCTCTCGGCCATGTTGACCGTAACCACACGCGCGCCCTTGCGCACGGATCCCTTGCGGCCGCCTGGCCGCACCGGACCTTCATCAGTGAGTTCGCATTCGATCAATTCGCGCTGCATCCGCAATACCCTTCAGTCGATTCTCGAAGGGCTTGCCAAATTTGACCATGTGTAGGAAAGCGGGAAACCAATTTGGTTATAGGCTTTTCAGGCATGATCAACCGTATCCGTGATATCAGGCGGGAAAAGGGGCTAACCCTGGCCGATGTTGCAGAGCGTTGCGCTCCGCCCACTACTGCCCAAACGATCGGGCGCCTCGAAACGGGCATGCGGCAACTGTCTCTGGCCTGGATGAACCGCATTGCCGCAGCCCTGCAGGTCGATCCCGAATTGCTGGTCCGGGGTGAAGAAAGCGCCGCACCAAACTTCATCGCCCGGCTCACGGCCGATGGTGCCGAGGGCCTGCCTACCCCGCGCGAGGCAATTCTGCCCAGCGCATTGAGCGGCGAAGGAATCGCGGTGGCGATGGAAGTTGAAGACAGTGGCGGCGAATACCGCGCAGGAGACCAGGTCTGGTTGCGCCAGTTCGGGCCCGAAGCATATCCGCGCCTGATCAACCGCGACGTCCTGGTACCGCGTCCGGGCGGGCGGTTCGTGTTCGGGCGGATGATCGATCGCGACGACAAGCGTGTCGCGATTCTTCCTCCGGGCGCCGGATCGCGCCAGGTCGTTGTCGATAGCCCAGCGTGGATCGCCGTCACCGAAATGCTGGTGCGCCCCTTGTGAGCAAGCTGCGCGTCCTCTCGATTTCAACGCTCTATCCGAACGACCTGACCCCTAACTTCGGGGTCTTTGTCGAGCGGCAGATGGCAGCGGTCGCTGAACGTGGAGACGTGGATCTGGTGATGGTCAATCCCATCGGTCTGCCCCCCTTCCCGCTTTCAATGCACCCCCGTTACAGCGCGCTTCGAAGTGTGGCGCAGCGAGAGACGCGCAGCGGCGTAAATGTGATCCGGCCGCGCTTTGCTCTGATCCCCGGCACTGGGAACAGGTTCAGTGCCCGGCTCGAGGCGGCGGCCGTTCTGCCGTTGGCGCGCGATCTGCATTCCGTAAGGCCGTTCGATGTCGTAGACGCGCAGTTCTTCTATCCCGACGGGCCAGCAGCATTGCAGGTTGCGCAAGCTTTAGGCCTACCCTGCTCCATCAAGGCGCGCGGCGCCGACGTGCATCATTGGGGTCAGGCAGCGGCGACGTCCGCACAGGTGCGCAAGGCAGCGCGTGGTGCCAGCGGCTTGCTCGCGGTGTCAGGCGGGCTTGCTGGCGAGCTTGTTGCCCTGGGCGCAGAGCGACCCAGGATTACGCTACACCGCACCGGGCTTGATCGGGCTGTGTTCAGGCCCCTCAACCGCCAGGAATGCCGCGCCAAGCTTGGCTGCGATGCACGCAGGCCGCTTCTTGCCTGCGTGGGTGCGCTGATCGAACGCAAGGGCCAGCGTTTCGCGATCGAGGCTTTGCAGCAGATCCCCGATGCCGTGTTGTTGCTGGCCGGCTCGGGGCCAGATGAGTCAGAGCTTCGCCTGCTCTCCGCAAGACTGGGGCTGTCGGAGCGCGTCAGGTTCCTCGGGCCGGTACCGCATGCAGAGCTTCCCGTCGTGCTGAGCGCGGCGGATGTGTTTGTTCTTCCCACTCGCAGTGAAGGCCTTGCCAATGCCTGGGTGGAAGCCCTGGCCTGCGGGACGCCCGTCGTTACCACCCCGATCCCGGGAGCGCAGGAACTGCTGACCGAACCGGCCTATGGCACGATGACCGGGCGCGGTAGCGATGCCATCGCTGCTGCGGTAAACGCGCTGCTCTCCGCACCGCCATCGCGTGAGTCCGTGGTGGCAGGGGCTGCGGCGTTCAGTTGGGAAGCCAACGCCGAAGCGCTGGTATCGCACTGGCGCCGCCTGGCTTCAGCTGGCTGACGAAGCCCGTTCGCGGGTCAGGCGTTCCTGGCGTTCCACTTCGCTCTCGGTCGGCACAAAGCTGTTCGAGGTGACCTTAAGCCAGAGCAGCATCGGCGCGGCGGCATAGATCGAGCTGTAGGTCGCAACGACGATCCCCAGGATCATCGCCGCTGAAAAGGCAAAGATCACCTTCGGCCCAAGGAACAGCAACGAAGCCAGCGCGAGCAGGATGGTCACCGAGGTCATCACCGTGCGGTGCAATGTTTCGTTGATCGACATGTCGAGCAGCTGCTCGGTGGGCATCCGGCGGTACTTCTTCAGGTTCTCGCGTATTCGGTCGTAGACCACGATGGTATCATTGAGCGAATAGCCGATCACAGTGAGGATCGCCGCCACCGCGGTGAGGTCGAACTCCATCTGGGTGAGCGCGAATAGCCCCAGGGTGAGGATCACGTCGTGGACCAGTGAGATCAACGTCCCAACCCCGAACTGCCATTCGAAACGGATCCAGATGTAGATCGAGATGGCGATCGCGGCGAACCCGAGCGCCTTGAACGCAGTCCAACCAAGCTCCTTCGAGACCTTGCCCGAAACCGAATCGACGCCATCGATTCGGGCGTCGCCATGGTCAGCCTTTACAGTGTCCGAAATTCGTTTGGACATCGCATCTGCAAGACCCGGATTGCTCTCTGAACCATCAGGCAGGCGCAGGCGGATCGACACGGCATTGGGGGCGCCGAAGGTCTGGATAATCGGCTCCCCGTACCCCAGCTTCTCGATCTCGCTGCGCAACTGCGCGACCGGTGCTTCCTTGCTCTGCGTGAAGGTCACCCGGATCATCTGGCCGCCGACGAAATCGACGCCCTGGTTAAGGCCCTGGGTGAACAGCAACACCAGGCTTCCTGCCATCAACACGATCGACAGGATGGTGGTCGGCCACTGCCACTTGAGGAACTTGACGTTGGTATCGTCTGGGATGAGCTTGAGGAGGCGCATGATTTTCAACCTTTAAATGTGGAGTTCGCTCGGGCGCGCGCGGCGCAGCCACAAGGCGACCCACATGCGGGTCATGTAGACGGCGGTGAATACCGACGTGACGATACCGATGATCAGAACCACCGCGAAGCCCTTGATCGGGCCCGATCCGAACACGAACATCAAGGCTGCAGCGATGAAGTGCGTGATGTTGGCGTCGAAGATGGTGCGGCTGGCTTCGGTGTAACCCATTTCCACCGCTTGCACGACCTTGCGGCCGCGGTGTCTTTCTTCACGGATTCGCTCGTTGATGAGCACGTTGGCGTCGACCGCGGCACCGATGGTCAGAACGAAGCCCGCGATGCCTGGCAAGGTCAGGGTTGCACCCAGAACGGCCATGATGCCAAGGATCATCACCACGTTAAGCACCAGGGCAAAGTCGGCATAAATCCCAAACCGGCCATAGCTCAGCGCGATGAGCAGCATGATAGCGCCGGTACCGACCAGGATCGCGATGATCCCCTTCTGGATCGAATCCTTGCCAAGGTCGGGGCCGACGGTGCGCTCTTCCACCACCTTGAGGTCGACCGGCAGTGCACCGGAAGCAAGATTGATCGCGAGAGCTTGCGCCGTGGCAGGGGTGAAGCTCCCCGAAATGCGGGCCTGCCCGCCCAGGATCGGTTCGTTGATGTTCGGCGCCGAGATCACTTTGCCGTCAAGGATGATCGCAAAGGGTTTGCCGACGTTTTCCGAAGTCAGCTTGGCAAACTTTTGCCCGCCTTGCTGGTTGAACGAGATCTCGACGATCGATTCATTTGTCTTTTGGTCATTGCCCGCGGTAGCCTGGGTCAGTTGATCACCGCTGATCCCGCCGAGACGATAGACCGCGAGCGGCACCAGCCCATCCTTCTCCGGATTGGCGAACGGCACCAGCTGGGTGCCCGGTTGGGCGATCCCCTGGGTACGGTCATTCGGCGACGCCGTGGTATCGACCAGTTTGAATTCAAGCTTCGCGGTTTGCCCGATGCTGGCCTTGAGCGCCTTGGGATCGCTGAGACCTGGCACCTGCACCACGATGCGGTTGCTGCCTTCACGGATGATCGTCGGTTCGCGGGTCCCCATGCTGTCGATGCGCTTGCGGATAACCTCGGTCGCGGCGCCCATCGCCTGATCGGCGCTCTGCTTGAGCCCGGCCTCGGTGGGCGTGAGTTCGATCAGGCCGCCATTGATGGCGAGGTCCCAGTCACGCTGACCGGTCGTGCCCGCGCCGCTGGTCGGGGTCTGGAGCGCTTCACGCGCGGCATCGGCCTTGCTCGGATCGTTGAGCATGAACGACACTTTGCCGTCCTTGGTCGAAATATCGCCGATCCCGATCCGCGGATCGGTCTTGGCCATGCGTCCGCGAACGCTTTCTTCCATCTGCTCGAGCCGAAGCTGCCGGATCTGGTTGACATCGGCCTCAAGCAGCAGGTGGCTGCCGCCGGCAAGGTCAAGCCCAAGGTTGATCACCGGTCCGGGCAGCGCGGCTGGCCAGGCATAGCCCGCGGCGTTGACGATCGTGGGAAGCGTGGCAACCGCGCAGAGGAGGGTCAGAAACCACAGCCATGCCTGCTTCAAGCGGGGAAATTCGAGCATTTCGGGACTTTCGCTGTGGCGGTTGCCGGATCAATCGTTGGCAGGCTTGGCGCCGGCCGGCGGGACGATATCGGCAATCGTCGACTTCAGCGCCTTGACCCGCACGTTGGGAGCAAGCTCGACCTCGGCATAGTCATCGTCCACCTTGGTAATCTTGCCAAGGAAGCCGCCCGCAGTGAGGACCTGATCGCCTTTCTTCATCCCCGCGATCTTGTTCTGCAATTCACGCTGGCGCTTCATCTGCGGCCTGATCATCAGGAACCACATGACCGCAAAGATTGCAACGAAGGGGAGGTAAGTCAGCCACACAGGGGGCTGCTGGCCAGCACCGGCGGCGGCTGAAAGAACGGGGAGAATGGCAGTGTTCATGGCTTGCTATCTGCACCTGTAAAAGAGCGCGCCCGCAAGGCGGCGGGCGGAATTGCGCGCGCCTAGCAGCTAAGCCATAGCGTTGCAACGCGCCGCCCCCCAATGAACCTTTCTGGCGCATCGGACCATTTGGCGCCTGATCGCGCGCCTTCAAGGCCTTGTCGCAACAATCTGCGCGAGCGTCTTGCCACGCGCGCCCGCCCTGCCTATAGGCGCGGTCCCCGTGCGGCGGCTTCGCTGCCAGCACAAAACCGGTCGGGACGTAGCGCAGCCTGGTAGCGCATCACACTGGGGGTGTGGGGGTCGGAGGTTCGAATCCTCTCGTCCCGACCATTTTTCCACCGCTGCACTCCTGCTGGAACGCCGATAAGCGTTTTCCTACACTCGCCATATTGGTTATCTGACCCGCTTCTTTTTACCAAGGAGCACTCAAAATGGCATTACTCGATGCACTGATCGGCCCCGTTGTCTCGATCATCGACAAGGTCATTCCCGACAAGGCCCAGCGCGACAAGGCCAAACTGGAACTGCTGCAATTGCAGGGTTCGCAGGATCTGGCCGAAATCAACGCTCGCCTCTCCGCCATCGTGGCCGAAGCCAATTCGCGCGATCCCTGGACCAGCCGGGCCCGGCCCAGCTTTCTCTACGTGATGTATCTGCTGCTACTCTGGGCGCTACCTATGGGCCTCCTGGCCATGTTCAGTCCGGCGCGCGCTTCCGCGATCGCCGCAGGCATGAACGCGTACCTCTCGGGCATTCCTGAGCCGCTCTACGCCTTGTTCGGCACGGGCTACCTTGGCTATACGGCGGCGCGCCAGTGGGGCAAGATTGCCGGATCCGACCAGTAGAACCCGCACTTCCGGTCACGCGAAAAAGAGCCGCTGTTGGTTAGTTTCGGGTAATCTTTTGCCCTTATAGACTTCTGCCAGCGGCACTTTTTGCATGTGTGTCCGGGAGTACTAACGTGTCCTTTGGCCTGTCAAAACGCTTCACCGCCAAGACCGCATTCGTGGCCGCAATGCTGGCCCCGGCCCTGCTCGGGGGCTGCAACAGCCGCGATGCACAAATGTCCGAACAGATTGCCGCGGCCAATGCCGCAGCAATGCGGGCCGAGCAGGCCGCACAGCGAGCCGAGCATGCCGCGGCCAATGCCCAGCGCAGCCAGCCCGCGACCATGGTTGAGGACGCCGATCCGAACGAGGATCCGAATGCCCAGGCGCAGCAGCAGCCCAAGACTGCTGAAGCGCATCCGGACGCCAATACCCAGACAATCGAAGGTTAGGCGCGCCGCCCCTTGAACCGGGGCTGCGGGCGGGTATTGACGGTTTGCAACCGCAATCGCCCGGAGCATCCACTTGGCCAATCGCACCGTCCTCGTCCTCAATGGGCCCAACCTGAACCTTCTCGGCACGCGCGAGCCGGAAATCTATGGGCGCGATACGCTTGACGATATCGACGCGCGCCTAGCGGTTCGTGCCGCGGAGCTTGGCCTTGAGGTGGATTGCCGCCAGACCAACCACGAAGGTGTGCTGGTGGACTGGCTGCACGAGGCGCGCGCCCGGGGCCTCCACGCAGTACTGCTCAACGCCGGGGCCTATACCCATACGTCGATCGCTCTGCTCGACGCGATCAAGGCCATCGAACTTCCGGTAATCGAGGTCCATCTGTCCGATCCCGAAAAGCGCGAGCCATTCCGTCATCTGTCTTATGTGGGCATGGCTGCGGTCGATTGCGTAAAGGGATTGGGACCGCAGAGCTACATCGTTGCGCTCGAAAAGGCGGCGGCTCTTTAGGCTTGCCCTCCTCCGCCCGTCGCCGCATAGGCGATAGCCCTGTTTCAAATAAGAGGTTCGCATGAGCGAGACTAAGGGCGCCACCCGCAGCGGGGGCATGAACATCGACAGCAAACTGGTGCGCGAACTCGCCGAACTGCTTAACGAAACCGGGCTGACCGAGATCGAGGTCGAGGACGGCGATCGCAAAATCAAGGTCGCACGGCACGCGGCGGTTACCCATGTCGCCGCCGCAGCACCGGCTGCGGCCCCGGCACCGTCGCCCGCGGTTCCGCTTGCGGCCAGCGCTCCTGAACCAGCCGTGGCGGCGACCGATCCGAACGCGCTCAAGTCGCCGATGGTCGGCACCGCCTATCTCTCCGCCGAACCCGGTGCTGCGGCGTTCATCTCGGTGGGCCAGCAGGTCAAAGCAGGCGACACCCTGCTGATCATCGAGGCGATGAAGGTGATGAACCCGATCACCGCCGACAAGGCCGGAACGATCAAGGCAATCCTGGTCGAGAACGCGCAGCCGGTCGAATTCGACCAGCCGCTGGTCGTGATCGCCTAAACTCATGGGCATTTCCCGGATACTGATCGCCAACCGCGGCGAGATCGCGCTGCGCATTCACCGCGCTGCTCACGAAATGGGGATCGAAACGGTCGCGGTGCATTCCACCGCCGATGCCGACGCCATGCATGTGCGGCTCGCGGATCATGCGGTGTGCATTGGCCCGCCGCCCGCGAAGGACAGCTACCTCAACGTCCCCGCGATCATTTCCGCTGCCGAAATCGCGCATGCCGATGCGATCCATCCGGGTTACGGTTTCCTGTCGGAGAACGCCCAGTTCGCCGATATCGTGGAAGCGCACGGGATCACCTGGATCGGGCCCAAGCCTGAGCACATCCGCACCATGGGCGACAAGATCGAGGCCAAGCGTACCGCCGGTGCCTTGGGCCTGCCGCTGGTCCCCGGATCGGACGGCGCGGTCAGCGAGCTAACCGAGGCCAAGAAGATCGCCGAGGAAGCCGGCTATCCGGTGATCATCAAGGCCGCATCGGGCGGCGGCGGTCGCGGCATGAAGGTCTGCAACGGCCCCGACGAGCTCGAAACGCTGATCGCGCAGGCAGGCAGCGAGGCCAAGGCCGCGTTCGGCGATGCCACGGTCTATATCGAGAAGTATCTCGGCAACCCGCGCCACATCGAATTCCAGGTGTTCGGCGACGGCAACGGCGAAGCCATCCATCTGGGTGAGCACGACTGCTCGCTCCAGCGCCGCCACCAAAAGGTGCTTGAGGAAGCCCCCTCGCCCGTCATCAGCCCCGAGGAACGCGCGCGGATGGGTGGGATCGTCGCCAAGGCGATGGCCGACATGGGCTATCGCGGCGCGGGCACGATCGAGTTCCTGTGGGAAAACGGCGAGTTCTACTTCATCGAGATGAA
>JBJTMA010000107.1:0-18021 GCA_046063295.1 Novosphingobium sp.
GACGTCGAAGGTGCCGCCGCCAAGGTCATAGACCGCGATGGTCTTGCCGTCGTTCTTTTCGAGGCCATAGGCGAGCGCGGCGGCGGTCGGCTCGTTGATGATGCGCAGCACTTCAAGGCCCGCGATCTGCCCGGCGTCCTTGGTCGCCTGGCGCTGCGCATCGTTGAAGTACGCCGGCACGGTGATCACCGCCTGGGTGACTGTTTCGCCGAGATAGCTTTCGGCGGTTTCCTTCATCTTCTGCAGGATGAAGGCCGAGATCTGGCTGGGCGAATAGTCTTCGCCGCCGGCCTTGACCCAGGCGTCGCCGTTCTTGCCCTTGACGATGGTGTAGGGGACCAGCTCGGTGTCCTTCTTGGTCACCGGATCGTCGAAGCGGCGGCCTATCAGGCGCTTCACCGCGAAAATCGTATTGTCACCGTTGGTAACAGCCTGGCGCTTGGCCGGCTGGCCGATCAGCCGCTCACCATCCTTGGTGAAGGCGACGATCGAAGGCGTGGTGCGCGCGCCTTCCGAATTTTCGATGACCTTGGGCTTGCCGCCATCCATCACTGCAACGCAGCTGTTGGTCGTACCCAGGTCGATCCCGATTACTTTAGCCATTTCAACCCCTTACTTGCTCATGTGTGACACCGCGTATTTCGCCTCCCGCGTTCGCGGCAAAGCATCCTGGCGGCTCTTTCTGGGGGGCATATAGGTGTGGTTTTGCTTGGCACAAGGGCGGCGGCAGACTAGCGAGTGGCAAAATGTTCTCACCCGAAAGGATGCCTTGAATGAACCGCGCGCACCACCTTGCCCTGCCCCTGTTTGTCGCCATCGCTGCCGCATCGCTCGGGGCATGCAAGGGGGGAGATAAGCCGCAAGCGCCTGCGACTGGCGCTCCCGAGGGCAAGCCGGGGATCATGGTCAAGGACGCGCGGCTGGTCCTGCCGGCGGTTTCGGGGAATCCGGGTGCGGCCTATTTCGTGCTGGATAACCAGAGCAAATCGGACGTCACGATTGCTACGGTCGCGATTGATGGCGCCGGCAAGACCGAGCTCCACGCGCCCGACATGAAAGTACTCGACGGCGGCGGCCGGGCCGAGGCGATGACTCACCTCGATTTCACACCGGGCGGTGCGCACGTGATGGTCTTCGATGTGGGCGGCGCTCTCAAGGCCGGCGGTGAAACCGAAATGACGATCACCTTCGCAGACGGCGACAAGGTCTCGGTGCCCGCCAAGATCGAGGCGATGGGTGCGGGCGCCATGGCTGACATGCCCGGCATGGGCGGGGCTAGCGAGGCGCCCAAGCCCTGAGCGCCCACACCTGCCCGATCGGCGGCGAGCGGCCATTGACCCCGGGCGAGGTGGATTTGGTGCGCGAAGTATTCGGCGAGGCAGTCGACACCTCGCGGGTGACCGTGCGGCGCAGCAAGTGGTGGTGGTTCCAGCCACGCAACGTCACCATGGCGCCGACCGGACATCTGCACTTCCACCCCGCGGGCGACAGCTATTGTGAGGATTTCAGCACGAGTTCGCCGGCGATGCAGCGGCACTTCATCCACGAGATGACGCACATCTGGCAGATGCAGAAGCGCGGCTGGTGGTACGTACCCTTCTGGGGCGCGATGCAGCGTCGGTATTCGTACAAGCTGAAACCAGGAAAGTGCCTTGAGAAATACGGAGTCGAGCAACAGGCGGAGATTGTTGCCGACGCGTTTATGGCGCGAAGAGGTTGGCGTGACTGGACCGCTCGGCTCGAGCGGCTTGCGGATCTCCCGATCTTCCCCGCCTGATCAATCCGGCTTTTTCGCCACCGCCACCATCGCCGGGCGCAGCAGGCGATCCTTGATCATGTAGCCGGCCTGCAATTCCTGCAGAACAGTTCCGGCTTCGACTTCGGCATTCGGCACTTCGAGCATCGCCTGGTGCTGGTTGGGATCCAGCGGCAGCCCGGTCGCCGCAATGCGGGTGATACCGTGAATGCCGAAGACCTTTTCCAGTTCGCGTGAGGTCGCCTCAATCCCGGCGATTAGGCTGTTCATCTTTTCATCTTCGCGCAATTCCTGAGGAACGGCATCCAAGGCGCGGGAAAGATTATCGGCCACGCTCAGCATGTCGCGGGCGAAACCTGTTGCCGCATAAGCACGCGCGTCGGTCACATCCTTTTCCAGTCGGCGGCGCACGTTCTGCGTCTCGGCCTTCGCGTAAAGCACTTCCTGCTTCGCGGCTTCGAGGTCATCGCGCAGCCGGTCGAGCGCATCGTCGAGACGGCTTTCGCTCTTTTCGAGAAGCTCGTCGGGCACGCCGGCCAACTCGGCATCGACCGCCGGATCGCCCTGCGGTTTGGTATCGTCGTTCATAATCAAAAAAGTTCCGTCTAACCGATCAGTTTGCCCAGCGACTGGGCAGTGAAATCCACCATGGGGACGAGCCGCGCATAATTCAACCGCGTAGGCCCGATAACCCCGAGTACGCCGACCACCCTGCCCTCGCGGTCGCGGTAGGGAGATGCGATCACCGAAGAACCGGAAAGCGCGAACAACCGGTTCTCCGCGCCGATGAATATTCGCGTTGCGTCAGCCTCGCGCGCCGAATCGAGCAAATCGGCAACGGACTGCTTGTTTTCAAGGTCATCGAGCAGCAGGCGGACTCGCTCCAAATCGGTGAGTGCGCTGTCATCGAGCAAGTTGGCTTGCCCTCGCACGATCAGTACCGGACGCTGAGCCGCGTCCTCGCTCCACACTGCGAGACCGCGTTCGACAAGATCGCGGCTGGCAGAATCAAGCGCGCTTTCGCCGCGCGCGATTTCACCGCGGATGGCATGCACCGCCTCGGGCAAGGTGCGCCCGGCGAGCTGCGCGGTCATGTAGTTGGAGGCCTGCTCAAGCGCGCTTGCCGGCAACCCCTGTGGCACCGCAACGACGCGGTTCTCAATCGATCCATCGACGCCAACCAGCACCGCGAGTGCCTGTCCAGCGGCCAGTGGCACCAGCTGAAGCTGCGCCAATCGCGGCTCGCGGCGCGGAACCATCACCACGCCCGCTGCCGCGGAAAGCTCCGACAGCAGGGCACTAGTCGCGGTCAGCGCAGCCTCGATCGGGCCAGGCTTGGTGAGACGGCTTTCGATAGCCGCGCGCTCCTGCGCGGTGGGCTCGGCAACCTGCATCATCCCGTCGACAAACAGGCGCAGCCCCTGTTCGGTCGGCAACCGCCCCGCACTGGTATGCGGCGCAGCGAGCAGGCCCAGGCCTTCAAGCTCATGCAGCACTGACCGGATCGATGCGGGCGAGAGGTTAAGCCCTCCCGCCCCTGCCAGGGTTTTCGAACCTACCGGCTGCCCCGACCCAAGATAGCCCTCGACCACGAGACGGAATATCTCGCGGGCGCGGGCGTTCAGTTCGGTGATCGGTGGGCCGCTCATCCCCGCCTATGTATAGGCTGGGCTTGCGGGCTCAACCCCGTTGCGCCAAAGCCGCCGCACACATTCAAAGGAATTCCCATGCGACCTTCCGGCCGCGCGCCCGACGAGATGCGCGCTATCTCATTCGAACCGCACTATACCAAGCACGCGGAAGGTTCCGTGCTGGTCAGCTTCGGGCACACCAAGGTGATCTGCACCGCTAGCGTCGAAGAGCGTCTGCCGCCCTGGCTGCGCGGCAAGGGCGAAGGCTGGGTTACGGCGGAGTACTCGATGCTGCCCCGCGCCACCCACACCCGCGGCAGCCGCGAGGCGGCGAAGGGCAAGCAGAGCGGGCGCACGCAGGAAATCCAGCGGCTGATCGGGCGATCCTTGCGCGCGGTGACTGACCTCAAGAAGCTCGGCGAGCGGCAGATCACGCTCGATTGCGACGTAATCCAGGCCGATGGCGGCACTCGCACCGCTGCGATTTCGGGCGCCTGGGTGGCGCTACGCATTGCCATCGCCAAGCTGATGAAAGACGGCGCGATCACCGCTGATCCACTAACCCGCAGGGTTGCAGCGGTCAGCTGCGGGATCGCCAGCGGCACTCCAGTGCTCGACCTCGATTATGACGAGGACAGCTCGGCCGATGCCGACGCCAACTTCGTGCTGATCGAAGGCGGCCAGATCGCCGAAGTCCAGGCCACTGCCGAAGGCGCGACCTATGACGAGGAAGCGCTGCTGCGCCTCCTGCGGCTTGCGCGGATCGGCTGCGACCGGATCTTCGCGGCGCAGGCGGACGCGGTGAAGTGACCCGCAGGCTCGGCTCCGAAACCCTGGTGATCGCCACGCACAATGCGGGCAAGCTCAAGGAGATCGGCGCCTTGCTCGAACCCTATGGGCTGCGCTGCATTTCTGCTGGGTCGCTCGGACTTCCTGAACCTGCCGAGACGGGAAAGACCTTCACCGAAAACGCCCTGATCAAGGCGCGCGCCGCTGCACAAGGTTCGGGCCTTCCCGCGCTGGCAGACGATTCCGGGCTATGTGTCGATGCACTTGGCGGTCGGCCCGGGGTATACACCGCCGACTGGGCCGAGCGGCAGTGGTTCGAAGGCCCCGCCGGTCGGGACTGGTACATGGCCATGGGCAAGGTCGAAGGCCTGCTCGCCGAGAAGGGGGCCGACTGCGATCGCTCGTGCTACTTTGCCTGCGTCCTCGCGATCGCCTGGCCCGATGGCGAACAGGCCGTCTACGAAGGCCGCGCCAATGGCACGCTTACATGGCCGCCGCGCGGCACGATGGGCTTCGGCTACGACCCGGTCTTCGTCCCGCTGGGAGAGACCCGCACTTTCGCCGAGCACGAACCGGAAGAGAAACACCGCATCAGCCACCGCGCCGATGCCTTCGCCAAGCTGGTCGCGGAGCAATTCGGCGGGTAAGGTATCAGTATGACCCGCGCGCTCTACATTCACTGGCCGTTCTGCCGCGCGAAGTGTCCCTATTGCGACTTTAACAGCCATGTTCGCGACCGCGTCGATCATACAGCCTGGGAGCAAGCCCTGCTTGCCGACATGCGGCATGAGGCGGAATTGGCGAGCGGTGAAAGGCTCGACAGTGTGTTCTTCGGCGGGGGTACGCCGTCCCTGATGCCGCCCCGTTTGGTAGAGCGACTTTTGCGCGAAGCGGATGAGCTTTGGGGCTTTGCCGAGGGCATCGAGATCACGCTTGAGGGCAACCCCTCATCGATCGAGGCAGCGAATTATGCCGACCTTGCGAGCGTCGGCATCAACCGCGCATCGCTCGGTCTGCAGGCATTGGACGACAAAACCCTGCGCTTCCTGGGCCGCCTTCACGATTCGGCCGAAGGGATCGCCGCGCTGGAGGTCGCACAACGACATTTTTCGCGTGTCTCGTTCGACCTCATCTATGCCCGGCCCGGGCAGTCCGCCGCGCAATGGCGCAGTGAATTGGAAGGCGCGCTGGGCTTCGGCACCGGCCACCTCTCGCTTTACCAACTGACGATCGAGCCGGGCACGCGCTTCGAGACCATGGTCCGGCTAGGCGAATTCGCTCCGCTCGCTGATGACGCGGCAGCGGACCTCTTCGCGCTGACAGCTGAAATGACGAGTGCCGCGGGTCTTCCGGCATACGAAGTCAGCAACCATGCCCGGCCGGGCGAGGAGAGCCGCCATAACCTCACGTACTGGCGTTACCAGGATTACGTGGGGATCGGACCGGGCGCGCACGGGCGGCGCGACGGCAAGGCCACGGTACGCCACAAGAAGCCCGAGAACTGGCTGGGAGCCGTCGCCCGCAATGGCCACGGTATCGCGGAAGAGCGCGCCCTCCTGCCCCCGGAGCAGGCCAGCGAAGCCCTGCTCATGGGTCTGCGGCTGCGCGAAGGCATCGATCCTGCCGCGCTTGCTGAACGCTTCGAGCAGCGGCTGCTGGTCGATCACAAGAAGCTCGATTTCTACACCGCGCAAGGGCTGATATGGCAGCGCGGCGGTCGGATTGGCGTGACCAGTACCGGCATGCCGCTGCTTGATGGCTTGCTCGGCGAACTTGTGCCGGCAGAGCTGATGGGCACATGACGAAGGCCGACTTGCTCGCAGCCTGGCGCGATCATTTGTCCGAAGGTCGCCGACGCTCACCCCACACGGTTCGCGCCTATGGCACGGCTGCTGCACGGTTGCTGGATGAACTGGGCGAGAGCGATTGGGCTCACCTCGCTCGGCTTGAAGCACCCGCCTTGCGCCGCCAACTGGCGCTGCGCCGCGCCGGAGGCCTGACCAATGGCAGCGCTGCGCGAGAGTTATCGGCGCTCAAACAGTTTGTTGCATTTGCCCGCTCGCAGGCGGGGCTTGCTGATCCCGCGCCGCCGCGGATGCGTGGACCGCGGGTCAAGAAAGGCATCCCGCGCCCGGTCACTCCAGACGACGCGGTCAACCTTGCCGCATCGGTCTATGAAGACGCTGGCGAGGAATGGATTGGCGCACGTGACCGTGCCGTACTTCTTCTGCTGTACGGCGCTGGAATGCGGATCGCCGAAGCACTCGCGTTGACCGGTGCCGCATTGCCACTCGGCGAAACCCTGGTGGTCACCGGCAAGGGCAACAAGCAGCGCGTGGTCCCGTTGCTGCCGCTGGTGCGCGACGCAGTGACCGATTACCTGTCCAAGTGCCCGTGGCCGGTCGGCAAGTCGGACCCGTTGTTTCGCGGTGCTAAGGGTGGTCCTTTGTCACAAGGCATGGTGCAAAAGGCGATGGCTCGCGCCCGCGTCACGCTTGGCCTGCCGCCAAGTGCCACCCCGCATGCGCTGCGCCATTCGTTTGCAACACACCTACTGGGGGCCGGAGCGGATCTTAGGAGCCTGCAGGAATTGCTTGGCCATGCGAGCTTGGGATCGACGCAGATTTATACCAAGGTTGACGCCGCTACTTTGCTCGACGTTTATCGCAGCGCGCACCCGCGCGAACGTTAGTCCTGCCAACGCCACACCCGCCACAGCCAGGCTGCAATGGCGAGCGCGGCCAATCCGATGATGACCCCGCTGGCAACCTCATGCATCGCGTCGAAGTACGCGGCGAGCCACTTGCCGCCGTAGATCAGCAGCGTGTTCCACACGGCCGCACCGGCGAAGGTGAACGCCAGGAACTTCCAGTGTTTCATGTGGCTGAGGCCTGCCGGCAGCGAAATCAAGGTGCGCAGGAAAGGCGAAAAGCGCATCGCGAACACCACCCACTGCCCATGCCGATGGAAGAAACCTTGCGCGCTCTCGACATCGCTCCAGCGCAGTGTCAGCCACCGCCCCCAGCGATGCACGAACGGCTGAAGACGCTGGTACCCCCACCTGTCGCCGATCAGGAACCAGATGTAGTTCCCCAGCGTCGACCCGACGGTTCCGGCGACCAAGAGAGGCCAGAACAGCATTGTGCCTCGCGCCACCGAGATGCCCCCGGCACCCATGATCAGCTCGCTGGGGATCGGCGGGAAGACGTTCTCGATGAACATCAGCAAGGCGATGCCCCAATAGCCGCCCTGCTCGATCAGGTTGATAATCCAGTCAGCCATGCGCGGATCAGTTACGCGCGGCGCGCGCCTCGATCGCGTCCCAGATCATGCCGGGGGTATCGGTGCCGTTGAACTTGTCTATCGCGACGATGCCGGTGGGCGAAGTTACGTTGATCTCGGTCAGCCACTGCCCGCCGATCACGTCGATACCGACAAAGACAAGTCCGCGCCTCTTGAGCTCAGGTCCCATTGCCGCGCAGATCTCTTCTTCACGCGCCGTCAAGGTAGTCGCTTCGGCATAGCCGCCCTGGGCAAGGTTGGAGCGGAACTCGCCCTCGCCCGGACGGCGATTGATCGCGCCAGCGATTTCGCCATCGACCAGCACGATGCGCTTGTCGCCCAGGCTGATGTCGGGAAGGAACGGTTGGAACATGTGAGGTTCAACCCAGGCGTTATCGAACAGTTCCAGCAACGCGCCAAGGTTGCTGCCGTCCGCCGGAATGCGGACCACGGCCTTGCCCCCGTTGCCGTGGAGCGGCTTCATCACCAGATCACCCGGGTAGCGCGCATGAAAAGCCCGCACATCCTCGATCCGCCGCGCGATCAGTGTTGGCGGCATGTACTTCGCGAAATCGAGCACAAAGACCTTTTCGGGCGCATTGCGCACCGAGGCGGGATCGTTGACCACCAGTGTCTGGCCCTCAAGCCGCTCGAGCAGGTGGGTGGCGGTAATGTATGAGAGATCGAACGGCGGGTCCTGGCGCATGAGCACCACGTCGACGTCCTGCACCAGGTCGATCAGGCGATGCTCGTCCGCTGCGAAATGATCGCCTGCCTCTCGCCTAACGGTCACAGGTGCGGCCCAGGCGGTCAGGCGGCCACAATCGTAGGCAAGCGTCTTGACGTCGTAGTGGAACAGCTGGTGCCCGCGCGCCTGCGCCCCCAGCATCAGCGCGAAGCTGGAATCGCCATTGATGTTGATCGAGTGGAGCGGGTCCATCTGGACGGCGACGCGCAAGGGCATGGGCTCAGGTAACTCCGCTCAGGTGATCAATGCGTTCGCCATGTGGCGAGGGAACCGCCCCGGCGCAAGGAGGACGACGTCGATCCGCAGCTCATCAGCTCCCCCGGCGAACCGGTGCGCGACAGCTTCAGCGGCAGCGCGAACCCTGCGCAGGCGGTAATCGTCAACCGCAAAATCGAGTTCGGCAGCGGTCGCCCGCCATTTGACTTCAACAAATGCGACGACCTTGCCGCGCTGCGCAATCAGGTCAATCTCGCCGCGCGGCGTCTTCACCCGGCGGGCAAGGATGCGCCAACCCTTGAGCCGCAGGTACCAGGCTGCCAGCGCTTCGCCGCGCCTCCCGCGCGCCTCGCGTTGAGCACGCGTGCTCACTTGAGCTCAAGCGCCCGGGCGTAAAGCTGCTTGCGATCAAGACCCGTCGCCCGCGCGACTTCCGCTGCAGCATGCGAGGGCTTCATTTGCAGCAATGCGGCTTTGAGGAGGCCGTCGGCATCCGCAGCACCGACCGGTTCTTCGCCCGGAGGGGCAACCACCAGCACGATCTCACCCTTGGGCGGGTTCACCCTGTAATGTGCGATCAGTTCGATCGGAGCCCCCGTCCGGCATTCCTCGAACTTCTTGGTAAGCTCGCGTGCCACGGCCACGGTCCGTCCTGGAAGCACCGCGTCGATCGCACCCAAGGCCGCTTCGAGGCGCGGCGCGGTTTCATAGAAAACCAGCGTCGCCCGAACGGCTGCGATCTCTGCTAGCACCTCGCGCCGCGCCTTGTCCTTGGGCGGCAAGAAACCTGCGAACAGGAACCGGTCACTCGGCAGCCCGGCCAGCGTCAAGGCGACGATCGCCGCACTCGGTCCGGGAATACTGGTTACTGCAATGCCCCGAGCGCGAGCGGCGACCACCAGTTCGTATCCCGGATCGGACACCAGCGGCGTCCCCGCGTCGCTGACCAGCGCGATGGCCTGACTGGCAGCGAAGTCCAGCAGGTAATCGCGCGTCGCCTCGCTGGCATGATCGTCATACCGGACGAGCTTTTGCTTGATTCCCAGGTGATGCAAAAGCTTGCCGGTCACGCGCGTGTCCTCACAGGCCACCGCAGCTACGCCACCGAGTATCGCCGCTGCCCGGGCACTGATATCGCCCAGATTGCCAATCGGCGTCGCAACAATGTAGATACCCGGTTCAAGCGCCATGCCGTGTACATGGACTGCAGGACAGGGAGCGACAAGGCATGATCGAAAGTCGGGTGGACCGCCGCAAGCTGCTGATGCTCGCCGCGGTGACCGCGCTTGCCGGGTGCAAGGTCATTCCTAAGGGCCCAGGCGAAACGCCTCCCCCGGTTCCGCAGCCGAGCGACAACCTGCCAAGCGACCAGCAGCGCCAGCGCATCGCGCTCTTGGTGCCGCTTAGTGGACCGCAGGCTGCCTGGGGCCAGTCGATCGCCAATGCGACAACGATGGCGCAGCTCGACACCAACGCCAAGACCATCCGCATCACCACTTACGACACCGCCGAAGGACCGGCTGAGGCTGCGAGCAAGGCGATGAAGGACGGAAACAGGCTGATCCTTGGTCCGCTTTCCGCCGAAGACATTCCCGCCGTGGCAGCGGTTGCGCGGGCATCCAAGGTTCCGCTGATAACCTACTCGAGCGAAGCCGACATGGCCGCGCGCGACGTGTTCCTGATGGGCACCAGCACGACCGGCGCGATCGAGCGTGTGGTGGACTTCGCCCGATCGAAAGGTGTCAGCCGGTTCGCCCTGCTCGCGCCGAAGGGCAGCTATGGCAACCGCGCCAGCGCCGCATACGCCGCTGCGGTGAAAGCTTCGGGCGGAACGCTTGTGAACACTCAGACCTACGATCGCTCGAACAGCTCGATCATCAGCGCCGCGACTAGGCTCAGGACTCGCGGCGGTTACGATGCGGTGCTGATCGCGGATTCGGCAAAGTTCGCTGCAATGGCCGCGCCCCAGCTCAAATCGGCCGGTGTGCACATTCTCGGCACCGATTTATGGAGCGGCGACCTGACCGTTAGCAAGACGGCCGCGCTGCGCGGAGCCTGGTTTGCAGCGATATCGGACGCCCGCTTCGCCCGCTTTGCGGACAGTTACAAATCGCGCTTCGGGGTTGCTCCCTACCGGCTTTCGACGTTCGGCTATGACAGCGTTCTTCTTGCCGTGCGGATTGCCCGGGAATGGCGGATCGGAACGCCCTTTCCCACCGCCCGGCTGACCGATCGCGATGGTTTCCTGGGGCTCGACGGTCCGTTCCGCTTCGCCCCGAATGGCGTTGGCGAACGCGCGCTCGAAGTGCGCGAAGCTCGCGCCGGCGGGATTACAATCGTCAGCCCGGCGCCGGACAAGTTCGTCGACTGACGAAAACCGGGTTCGTGCGCTTGCGGAGCGGATTCGGCTGCGCCTATAGCTGTCGGCATGTCCGAAGACCTGTTTGACAAGATGCCGGTAAACACCGGCGAAACCTATGATGGCAGCGCGATCGAAGTGCTCGAAGGGCTGGAGCCGGTCCGGCGCCGCCCCGGCATGTACATCGGCGGCACCGATGAACGCGCGTTCCACCATCTCGCCGCCGAGGTGCTCGATAATGCGATGGACGAGGCCGTTGCGGGCCACGCCAACCGGATCGAGGTAACGCTGGAGGAAGGCAACCGCCTGACCATCACGGACAACGGCCGCGGCATTCCGGTTGATGAGCACCCCAAATACCCTGGCAAGTCCGCGCTGGAAGTCATCCTCACCACGCTGCACTCGTGCGGCAAGTTCTCGGGCAAGGCTTATGCCACCAGCGGCGGCCTTCACGGCGTGGGTGTTTCGGTGGTCAACGCGCTGTCCAGCCTTACCCGAATCGAGGTGGCACGGGCCAAGGAAGTCTACGCGCAGGAATTCTCCCGCGGGGTGCCGCTAGGAAAGCTGCAACACCTTGGCAGCACGCCCAACCGGCGCGGAACCAGCGTCACTTTCGTACCCGATACCGAGATTTTCGGCGAAGACGCGAAGTTCAAGCCGGCTCGGCTATTCCGCCTCGTACGTTCGAAAGCATACCTTTTTGCAGGGGTCGAGATACGCTGGAAATGCGCGCCGGCGCTCGCCAGCGAGGATGTCCCCGCCGAGGCCACGTTCCAGTTCCCCGGCGGGCTTGCCGATCACCTGCGCGAACAGATCGGCGCGCGCGAATGCGTGACCACGCAGTTCTTTTCGGGCTCGCAGGATTTCCCAGGTGAAGAACAGGGCCGCGTCGAATGGGCGATCGCCTGGCCCCTATGGTCGGACGGTTCGTACTCGTATTATTGCAACACCATCCCCACCCCCGACGGCGGCACCCACGAGCAGGGACTGCGCGCCGCGTTGACCAAGGGCATCCGCGCTTTCGCAGACCTGATCGGCCAGAAGAAGGCCAAGGACATTTCGCCTGAAGATGTGATCACCGGCAGCGAGGTGATGCTCTCGGTCTTCATCCGCGATCCGCAGTTCCAGAGCCAGACAAAGGACCGGCTGACCTCACCCGAGGCTGCGCGTCTCGTCGAAAACGCGGTGCGCGATCACTTCGACCATTTCCTTTCAGACAACCTCGAACGCGGCAAGGCGCTGCTCGGAGCGGTGCTCGAACGGATGGACGATCGCCTGCGCCGAAAGGCGGAACGCGAAGTCAAGCGCAAGACCGCGACCAATGCGCGCAAGCTGCGCTTGCCCGGCAAGCTCACAGACTGTTCGGGCGAAGGCGATCGCGAAACCGAGCTGTTCATCGTCGAGGGGGATTCGGCAGGGGGCAGCGCCAAACAGGCACGTGACCGCAAGAGCCAGGCGATCCTGCCAATCCGCGGCAAGATCCTGAACGTGGCGAGCGCCACCGCCGACAAGATACGCGCCAACAGCGAAATCGCCGACCTTGGTCTTGCGCTGGGCTGCGGCACCCGCAAGGACTGCCACCCCGATAACCTGCGCTATGACCGGATCGTCATCATGACCGACGCAGACGTTGACGGGGCACATATCGCGACCCTGCTGATGACCTTCTTCTTCCAGGAGATGCCTGAGGTTGTGCGACGCGGACACGTCTACCTCGCCCAGCCGCCGCTCTACCGGCTCACCAGCGGCAAGGAGAGCGCCTATGCACGCGACGACGCCCACCGCGCCGAACTGGAGGCTACTCAATTCAAGGGCAAGAAGGTGGAAGTCGCACGGTTCAAAGGCCTCGGCGAAATGAACCCCCAGCAGCTGCGCGAAACGACGATGAACCCTGAAACCCGCGGCCTGCTCAGGATCACCCTGCCCCCAGAATATGAAGGCCGCGCAGCGGTGAAAGATCTGGTCGATCGCCTGATGGGCCGCGATCCCGCACAGCGCTTCATGTTCATCCAGAACCGCGCGGGCGAGCTCGATCCGGAGCTGATCGACGCCTAAGCGCGTGGTACTTCAGTTGCTGCCCAAATCTTCATTTCGGGCGCGCCTTCGGCCCATGCCCCCAGCGTACGAACGAAATGGCCCGATTCGGGCACTGCGAAGTGTGTCTGTACCGCAGCCATATCGGCCCATTCCTCAAAGAATGCGATGCGCCGAGGGTTTTCGGCATCGATGTGGCAGTTGTGGGCGATGCAACCAGGTTCGCCGCGCGAACGGGCAGAATGTTCGATCCCCAATTTAAGGGCATCGTCGAAATGTTCGGGGCGGATGATGGCGCTGCCTGTGATGATGATCATGGAGCAACCATACCCAAAGAGCGCGCCCGAACAACGCTGTTCAGGCGAACGCGCCTACCAGGGCATCCCGGTGAAGATAAAATACATCGCCAGGCCGAAGACTACCCAACCAACCTTTTTCATCGTGCATCTCCGCCAATGTGAGGGCAAACTTATGCCATTCAAATTGCTCATTGGTTACCGCGCGCATTTGATTATGCGAACCGCCCCGAAAACTTCTCGGGACGATTAGGGCTGTGCCGATGCCGGGCCAAAACGGTTCATTGCGCAGTCAGAAATCCATGTTACAAAGTATCACAAATTGAGAGGGGACCACTGACATGCCGCGTTTTCGCACCTTGCTCGCCGCTTCCTTGATCGCCCTGTCGACTGCGGCCGCTGCCGAAACCGGGATCGATATCACCATCTACGCCGATAACCAGGCGCTGGTGCAGGATGTGCGCAACGTCACCTTCACCGGCGACAAGCAGCGGATCGAATTCAAGAACGTCTCGGCGCAGATCCGGCCGGAGACCGCCAGCCTGGTGGCGACGGACATGGATATCATCGAACAGAATTTCGACTACGACCTGCTCAGTCCGGCCAAGATCATGGAGAATGCGGTCGGTCAGACTATAACGCTGGTCCGCACAAACCCGGCGACTGGCGCAGAGACGCGAGAACAGGCAACGGTGCTGGCCGCAAACGGCGGCGTGGTGCTGCAGATCGGCAATCGCATTGAAGTGTTGCGCGACGACGGCCTGCCGGTCCGGGTGATCTTCGACAAGGTACCGCCCAACATGCGCGCCGATCCGACGCTGTCGATGACAGTACAGGCAAAGGCCGGCAGCCGCGAGGCGGCGTTGCGCTATCTCACTCCGGGCCTTGGCTGGCGCGCGGACTATGTGGCGCTGTATGACGAGGGCAAGGGAACGATCGACGTCCAGGGCTGGGTCACGCTGACCAACAATTCGGGCACGACCTATGACAATGCCCGTACTGTCCTCGTCGCCGGCACGCCGCGCATGCTCAATCAGGGCTATAATCCGCGTTATGGCGGCGGTTACCGCGGCGGCGATGATACGATGGTCGAGGCCGGGACCGAAAGCGGCACGCGTGAACGGCTGGGCGAATATTACCTCTATCCGCTTGGCGCGCGCACTACGATCGCCAATTTGCAGACCAAGCAGGTGAGCTTCCTCGACGTGCATGGCGCCCCGGCGCAGCACGGTTACCAATTGCGGCTGGGCTGGCTGCAGACCTCCGATACGCCGCTCAGTGCGGCAACGATGTACAGCTTCACCAATTCGGCGCAAGGCGGCCTGGGCGACCAGCTTCCCGCTGGCGTGGTGCGGTTCTATCTCAAGGATTCTCGCGGGCGGGCGCAGTTCATCGGCGAACACGCCATCGGTCACACCCCGATGGGCTCCAAACTCGCGATCAGCACCGGCGATGCCTTCGATGTGAAGGTCAAGCCCACAGTCGAATCGCGCACCAAGATTAATGACCGGCGCTGGAAGACCGGCATGAGCTATACCGTAACGAACGCCCTGCCCAAACCGGTGACCGTTCAGATCATCCAGTCCGGCCTGTGGGGCGATACCAAGGTCAGCGACGAAAGCCTGAAGAGCGAGTGCCGGGACGCTGACAGCGTCGCCTGGAACGTGACCGTGCCGGCGAACGGCAAGACGGTAGTCACCGCAACCTTCGATTCGCGGTACTGAGGCAAAGCGCCGTGCGCTGGCTTCTCGCGCTTGTGTTGTCACTTGCGGTGGCCGCGCCGGCTACTGCCGGTGACGTGACCGCGTCGCCGCCCGGCGATGTCGCCGTGACGATCTACCGCAGTCCTGCGCGTAATGGCGGGGGCATGCAGCTGAATTCGCTTGGCGGGTTCGCGGTGGTGACAGAGACCAGGCAAGTCACCATCCCCGCCGGCCGAAGCCGTGTGCGATTTGTCGGCGTAGTCGATGGCATAATACCGGAAAGTGCGATCGTCACCGGGCTGCCCAGCGGGATAATCGAGAAGAACCGCGATGCCGCGCTGCTTTCGCCCAGCGCACTGATGCGCGCGGCGCGCGGCAAGGCCATCACCCTGTCCCGAGCAAACCGCGACACCGGCAAGAGCGAGAAAGTCTCCGCCGAGATCGTTTCCGCGAGCGAGGACGGGGTGATTGTTCGCACTGCATCCGGTATCGAGGCCCTGCGCTGCTCCGGCATGCCGGAGACCTTCGGATACGGGCTTGAGGCTGAGGGTCTTTCGGCGCAGCCGACACTTTCGGTACAGACCCGCAGCACGCGGCCGATCACCGCGACGATCACCCTTACCTATATCGCTGAAGGCTTCGACTGGAGCGCAAACTACACCGCGCAGCTTTCGCCCGATGGCAAGAGCGCCGACATTGGCGCCTGGATCACGCTGGCAAACGGCAATTCGGTGTCGCTCAGCAATGCCCGCACCCAAATCGTCGCGGGCGGGCTTAACCGGGAATACGTGCAAAAATTCATCAACAACCAGCCACAGGTTATCGCGCGGTGCTGGCCGATGCAGCGGACCAGTGACGTGCCGCGCAAACCGGAGCGGCCCTATTCACTCGTCTCGCCCTATATTCCACAAGACATGTATGAGTATGACGGGGCCTACAGGGACAAGTCCGGGAACATCGTTGTTACTGCAATGCGGGCACCCCCCCCACCGGCGCCGATGATGGAAGCGGCGTCGCCGGTCACCGTGGTCTCGGGCGCTTCGCTCGAGCAACTCGGTGATCTGAAGCTCTACACCGTACCCCAGCGCACAACTGTCGCCGCAATGCAGATGAAGCAAACCCGATTGCTCACCAAGACCGGTGTGCCGGTGGAGCCTTACTACGCCGCCGAGCTCTTCGCGATGGACTGGCGCACTGAAGACCAGCTGAACGCAAACCTGATGCTTCGCACCCGCAATGACAAGGCCCACCAGCTTGGATTGCCGCTGCCCGCGGGATCGATCCTGTTCCAGCAGGACCAACTCGGCAGGACGATGGTAGTCGGCGAGCCATCTTTGGCGGACACCGCGGAGGACGAAAAGGTCGAGCTGGAGCTTGGCGTGGCAAACGACCTGGTAATCAAGCGCCGGACGCTGCGCCGAGACAGCAAGTCTCAGGACGAGGAAGTGGTCATCTCGAATGCCGGGAGCAGCGACAAGCCGCTTGAACTGAAGCTACCCGTCTATGGCATAGACAAGCTGGCCAAGGCCGATCTCGCTTATGAGATGCGTGACGGCCAGCCTCTGTTCCGGATCCTGGTCCCCGCTGGTGACAAGGTTGTCTTCCACTACACGGTCGTACGCCAATAGACCTTGCCAGCCCTGCGCTCTCGACTTATCGCTTAACCGAACGATTAAGGCGTGAGGGAAGTCTGCATGGCCCGGTTTGAAGGCACGAACGATTACGTTGCAACCGAAGATCTCAAGGTGGCTGTCAACGCCGCGGTGCTGCTGCGCCGGCCGCTTTTGGTGAAGGGCGAGCCCGGCACCGGCAAGACAGTCCTGGCGCACGAGATTTCCAAGGCGCTCAACGCTCCCCTGATCGAATGGCACGTCAAGTCGACCACCAAGGCGCAGCAAGGCCTTTACGAATACGATGCGGTTGCCCGTCTGCGTGACGGCCAGCTCGGCGACGAGCGCGTTCACGACATCAAGAACTACATCAAGAAGGGCAAGCTGTGGGAGGCTTTCACCTCTGAGCAGCTCCCTGTCCTGTTAATCGACGAAATCGACAAGGCCGACATCGAGTTTCCGAACGACCTGCTTCAGGAACTCGACCGGATGAGCTTCGACGTTTACGAAACGCGCGAGACGATCGCCGCGAAGGAACGCCCGATCGTGGTCATCACTTCGAACAACGAGAAGGAACTGCCCGACGCGTTCCTGCGCCGCTGCTTCTTCCACTACATCAAGTTCCCCGACCGCGAGACGATGCAGGCGATCATCGACGTCCACTTCCCCGGCATCCAGAAGGCGCTGGTCTCCAAGGCGATGGACGTGTTCTATGATGTGCGCGAAGTGCCGGGGCTGAAGAAGAAGCCCAGCACCAGCGAATTGCTCGACTGGCTCAAGCTGCTGCTCAATGAGGACATGCCGCTCGACGTGCTGCAGTCGAAGGACCCGTCGAAGGCGATCCCTCCACTCCACGGCGCGCTGCTCAAGAACGAGCAGGACGTGATGCTGTTCGAAAAGCTCGCCTTCATGGCGCGTCGGCAGAACTGAGCCGGAGCGGCAGGTGTTCTTCAACTTCGTCGACGAACTGCGCGCCGCCGGGATTGGGGCGAGCTTCAAGGAGCATCTCGTGCTCCTTGAGGCGCTCGACAAGGAGGTGATCGAGCAGACGCCCGAGGCTTTCTATTACCTCAGCCGCGCCACCTTCGTGAAGGACGAAGGCCTGCTCGACCGGTTCGACCAGGTGTTCAACAAGGTCTTCAAGGGCCTGCTGACCAATTACGGTCAGGAACAGGTCGATATTCCCGAGGAATGGTTGAAGGCCGTCGCCGAAAAATTCCTCACCCCTGAGGAAATGGCCGAGATCGAGAAGCTCGGCACCTGGGACGAGATCATGGAGACGCTCAAGAAGCGGCTCGAGGAACAGGAAAAGCGTCACCAGGGCGGCAACAAATGGGTCGGCACCGGCGGCACCTCGCCCTACGGCAACAGCGGGTACAACCCCGAGGGCGTGCGGATCGGCGGCGAGAGCAGGCACAAGCGCGCGCTCAAGGTCTGGGAGAAGCGCGAATTCCAGAACCTCGACAACACCCGCGAGCTGGGTACCCGCAACATCAAGATCGCGCTACGCCGGCTGCGCCGGTTCGCGCGCTAAGGCAATGCCGACGAACTTGACCTCGACGGTACGATCGAAGGCACCGCGCGGCAGGGCTGGCTC
>JBJTMA010000108.1:0-26224 GCA_046063295.1 Novosphingobium sp.
GTCGAACAGCAGGAAGGAAATGCCTTGGTACTTGTTGGCCTTGTCGGTGCGGACCAGGCAGAAAATCCAGTCGGCCTTGTCGGCATAGGAGGTCCAGATCTTCTGGCCGTTGACCACCCAGTGATCGCCCTTGTCCTCGCCGTAGGTCTGCAGCGAAACGAGGTCCGAGCCCGAACCCGGTTCCGAATAGCCCTGGCACCAGCGGATCTCGCCGCGCGCGACCTGACCGAGATAGTGGACCTTCTGCTCCTCGGTCCCGAACTTCAGGAGCGCGGGCCCCAGCATCCAGATGCCGAAGCTGGAGAGTGGTGGGCGCGCGCCGATGCGGTTCATCTCCTCGCGCCAGATCTTGGCTTCGGCCGGAGACATGCCGGCGCCGCCATAGGCCTTGGGCCAATCGGGCACGGTGTAGCCATTGGCGACGCAGCGTTCGAGCCAGACCTTCTGCGCCTCGTTCTTGAATTTGAATTTGCGCCCACCCCAGCAGATGTCGTCTTCATCGCGCACGGGTTCGCGCATTTCCGGGGGGCAGTTCTGTTCAAGCCAGGCGCGAATTTCGGCCCGGAAGGCATCAAGGTCAGACATCTGAGACTCCTCTCTTAACCGAGAGGTTAAAGCGCTTGGCGCGGGTCGGCGCAAGCCCGGATTTCCGCGAAGACCGCCATGCCGTGCATGCCGTAGCGTAAACGCCAAGAGCGTTGACCCGGCCCCTCTCCCGCCTAAGCTGAGTCAAAACAGAGATCAGGAGAGACCATGCGATTCTCAGGCAAGTGCGCCGTCATCACCGGCGCGGGATCGGGCATCGGCCGCGCTGCGACGCTGCTGTTCGCGCGCGAAGGCGCGACCGTCTACGCCGCCGATATCGACCTCGACCGCGCCAAAGCGGTGGCCGCCGAGGGCGCAAACATCGTGCCGGTGGCCTGCGATGTCTGCGACGTCGCCCAGATCAAGGCACTGATGGACCAGGCGGGCAAGGAGCAGGGCGGGATCGACTACCTGTTCAACAACGCCGGCGCGGGGGGCGACCGCGCCCCGATCGACGAGATCGAGCCCGAGGGCTGGGACCGTACCTTCGACCTGCTGATGCGCTCGGTCGCGATGGGCATCCGCTATGCCTCGCCCTACATGAAGGGCCGCAAGGGCGCGGCGGTGGTCAACACCAGCTCGGTCGCCGCGGTCGGTCCGGGCTATTCGCCCACCGCCTATGCCGTCGCCAAGGCCGGCGTGCTGCATCTCACCAAGTGCGCGGCAACCGATCTGGCCCGGTACGGCATCCGGGTGAACGCGGTGCAGCCGGGCTTCATCAACACCAACATCTTCACCACCAGCCTCGAAGTACCAGACGAGATGGTCGACCAGGCCAAGGCGTTCATCAAGCAAATGTCCTCCAATGCGCAGCCGGTGGCGCGCAGCGGAATGCCCGACGACATCGCCAACGCGGTCGCATTCCTGTGCAGCGAAGCTGCGAGCTTCATGACCGGCGCCTCGCTGATCGTCGACGGCGGGATTACCGTGGGCCCGCGGCACAGCTGGGATCCCGAAGCGCCGGGCATGTTCGACGCGCTCCTGGCAATGGAGGAGCAGGCCAAGGCGGCCACTGCGGAATGACCCTTGAAATGGCCATCCCGCCCGCCGAGCGGGTGCCGCTGCTGGTCAAGATCGGCAACGGATTCGGTTCGATCGCCTATGGGGTGAAAGACAACGGTTTCGCGGTGCTGTTGCTCGTGTTCTACAGTCAGGTGATGGGCCTGGAAGCGGGATTGGTCGGGCTGATCCTGCTGATCGCGCTGCTGCTCGATGCGATGGTCGATCCGTTGGTCGGCTATTGGAGCGACAGGACCCACGGCAAATGGGGTAAGCGTCATCCCTGGATGTACGCGGCTATCGTGCCGATGGCTGCGGCCTGGCTGATGCTGTGGCACCCGCCCGAAGGGCTCGGCGCGGGGCTTTACCTCTACCTCCTTGGCTTCGCTTTCCTGATGCGAGCGGCGGTTTCGTGCTACGAGATACCCGCATTGTCCGTGGTACCCGGACTGAGCAGCGATTACGACGAGCGGACCTCGATCACGCGGTGGCGCTACATTTTGGCCTGGGTCGGCGGGCTGGTAATGCTGATGCTGGCATTCGGGGTGTTTCTCGTGCCCTCTGCCCGCTATCCGATCGGCCAGCTCAATCTTGACGGCTATGGCAGGTATGGCTGGGCCGGGGCGGTGCTGATGGTCATCGGAGCCACGGTTGGCGCGCTTTCGACCCATAGCCGTATCGCCCGCCTCTCGACCGCGCCGTCCGAACATCTGCCGCTGGGGCAGACGGTGCGCAAAATCGCCGCAATCCTTTCCAACCGCGCCTTCCTGATCGTACTTGGCTCCACGCTGTGCAATTATGTCAATCTGGGCATGAGCTATTCGACCGCGACCTATATCCTGACCTATTATTGGGAAATGCCCCAGGCCGGGTTTATCGCCTATTCGATCGCGCTGTTCGTGGGTGTTATCGGAGCATTGGGCCTGGTCGCACTAGTCCAAAGCCGGATCGAAAAACGCAATGGCGCCGTGATTTGTGCGCTCTTGTCGCTCGTTATCGGGCTGGCCCCATACCTGCTGCGCTTCGCCGGACTGTTCCCGACAAACAATTCGCCCAGCCTCATACCCTTGCTGTTTGTGCTGATCGCGATTTCGAACGGCCTGGCCGTGGTGGTCGGCGTGATGGTCCAGTCGATGGCAGCGGACGTCATCGAAGCTTCGCAGGAACATACCGGCGAACGCAGCGAGGGCATTTTCTTTTCTGCCTACTTCTTCACGCAAAAATGCGCGACCGGAGTAGGGATATTTCTTGCCGGGATGATCGTCAGCCTTTCGCAATTTCCATCGCGCGCCAAACCTGGCGAGGTCGCCCCGGCGATACTCGATCATTTTGCACTTTATTTCGTGATCGTGCTCGGCGTGGTAAGTCTGATTGGCGCAGCCGTCATATCGCGCTTTCCGATCACGCGCGCCGATCACGCTGCCCGTTTGGCGAAGCTTGAAGAAGCACTCGCCTCGCCGCTTGGCCCGGCTCCTTAACCGATCGCTTAAACCCCCTTGGCGCAGGGCCTGCGAAGTGGCAGGGAGCATCGCGAGACTCGACAGTATTAGGAAAGGAACAGTTCCATGGATTTCGATCCCACCGACCGGCAAGTTTACTGGCGCGACCGCGTTCGCCAGTTCATCGAGAACCACGTCCGCCCGCGCGTGGGTGACTACAAGAAGGAAGATGCACAGGGTGACCGGTGGAAAGTGATCCAGACGGTCGAAGAGGAAAAGGCCCGCGCCAAGGCGCAGGGAATCTGGAACCTGTTCATGCCCCCGCAGTCGGGCCGCGCCCACGTTGACGATACTTTCGAATTCGAAGGTCCGGGCCTGACCAACCTTGAATACGCGCTCTGCGCCGAGGAAATGGGCCGCGTCGGCTTTGCATCCGAAGTGTTCAACTGCTCGGCGCCCGATACCGGCAACATGGAAGTGTTGCACCGTTACGGCACGCGCGAGCAGAAGGAAAAGTGGCTGAAGCCGCTGATGAACGGCGAAATCCGTTCGGCCTTCCTCATGACCGAACCGCAGGTCGCCTCATCCGATGCGACCAACATCGAATGCTCGATCCGCCGCGAAGGCGACGAATATGTGCTCAATGGCACCAAGTGGTGGTCGTCGGGCGCGGGCGATCCGCGCTGCAAGATCGCGATCGTGATGGGCAAGACCGATTTCGAAGCGAAGAAGCACGCCCAGCAGTCGATGGTGCTGATGGAACTCGACGCCCCCGGGGTGGAAATCGTCCGCCACCTGCCGGTGTTCGGCTATGACGATGCGCCGCACGGGCACATGGAAATCAAGCTCAACAACGTGCGCATCCCGGCCAGCAACATGCTGCTCGGCGAAGGCCGCGGGTTCGAGATCGCGCAGGGCCGCCTCGGGCCGGGCCGCATCCACCACTGCATGCGCACGATCGGCGTGGCCGAGGAAGCGCTGGCGCGGATGGTCCAGCGGCTTTCCAGCCGCGTCGCTTTCGGCAAGGCGATCAGCACGCACTCGATCTGGGAGCAGCGCATCGCCGAAGCCCGCATCGAGATCGAATGCTCGCGGCTGCTCTGCCTCAAGGCGGCGGACATGATGGACAAGGTCGGCAACAAGGCCGCCCAGGCCGAAATCGCGATGATCAAGGTCAAGGCGCCCAACATGGCGCTCAAGATCATCGACGATGCGATCCAGGCCCACGGCGGCGGCGGCGTATCGGAGGACTTCGGTCTCGCGAAGATGTACGCCGGCCAGCGCACGCTGCGCATCGCCGACGGTCCGGATGAAGTCCACAACCGCTCAATCGCGCGGATCGAAATGGGCAAGTATGCGCCGCAGGCAGATGTCGGCCCCAGCTCGGGCGATCTGGGCGTGGCCCGCTAAATTGGCGTCGTCCCGGGCTTGACCCGGGACCGCTGGCCTCAACAACCGGCCTCGCAGTGATGAGGCCAGCGATCCCGGCTTTCACCGGGATGACGAATGGAGACGATACAATGAAAGCCGCAGTCCTGGTCCAAGCGGGCAAGCCGCTCGAAATCGAGCAGCTCCAGATCAGCAAGCCGGGTCCGCACGAGGTGCTGATCCGCACCGCCGCCTGCGGGCTGTGCCATTCGGACCTGCACTTCATCGAAGGAACATACCCGCACGCGCTGCCCGCGGTGCCGGGCCACGAGGCCGCCGGGATTGTTGAGGCCGTTGGCAGCGAAGTACGCACGGTAAAGGTCGGCGATGCGGTGGTGACCTGTCTCTCGGCGTTCTGCGGCCACTGCGAATTCTGCGTGACCGGGCGCATGTCGCTGTGCCTCGGCGCCGAGACGCGGCGCGCGCCGGGCGATGCCCCGCGCCTGACCCGTCCCGATGGCCAGCCGGTTGCGCAGATGCTCAACCTTTCGGCCTTTGCCGAGCAGATGCTTATCCACGAGCATGCCTGCACCCGGATCGACCCCGAAATGCCGCTGGACCGCGCCTCGGTGATCGGCTGCGCGGTCACCACCGGTGCCGGCACCATTTTCAACGCTTGCAAGGTCACCCCGGGTGAAACCGTCGCGGTGGTCGGCTGCGGCGGAGTGGGCCTCGCCGCGATCAACGCCGCCAAGATCGCCGGCGCGGGCAAGATCATCGCCGCCGATCCGATGCCTGAAAAGCGCGAACTGGCGATGAAGCTGGGCGCAACCCACACCGTCGACGCCCTGGCCAACGATGCCGCCGAACAGATCGTCGAGATCACCAAGGGCGGGGTCCAGCACGCGATCGAGGCGGTCGGTCGTCCGGCCTCGGGCGAACTCGCCGTACGCTCGCTGCGCCGCGGCGGGACCGCGACGATCCTTGGCATGATGCCGCTCAGCCATTCGGTCGGGCTCAGCGCGATGGACCTGCTCTCGGGCAAGAAGCTGCAGGGCGCGATCATGGGGATGAACCACTTCCCGGTCGACATGCCGCGGCTCGTCGATTTCTACATGCGCGGGCTGCTCGACCTCGACACGCTGATCGCCGAACGCATCCCGCTCGAGAAGATCAACGAGGGTTTCGAGACGATGAAATCGGCGACCGCTGCGCGCAGCGTGATCGTGTTCGACCAGTAAAGGGCACAGCATGAGCGACGCGATCAACGCCGAGGAAGCCTTTGTCGGCACGGTCGAACCCGAAGGCGCGGACAAGCTCGACGAGGGCAAGCTCGCCAAATGGATGGCGGCCAATGTTGCCGGGTTCGAAGGCCCGCTGCACCTGACCAAGTTCAAGGGCGGGCAATCGAACCCGACCTACAAGATCGCCGCGCAAAGCGGGAACTACGTGCTCCGCCGCAAACCCTTCGGCCCGCTGCTCCCTTCGGCCCACGCGGTCGACCGCGAGCACAAGGTCCAGGCGGGCCTTCAGACGATGGGCTTCCCGGTCGCACCGCAATACGGCCTGTGCACCGACGATTCTGTGGTCGGATCGTGGTTCTACGTGATGGGCATGGTCGATGGCCGCACCATCTGGGACGGTGCCATGCCCAAGGACAGCCCCGATTATCGCCGTGCCACCTACAACGCGATGATCGATACGCTTGCCGCGCTGCACGAGGTCGACATCGAGAAGGCTGGGCTCGGCGATTTCGGCAAGCCGGGCAACTACTTCGGCCGCCAGATCGACCGCTGGACCAAGCAGTACAAGCTTGCCGAAACCGAGACGATCCCCGAGGTCGAGCGGCTGATCGAGTGGCTCCCCGCGACCATGCCCGAGCAGACCCGCACCAGCGTGGTTCACGGCGATTACCGCATCGACAACATGATCTTCGCGCATGACCGGCCCGAGGTGCTCGCGGTGCTCGACTGGGAGCTTTCGACGCTGGGCGATCCGCTGGCGGACTTCACTTACGTCGCCATGGCCTGGGTCACCGACAACGGCGGCCGTTCGGGCGTCGCGGACCTCAACCGCAAGGAGCTTGGCATCCCCGAGCTGGACGAAGTGGTCGAGCGCTATTGCGCCGCCACCAAGCGCGACAGCGTGCCCGACATGAACTGGTACTTCGCCTACAACTTCTTCCGGCTGACCGGCATTCTCCAAGGTATCAAGAAGCGCGTGATCGACGGGACCGCCAGCTCGAGCCACGCCAAGGAGCAAAGCGAACGGGTCAAGCCGCTCGCCGAGCGCGCCTGGGAATACGCGGTGAAAGCGGGAGCGTAATTTCCCGGCTCACGCCGTTGCGGAAATGCCGTCCGGCATTTCCTTGCAACACCAGACTTAGAAACTCTTGCTCCAGGTGAGCGCTACGCCCTTGTCATCGGGCAAGCTCGCGTAGTGCCCCGGATCGGTGCGGTAGAACAGGCTGAACATGGCGGCGCCGGTCCACAGCGATCCGCGCCAGGCAAGCTCGGCATCGACCTCGCGCCCGCGCGGCGTAAGGTTGAGCACCGACCGGGCAAAGGTCGGTTGCAAGGTCGTGTAGCTGTAGTCGACCGGCAGGTTGAGCGCGATGCCGCCGCTTTCGACCCGCAGCGGCTGCGAGATGCGCAGGCCCAGCCAGTCGCCCGGCTTGAACACATCGGTGTGCGCCGCGTCAAACGACCAGGCGGAGGTATACATCCGCCCGCCGGGTGCGATCGAGCCGCCGCTGCGCGGATTGGTCATGCCGCCGCGCAGCTGCGCGCCGAGCTGCCATCCGCTTGCCGGTTCCCATCGGCCCTTCGCGTCCAGGAACATGCTGTCCGCGCCGCTGCCGCCGAATCCGTCGGCAAGGCGGGCTCCAAGGATCGAATGATGTTCATTGAGCCAGCTTGCACCCAGAGCCAACCGCAGGTCTCCGACGGCGCGGTCAACCGACAGGCCATAACGGTCCGCGCTGCCATAACGCCGCTGATCGAGACCGCTGATCGATGACCAGGCCGGCGCCGCCGTGACCGGCGAGCCGTGCTCGGCACTGGCGGCCACGCCCCAGCTGCCCAGCTGCTTGCGCCATGCCGCCGAAATCACGTCATCCTGCCCGAAGCCCTGGTCATCCCCCGGCGCTCGCGCGATCAGGAAGGCGGGCTGCTCTTGCCCCTGAAGCCGCGCAACCAGTCCATCTGCGCCCTGCGCGAAGCCGAAAGCGATCTTTGCATCCGGGGCGATCCGGGCGACGACCTGTCCGGCAAGAACCCTGGCCGCTTGCGCATCAGCCATGCTCAAACGCAGCATGCCTTGCCACGGCAACCGCTCGGTCCGGTCGCTGGCATCGACCGAGAACGACAACGAGAGCTTGTCGGTGCCGGCCGCTATGGTGCGCACCTTGCCGTTTAGCGCCGGTGCAAGCTTGGGCTGGATCTGGGCGCTGCGAACTTCGGCACCGAGGTTGTAGTAGTAGGCGCGCTGGTATCCATCGAGGACGATCGCGCCAAAGCTGCTTGCCCTGGCCCCCGCATCGCCCATCGGTGCCGAGGTGACGACCGTGGTATCGCCCAGCGGAATGGCCACTGTCGATCCGGCCAGGCTGGTCGTGCCTTGCGGCGCGAAGGCGCTCGCAATGTTGAGGATGCCCCGGCCATAGATCGGATCGGTGCCCGCCGCACCGCCATCGCTTGCCGTGCGCAGCAACAGGTCGACCACTTGCGCCGCGGTAAGATTGGGGAAGGCCTGGCGCAGCAGCGCCGCCGCCCCGGCAATCTGCGGCGCGGCAAAGCTGGTTCCCGAAAAGACGTAAGCGGACTTCGACCCATCGGGGTTGGTCACGACTTTGAGCACGCCGTTTTCGTACACGCAGCAAACGCGTTCGCCCCGCGCGGCCAGAAACCAGCTTTGCTCGGTCCCGGCCTTGTTGCTGAAACCCGAAATGATGTTGTTGGCATCGACCGAGCCGGCGATAATGACATTGCCATTGCCTGCAGCGCGCAGGCCCGCCGCGAAGGGATCGGGATTGTTGGGATCGACCGCGGGATCGGTAGAATCCCCGTCGTTGCCCGCCGAAATGACCACCACCACGCCGTTTGCCGCCGCATTCGCGATGGCCGCGCGCAGGACCGAATTGGGCGACGATCCGCCGAGCGACAGGTTGATGACTTTCGCCCCCGATGCCACCGCGGCATTCACCCCGGCGGCGATGTTGGTATCGGAAAAGGTGCAGCCGCTTTTCGGATCGCTGGGCACGGCAGTGGCGCAGCTGCCCACCGTATCGCCGCGGAACATCGCGATCGTGGAATCGAAGGCGATGCCCATGATCCCGGTATTGTCGCGCGCCGCCGCCGCCACCATCGCCACGTTGGTGCCGTGATCGCTGTCGGGATTGGTCAGCCCGCGACTGCCCGCGACATCGGCCGAAGCCGCGCTGATGCGGCCCGCAAATTCGGGACTGGTCTGGTCGATCCCGGTATCGACGATGCCGATCGTCACCCCGCGGCCGGTGGCGCCTGCCGACCAGGCGGAAATCGCGCCGTGCTGGCTGGGCCCGGTCGACCGGTTGTATTCGCTGGTAAGAAAGGACGAGGAGGGTGTCGGCGTCGGAGTCGGGGTTGGGGTCGGCGTGGGAGTGGGCGTCGGGGTCGGCACCGGCACCGGCGCTGGCGTCGGGACCGGAGCGGGCGTGCTGCCCACCGAACCGCCGCCGCAACCGGCGACCAGGCCGAATGACAGGAGCGCCGCAACCATGTGCAGGCGTGCTTCGAAAAGAACCGGTTTGGACATGCGAGCGATCCCTTTGCGAGACAAGCCTCGCCAATCTTGCCTTCTTTTGCCACGGCTATGCTTAACGGCAAATTTCTTTCACTATAGGCGATGCGTTCGCTTGCCCGGTTTTACGAGTGGCGATAGTCGCGCAATTCGCGGGTGCCGCGCCGCGAGGAGAATACAATCAATGTCCGCTGAACTAGCCGCGCAGATCGAACAAGCCTGGGACGCACGAGACAGCGTGACGCCCGACAGCAGCGACGTGCGCCATGCCGTTGATGCCGCGCTGGCGCTGCTGGACAGCGGCCAGGCCCGCGTGGCCGAGCCCGATGGCAACGGCGGCTGGCAGGTCAACCAGTGGCTCAAGAAGGCAGTGCTGCTGTCGTTCCGCCTCAACGACAACGCGGTGATGGACTATGGCTCGGCCGGCGCCCCCTCGTTCGACAAGGTGCCGCTGAAGTTCACCGGCTGGGATGCGGACCGCTTCCGCGCCGCCGGAATCCGAGCGGTTCCCGGGGCGATCGCGCGCCGCGGCGCGCATATCGGCAAGAACGTGGTGCTGATGCCCAGCTTTGTGAACATCGGGGCCAATGTGGGCAATGGCACGATGATCGATAACTGGGCTTCGGTGGGAAGCTGCGCGCAGGTCGGCGCGCATTGCCACATCTCGGCCGGCGCCGGGATCGGCGGGGTGCTCGAACCGATGCAGGCCAACCCCACCATCATTGGCGACAACTGCTTCATCGGCGCGCGCAGCGAGATCGTGGAAGGGGTCATCGTCGGTGAAGGCTGCGTGGTCGCGATGGGCGTGTTCATCACCGCCACCAGCAAGATCGTCTACCGCGATACCGGCAAAGTCATCACCGGCCACATCCCGCCGTATAGCGTAGTGGTTCCCGGCGCGATGCCGGGGAGGCCCCTGCCCGACGGCACGCCCGGTCCCTCGCTGGCCTGCGCGGTGATCATCAAGCAGGTCGATGCCCAGACCCGCGCCAAGACCGGCATCAACGACCTGCTGCGCGATTGATGATCGCGCGTTTCGCCTCGCTGCTGCCGCTGCTGCTCGCGGTTGCGCCCGCAGCTGAAACCCCCGCGCCGAAGGACGAACCGACCATCGAGGCGGCGCAGATCGTCAAGCGCTACCCCCACGATCCGCGCGCCTTCACCGAAGGCCTGTTCATCGATCGCGGCGAACTGTTCGAAAGCACCGGTGAACTGGGTCGCTCCTCGGTAAGGCAGGTCGATCTTGCGAGCGGCAAGGTACTGCGCTCTGTCGCCATTCCGCCACCGCAATTCGGCGAGGGCATCGTGCCCTGGCAAGGGCAGATCCTCAGCCTGACCTGGCAGAACCGCGTCGGCTATCGCTGGAACCGCAAGACCTTCAGGAAGCTGGGCACCTTTGCCTACGAAGGGGAAGGCTGGGCGCTGACCAGCAACGGGCGCGAGGTGATCATGTCCGACGGCACCGATGTGCTGCGCTTCGTCGATCCCGCGAGATTCACCGTGAAACGCACGCTCAAGGTGACCGTGAATGGCCGCCCGCTGAAGCAGATCAACGAACTGGAATGGATCCGCGGCGAAGTCTGGGCCAACATCTGGATGACCGACTATATCGCGCGGATCGATCCGGTGAGCGGCAAGGTCAAGGGGATCATCGACCTGACCGAACTGCACCGCGATGCAGGAACGTTCGGTCCTGACCAGGTCGCCAACGGCATCGCGTTCGATGCGGCCAAGGGCAAGATCTACGTGACCGGCAAGGAATGGCCTTCGCTTTACGAGATCAGGCTGGTTCCGGCGCGGTAGCCCACAGGCCGGTCAAATCGCCCGCCGGCGCATCGCATCGTAGTAAGGGCGGCAGCGGTCGGCGAGCTCCGCGGCTTTGCCCGACAGCACCGGCGCGGGGCCGGGAGCCCCGCCGAAACCGGTCGATGCGGCAACCTTGTCATACCAATGGCTGGCCCAGATCCCGTCCTCGGGGTGGATGCCTGCGGGCCATTGCAGCATGGCGGGATCCCACGCGATGCCCAGCCGCTGGCAGAGCCGTTCAAGCTTGCCGACGGGATCGGCCAGGAACGCGGTGGTGTCCACCACTGGCGGGTCCATGCCCTTTGCCACAGCCCATTCGAAATATTCGAGCAGCCGGTCATAGCCCAGGTCCTCGAACTTCGCCGCGCCGCGCTTTACCCCGTAGCTGGCGATCACCCGCTCGGGTTCGCGGATGAGGAAGGCATGGACGTGGCCCGGAAAGTCGGCGATCGAGACCGGACCTTCCATGTGGTGCGGCATGTGCTTCTGATACCATACCGCCTTGCCGCCCGGCGCGGCCCCGCGCATCGCATCGGCGACGCTTTGCCAGTTACAGTCCACGTCGGCGATGACTTCGGCGGCCATGGGGTGATCGGCGCCGGTTTCCTTGAGGAACGCGCCGTAGAACGGCTCGTCGCTCACCGCACAGTCGCTCCGCGCGGAAAAGCTGCGCATCATCGTGGTCGAGATGTTGCGCGGTCCCGACCACATGGCGATCCGCACCGTCAAGCCGCGCAGTCCCGGTCCATCAGCGCCTGGTAGAGCTGCTGCAGCCGCTCGACCATCGGTCCGCGTCCCTCGGTGATCTTGCGCCCGTCGATCTCTGTCACCGGCACAACCCCGGCGAAGGTGCCGGTGACGAAAGCCTCATCCGCCCCGTGCGCCTCGGTCAGCGAGAAGTTCTTCTCGAAGACTGGAATGCCCGCCTCGCGGCACACCCGGATCACGTTGGCGCGGGTGATCCCGCCGAGGCAATAGTCCCCGCTCGAGGTCCACACCTCGCCCTTGCGGACGATGAAGAAATGGGTTGAATTGCAGGTCGCGACGAAGCCGTGAGGATCGAGCATCAGCCCTTCGTTGGCCCCGGCCTGGGTCGCCTGGATGCAGGCGGTGATGCAGTTGAGCTTCGAGTGCGAATTGAGCTTCGGGTCCTGCACTGCCGGATCGCCGCGCCGGACATGGACCGTAAACAGCGTGATTCCGTGTTCGACCACTTCGGTATGCGGCTGCTTGTATTCGGGGATGATCACTATCGTCGCGGGCGAGATCACCACCCGCGGGTCCTGGTAGGGAGTCGAGCGAATCCCGCGCGTGACCATCAGGCGGATATGCACCCCGGCCTGATCCCGCATCCCGTTGGCATCGATCACGTCATCAAGCCGCGCGGTCAGCTCGGCCCGGGTCAGCCCGATGTCCATCATGATCGCCTTCGCGCCCTCATAGAGCCGGTCAAGGTGGGCATCCAGAAACGCGAAGCGGCCGTTGTAGAGGCGCAGCCCCTCCCACACCCCGTCACCCAGCATGAAGCCCGAATCGAACACCGACACCACCGCCTGTGCCCGCGGCACAAGCACGCCGTTGACCGAAATCAGAATGCCTTCGTTACGCGGATCGGAGACGAAGTCTTGCGTGCCGGCTGCCATCAGAAGCTCGTCGGGCTTTCAATCGGCGGATCGGCGCGGTGCGCCGCGGCATAGGCTTCGGCGGCCTTCAGCACCCGCATGATGTTGCCGCTGGCGATCTTTTGCAGGTCGGCCTGCGAATAGCCGCGCCGGGCCAGTTCGACGAACAGCGCAGGATAGGCCGAAACGTCGGGCAGGCCTTCGATGCCGGTCGAACCGCCGTCGAAGTCGGAGACGAGCCCGACATGGTCGATTCCGATCCGCTTGACGATGTAGTCAATATGATCGGCGATGGTTGAAACGGTAGCGGCCGGACGCGGGTGGGCGTTGTCCCAGGCGCTTAGCGCCGCGGCGGTCAGGTCGGGCCGGTCAGGGTGCAGCGCCTTCTGCCGCGCTTCTTCACCCGCGCGGCCCACATTCCAGTCGAACAGCGCCGGGCTGGCATAGCCGGGGTAGAAGTTGACCATCACCACCCCGCCGTTGAGCTTCAACCGGTCCAGCACCGCATCCGACACATTGCGGGCGTGCGGGTTGACCCCTTGCGCGCCGGAATGGCTGAAGATCACCGGCGCACCGGCGACATCCATCGCATCGAGCATCGTCTTCTGGCTGACGTGGCTCAGATCGACCAGCATGCCGAGCCGCTGCATTTCGCGCACCACGTCCTTGCCGAACGGGGTCAGCCCGTTGTGCGCGGGAGCATCGGTGCCGCTATCGGCCCAGGCGGTATTCTTGAAATGGGTCAGCGTCATATAGCGCGCGCCCAGCGCATACATCTGGCGCAAGACGCCCAGCGATCCGCCAATCGAATGCCCGCCTTCCATGCCCAGCAGGCTGCCGATCTTGCCATGCTTCCACGCATCGGTGACGCAGGCAGTGTCAGTGCAGAACTGCATATCGTTCGGATAGCGCGCGATGATCCGCTTCATCACGTCGATCTGCTCGAGCGTGGCCTGGACCGCCTGCTGGTCGGTCAGGTTCGCCGAGACATAGACCGACCAGAACTGCGCGCCGACCTTGCCCTGACGCAAGCGCGGCAGGTCGGTCTGCATCGGGTCGGGCTTGCCGCTGCCGCCACCCGCGTTCCACTTGTCCTCACCCAGTTCGCGGGTTGTATCGCGGAAATCAAAGGTACCGAGCACATCCTTGCGGCGGTCGCGCAATTGTTCGGGAACGTCGTTGTGCCCATCCCACACCGGCGCTGCGGCGAGTGCAGCCGCTGCGATTTGCTCCGGCGTCCGCGCCGGTGCCGCGGAGAGCGAAGCGGCCATAAGGCTGGTTGAGGCAGCAAGAACAAGCACAAGTCGGCGCATTTTGGATATCCCTCGATAATTCGGGCAAGCCTAGCGCGCGATAAGGGCGCGGTCGAGATGCCCAGCGGAACCCGGTCCCCGTCCGCGCGTTGAAGCGTCGAGACAGCGCAGGAGAACGCGACATGGAACGACAGGGCGACGAAGTACACCTCGGCACCGAAGAGGCCCGCAGCGGCAAGACCGGCATGGGGGTGCGCTATGTGCTGATGCTCAGCCTTGCGCTGGTTGTCGTGCTCTACGCGGCGGTCTGGCTGATCGGATCGGGCGGACCCAAGCAGTCCGGCCAGGCTGCCGAAACGGTTGCACCGGCTGCTTCGGCGACCTGAAGCGCCTAACCCTCGGCCTCGCGTTCGAACGCGGCTTCTCCGCCGATTTTGGCAGCAATCCTGCCGAGCGCGACCAGCACAACCACAGCGATCACCGTGGCGATTATGGCGTAGGCGTAGAGGCCCGACAGTTCGTCGCCCAGCCCCAGCTTGGCAAGGGTGGCCTTGATAGCCTCGTTCCAGGCAAGCGCGGCCACCAGGCCCAGCGAGGCCGAAGCGAGCGAAATCATCGTCTGGATCATGGCGCGTGGATTGGTCATCAATTCCTCCCCTCAGTGGTTCGAAGGCGCCAGCCTATCGAACGCTGTCCAGTGAGCAAGACCGCCTAACGCAATTCGCCCAGCAGGTTCCCTGCATTGGCGGCAAGCGTGACCGAATCCATGGCCGCCGCTCGCCGCGCCACGCTTGCCGCGTCGCGGCAGAACCGCGCTGGATCGCGCTGGTTGGAGAACCGGTTGTAGAGCCGGGTTTCGGCATGATCGAACCCGTTGCCCTGGCGCTGCTGCTCAGCGCTGTAAGCCGCCGCGAGCAACGCGCGGTGGCGGCTTAGAACCTCACCATATGGCCCGCGCACCGATACCCGTCCCCGCCCCTTGCAGGTAAGCGCCGCAACATTCAGCCCGGCACGCAGGTGCCAGACCGACGCAGCGGGCCGGGCGGGGATCGCGCCCAGCGCCTGTGGCCGGGGTGCCGGGCGCGCCGCCGCCGAAGTCTGATTGAGATGGTTGTTGTGCGAACAGCCAGCCAGGCAGACGGCAAGCGCCGCCGCGGCCGCAAGGCGCGTGACCATGATTTTCCCTCCCATGCCGTCCTGCCCGCCGCCACGGGCTGCATCCGTTGGATTGCTTCAGGATCGGCAGCGATGGTTATAACCCCGTGCGCGTTTCCGGTTAAGCCGCGTTCACCTTGGGAAGGGTGCGCTTTGGCGCGAACTTGCGCCTATTGCGCGGGTGCCAGGTTGGTCATCGTCCAGAACTTCGGCCCGCCTTTGGGCACGTACCATTCGCTCGCCACGTCATAACCCAGGCGCTGGTAAAGCCCGACGTTGCTAGGGGTCGCAGTCTCGAGCACCGCCGGCACTCCAAGCCTGGCTGCCTCCGCAAGCCCGGCACGGATCGCCCGTCCGCCAAGCCCCTTGCCTTGCGCATCGGGTCGGACCCCGGCGATACGGAGGTAATGCCAGCTCTCATCGGCGGGCAGGTGCGCGCGAATGGCATCGTCCAGACGGATCGCGCGAGGGATATGGCGTCCGAAAATGGGCACGAAGCGAATAGCGCCGGGATGCCAGATCGGCTCGTGCAGGTGCACCGCACCCGGCGGCCTCCACAAGGTAACCACCTCGCACCCCGGGGTACCAAGCACGATCCCGTTCCTGAGGTGCTCGGCAAACATCCAGCGGTAGAGCCGGGTCAATCGGCGCGGCCGGATCGCCGGATCGGGCATCATGTAGGCGATCGCAGGATCGTCCTGGAACGCGGCGGCGAGTGTGGCGACCGCGGCATCGCGCTGTTCCGGTCCAAGGCGGATTATCGTCTGTTCCATCCCCGCAACCTACCGGCGCCGCGCGGCACGTAAATAGCGCGAACTGGCCAAACCCCCGCCTATCTGCCAAGGACGCAGCCAAAGGAGCGCCATCGGTGAGCGACGAGAACGAAGATTATGTCTACGATGAAGACAGCGGCGAGTGGCTGCCTGCGAGCGAGCTTGCCGCCAAGCGCGCAGCAGAGTCGCAGGTCGAGGTGCGCGATGCCGTGGGCAACCTGCTGACCGATGGCGATGCGGTGACCCTGATCAAGGATCTTACCGTGAAGGGCGCCGGGCAAACGCTCAAGCAAGGCACCGTGATCCCGTCGATCCGCCTGACCGGCGATGCGCAGGAGATCGACTGCAAGTATCCCGGCATCAAGGGCCTGGTGCTGCGCGCCGAATTTGTCCGCAAGCGCTGACCGGATGGCGCAGTCGCGGCCCCGCGCCGTCCTACGCTGGCTGCTTGCCGCAGCCTATTTTGCGGCCGGCATCCTGCATCTGCGGTCCCCTGCGGGCTTTCTGGCGATCACCCCGCGCTGGGTGCCATATCCGGAGTCGGTGATCGCCCTGACCGGCATGGCAGAGCTGGCCGGAGGTTTCGCGCTGGCGCTCGTCCCGCGCCTGCGCCGCGCGGCGGGAATCGGCCTTGCGCTCTATGCGGTGTGCGTGTTCCCCGCGAACATCAACCATGCGCTGAACCACATCGCGATTGGCGGGACTGCGCTTGGCTGGTGGTATCACGCCCCGCGGCTTGCCCTGCAACCGGTGCTGGTGTGGCTTGCCCTGTGGGTGAGCGGGGTTACAGACTGGCCCTTTGCGGGTGCACGAGGCAGCCGGCCTGAACGCTAGAGGCCAAGTTCAGCACACTTGACCAGGATGCCGCCTTCAAGCCGGTGGCGTTCCTCAAGCGCGGCGTTGTGCATGTCGACCGCGCTGCGGTGCGCGTCGTCATTGCCCAGTTGCGCATAAATCCCCGCCAGCTTCTCGGCGTGGATCTGCAGATCGGATAGCGATCCGCGCAGCGATCGCGAAAGGCGGCAGCCCGTGGCATTGTCGCCAACCTGGCGGAGCTGCTGGTGAAGGTCTTCCACCCGCTCGACCGACCGGTTCACATCAGCATGCGCGGAACGCAGCTGCATCACCCAGAAGTCCCTGTTTTGCGCCCCAGCGGGCACCGAACCCAATCCCATTCCGGACGCCGCCATCACAGCGCAAACGATAATACCAGGCCGCAGCCGCATAAGGACATTACCCCCAAATCCACACAGCGAAGGTTCCATGCTTCACCGGCGGCGGACAAACTTGGACAATCGCGACTGCTAGGGCTGTTTCCTTGCCGCGGTCAGTAAAAAGACCACGAACAGCACTGTGAACACCGCGTCACCGGCCAGGATCGTACCCGTCCCCGGCGCGGCGCGGCCAGCCAGCACTTCCGGCCAGACCAGCGCAATCACCCCCAGCTTGCCCAGCACCCCGGCCCAAAGCACGGGGGCAAGCCGCAGCGGATCACGCGCAACCAGAGCGTAGACCAGCCCAAAACAGACGACCAGCAAGGCGGCGACCCGGCCATCCACGCTCGCCCCGGGGGCTATCAATGCAGCCCCGCCAATGACCAGATTGTACAGCGCTGCCGCCGCCAGCATCGCGCGCCACTTGCCCATTCCCTCCATCGCCGCCTCCCTGTCCTGCCAGTGGTAGGCGGCGGGAGACGCAGGTCAAGCGGCGGAACCAAGTCCCCGTATCGTCGTTGGTTGCAAGCCACGCCAACGGAGAGATGGAATGCCCCGCCCAGCCCGCCGCACAGCCCGGCCCGCAGCCCATCTGGCCGCTGTGGCCGGTTTCGGCGTGGTGCTTGGGACGGCGGTCAGCGCACTGGTGCCCACCAGCATGACGACCGCGCCCAACGGGCAGCTTGAAGCCCTGGGCCAGCCGAAAATCACCTCGTATCCGGGCGAGGACCGCGTGGCTGGCGGCCCCGATTCCTATCCGGTGACCTATTCGCCGCAGTGGCTTGCCGTGTCCGAGCAAGCCGAGCGCCAGCGGATGGCCAAATGGGCCATGCCGCGCGAATTGCCGCCGGTGGGCTATGACCAACCGGGGCCGGAGCGTGACCTTGCGGCCCAGCACGAGGGACGGGAGCTGGAACAGGTCGCTGTCGATGAACCGGCGGGGCCTGCTGCGGATCTGGCCGAGGCCGAACAGCCCCAAACCTGAGCGGCTTTTGCTGCGTTCTGTCCCCGCCTCTTCCCTCCATTTCAATCTGCGCCGGCCTGAAATAGTCGGGGAGGGAGCGCCACAAGGGCACCCCCTCCCGCGTAGGATCGCGGTGGACCGGGAGGTCAGCGGCAGCGCACGCCTGAATCCGCGGCCGCGCCCACGGCGCCTCCGCCGATCGCGCCAAGGATCGTACCCAGCGTCTTGGAACCGCCCGGAGCGATGATGTTGCCCAGCACCCCGCCGGCGATCCCGCCGACGATCAGCCCGGTCGTGCCGTCGCTGCGGCGGCAGTAATAGCGCCCGTCATTGCCGCGATAGACCCGGTCGTTGTCGCTCAGGCGATATTCGCGGTAGCGGTCGGTGCGGTAGTAATGCTCGGGATAGTACCCGTTATAGCGCGGATCGGGATTGTTCCAGTCGTATGTACCGTACTGGTTATAATAAGACGTATCGTAGTACCCATACGGATACTGATCGTCATAGCTGCGGCCATAGGTGGCGCACCCGGATACCATCGTTGCGGCGGCAAGAACGGGGAGGATCAGTTTCGCGGACATCAGGCAGTCTCCTAGCGCCGCCCCGCCTTCTAACGCATGGATAAGCCAATACGTTCCGGGCTTTGCCGGGGTGGGCCGGACACTCGCTCACTATCTGCGCCGGCTATTTGCCCACCAGCACCGGCGCGCTCACCAAGTCGGCGCTATAGGGCCGCGCCACCTCGGCGAGCACCCGCGCCTTGACCGCCGGATCGGCGGCAATCAGCGCGTCGGCCTCTTTCTGGTTCTTCGCCCGGATGAGCGCGAGGCCCGAACGATCCCCCAGCGGCCCTGCGGAAGCAACCCGGCCTTCGGCATGCAGTCCCTTCCAGTAGGCGCGGTGCTGATCGAGCCCGGGGCCCTTGAACGGCTGCCCCTTCTTCCACGCCGCACCCGGCCCAAGCACGACCGCGAACAGCCGCCCCCTGGCGATCGGCGGTGCGGGGGCCGCGGCTTTGGTGTCAGCCTTGGCCGAAGGCCTGGCATCGGCCTTCGGCGCGCTGCGATCGGTCCGAGATCCCGCCAGTCCCGGCCCCGCACACAGCACCACTGCCGCGAACAGCGGCCCCGCCCATCGAACGATTCGATCCCTCATGGCCCAGTGCTGTGCCGCAGCCGCGCAGGGCTGGCACCAACCGAGCGACGGGGAGTGCGGGCGATGCGCCAAACGGGGCGGCGACCCAGGCCCAGTCAACCTCCGCCGCCATCCCCATTTACCCGATCTAAGCCAAGCAGCGTTAAAGTGCGCGCCTGTGCCGCCTGAGCTGATCGCCTTGATTGACAAACCCTGGCTGCTTGCAGTCGTACTCGCGCTGGGTGCTGCTTGCGGCATGGGTGTCGAACGGTTCGTCGCCAATCAGGAACGAGCCAAGTGGCGCGCGTATTGGCAGCGTCGCGGCGGCGCGCCGTCCCACGGCAGTGGATTTAGGAATGGTTCAAAGGTGGTGCCGATCGAAGGCGCAACTGAACGCAGCCTGGTCGACGCCGCCGATCAGCTCCGCGTGGTGATGGCCGCAGAATTCAATCCGCGCCCGCTACTCAACAAGGCTGAGGCCCGCGTCTTTGCCGAGCTGGATAGGCTTGTCATGGCGCGTAATCCGAGCTGGCAGGTGATGGCGCAAGTGTCCGTCGGCGAATTCATCGCTTCTGCCGATGCACGGGCTTATGGCTGCATCAATTCGAAGCGGGTCGACCTGCTGCTCGTCGATGCCCACTGCCGCGCCCGCCATGCGATTGAATACCAAGGCACCGGTCACCACCAAGGCAACGCTGCGGCCCGCGATGCGATCAAGAAGGAAGCACTGCGCCGGGCCGGGATTGGGTACCACGAAGTAATAGCTGGAAGCACGACTCCCAGGGAATTGCGGCAGCTGGTCGATAAACTTGTGCCCGGCAGCGATGCGGGTCTGCCGGTTGCCAGGTTGACGCGGCAGAACTGCAAGTAGCGGCCTCTCCGGTCATCGCATCCGCTTCAACGCTAATCGCGGTTTGATCCGCCGGTTCTATTCATCGCGGCGGCCGCGGATCGGCCGCTTCGGTTCCGCCATAGGCCGCCATTATCGCTTTCAGCAAACCGGGAAACCGCTGCTCCAGTTCGGCGCAACGCGGAAAATTGTGCATCTCGACACCCTGGCGTTCCGAGCGGATCAGGCCAGCCTCGCGCAGCACGCGGAAATGCTGCGACAGCGATGACTTTGGGATCACCCGCTCTCCCGTGTCGGCGAGCTTGGCGCAACCCTGCACACACCCCAGGCCGGCGATTTCGGCATAAATCCGCGCGCGTTCTGGATCGGACAACGCGTGCAGGATCGCCTCGGGCGCGATTGTTTCGATCGGGGGGTGAACAAAGGGGCGCATGACAAAAATTCACATAGGTCCCCTTGCAGACGAGTTCAATAGTTCCATATTTCCGAACTATCGCACGAATGCCGCCATGGTGACGGCCCGCGCAAACAGAAGGATAGATGACATGGCACGATTGGACGGCAAGGTAGCATTGGTAACCGGCGCTTCGAAGGGCATTGGCGCGGCCGCGGCAAAGGCCTTGGCAGCGCAAGGCGCCGCGGTGATCGTCAACTACGCGAGCAGCCGCGAAGGGGCTGATGCAGTCGTTGCAGCGATCGAAGCAGCTGGCGGCCGCGCGGTCGCCGTGGGTGCCGACGTGGCAAACCCCGATCAGGCGCAGCAGCTGGTCGATGCGGCGATCCAGCAGTTCGGCCGGCTCGATGTGGTGGTCAACAACAGCGGGGTCTATACCTTTGCACCGATCGAGGCGTTCGATCCGCTCGAGTATCACCGCATGTTCGGTATTAATGTTCTCGGCCTATTCAATGTGACCAAGGCGGCGGTTCCTCACCTTGGCGAAGGAGCGAGCGTGATCAACATCTCGTCGAACATCACGCGGATGAAGATGCCCGGAGCATCGCTTTACACCGCCAGCAAGGCTGCGGTCGACGCGATTACCCGGGTGCTCTCCACCGAACTCGGGCCCAAGCGGATCCGCGTCAACGCGGTCTCGCCGGGAATGACCGCCACCGAAGGCACCGATACCGCCGGAATTGTCGAAGGATCGGACTTCGCCAACCAGATCGTCGCGCAGACCCCGCTAGGCCGGGTCGGCCATCCGGACGACATCGCGCTCGCCGTCACATTCCTTGCCAGCGACGATGCGCGTTGGATCACCGGCGAAATCCTTGGCGTAAGCGGCGGGGCCTAATCCTCGCCGCGGCGCTCACCCCCCAGCCCAGGCCCAACACTCCATCTCCACCCTCGCGCCAAGCGCCAACCCGTTCACCCCCATCGCCGAGCGCGCCGGGTACCGGCCCTTCTTGAAGTACCCCGCGTAGATCGCGTTGAATTTGGGCCAGTCGGCCATGTCGGCGAGGAAGACCTGGCATTTGAACACATTGTCGAAGCTCAGGCCGTGCTGGCTGAGGGTCTTGCCGATGCGGGCGAACATCTGCCTCGTCTCAGGCTCGATCCCGCCGGGGACCACGCCCTTGCCGCTGTCGTCCGCGCCGAGCTGGCCCGAGAGGTAGAGCACGTCCCCCACCCGCACCGCGCTGGAGAAGGGATAGGGCAGGTCCGAGGGGGTGAAGACGGGGCCGCGCGGCGGGGCCTTTTCCCTGGCTCCGGCCGGTCCGGCGAGCATGGCGGCGAGCGCCAGGGCGAGCGCGGCGGCGCGCGCGGTTCGTGTCATCCGAATAGCCATTGTCCGAGCATCCTGTTGAACGGGAAAGTGAAGAACCCGGCGATCAGCAGCGCGCCGAGCACCATGCCGCGCACCGCGCCGCGGTGGCGGCGCCAGTCGTGCTGGCGCGCGCGCAGCACGATCAGCGGGACCTGGATCAGCGTCCACACCGAGAGCACGTGGATCACACTGAAATGGCCGGGATTGATCAGCCGCACGAACAGGCTCGACACCGCGGTGATCGCCATCGCCGCAACCCAGACATAGCCCAGGCTGCGGTGGCGCCGGTCGCCGCGGCGGCGCAGCAACATCACAGGGGTTAGCCCCACTGCGAGCACGATCGTACCGAGATGCGCCCAGACCACCGCCGGAACCCGGGCCCAGTCGGCCCGCCCCTTCATCACCGCCGCGATCACGCAGCCGAGCAACACAACCGCGCCGAGCGCAAGCGCACGATCGAAGGCGGTGACCCTCAGCAGCTCTGGCGCGCGCGGTGCGGCCGGCTGCGTCCCGGCGCCATTCATCGAACCCGCTTCCACCGCACCCGTCATCAAGCCGCCCCCTTGCCAGACCGTTCCGCGCGATCCTGCCATGCGACCATAACCGCCCGCAAGTGCCATCGCCCCGGCGTGACCGCCGTCACGGCACCGGCCTTCGACCCGTGCGATCAAAGCGGCGCCTTCAACACCTTATTCGGGAGACATTCATGGCTGACCTTACCCTTGCCGTAGACACTTCGCTGGCGCGCGACCTGTTCGCTTCGCTCAACTATCCGTATCGCATGCGGGTGGGCAGCAAGGTGATCGAAGAGCCCGAACCGGGCCGGACCGACACCGACCAGGCCGAAATGGAATGGGATGCCGACCCGGGTTCGACGCCCGAGGATGAAATTGCCGATTTCGACGCCGTCCCGCTGCTCGAAGCGACGGTCCAGGCGTTCCTTGAGCAGCATCGTTCGGACCGGTACCTGTCGGACGAGGAAGACAGGGAAGCGTCCGCGCTGGTCGCCCCTTATGCCGAAGGGATCGATTCCGATCGCAGCGAATCGGTCAAGGCGGTGCTCGACCGGATGGCGGCCGATGCAGCCTTCGAAGCCAAGGCCAAGGCCTTCCTCAAGTCGCGCCTGGGTTCGGGCGTCGAATGGGTCGAAGCGGAGCTTTCGCAGCGGCCCGATGTGGCGATGGGCAATCCGCTCACGCTGAGCGGCCTGCGCTTTGCGGTGCGCGCGCGGCTCAAGGGCTGCATCCGCGTGTTCGGCCGCGAAATCTGCGTGACGGTAACCACCCCGTGGATCCGATTCGAGGGCCGGCGCGCCGCCTTGTTTCTCGATGTGGTGGGCCAGAAGGTCTACGGCCGGGCCAGGGTTTCGAACATCGATTTCGTCTGGAAGATCAGGATCTGGAAATGGACCGTCACGATCCGCGTGGGGGTTACCGGGCTGATCAACGGCCAGCTGGCGCACCAGCGCCCGCTGCTCGCCGATTTCGGCACCGTGGCGATTGCGGTTCCGGGCGTTTCGCGGACCTATCATCCCACCGCGGTGGCCATACCGCCGAGCTCGAGCGAAACGAAACTCCAGATCGACGGCGACTTCACCGCCTGAAACCGGGGGCTGTGGGCGGCGCACCACTGCGGGTGCGCCGCCCATTTCCGTGCCTAGTCGTGCTCGCGCCCGCCGGCGCCGATGTAGAGCTCGCGCCCGCCTTCGTTGTACTGGCGGCTCATCTCTTCCATGCCCTTTTCGGCCCCATCCTCGGTCAAGGCGTCCGCAGCGATGAAGCTATCGACCCCGGCATTCTGCTTTGCGGCAAAGTCGCGCACTTCCTGGGTGATCTTCATCGAGCAGAACTTGGGCCCGCACATCGAGCAGAAGTGCGCGGTCTTGGCGCCTTCCGCGGGGAGCGTCTGGTCGTGGTACTGCTCGGCGGTATCGGGATCGAGCGACAGGTTGAACTGGTCGCGCCAGCGGAATTCGAAGCGGGCGCGGCTCAGCGCATCGTCGCGCACTTTCGCGGCCGGATGCCCCTTGGCAAGGTCGGCGGCGTGGGCGGCGAGCTTGTAGGTGACCACGCCGACCTTGACGTCGTCGCGGTCGGGCAGGCCGAGGTGCTCCTTCGGCGTGACATAGCAGAGCATCGCGGTGCCGTACCAGCCGATCATCGCCGCGCCGATCCCGCTGGTGATGTGGTCGTAGCCCGGCGCGATGTCGGTGACGAGCGGCCCGAGGGTGTAGAACGGCGCCTCGCCACAGGCGGCAAGCTGCTTGTCCATGTTCTCCTTGATCTTGTGCATCGGCACGTGGCCGGGGCCCTCGATCATCACCTGCACGTCCTGAGCCCAGGCCCGCTTGGTCAGTTCGCCCAGCGTGTAGAGCTCGGCGAACTGGGCCTCGTCGTTGGCGTCGGCAATGCTGCCGGGGCGCAGGCCGTCGCCCAATGAATAGGCGATGTCATAGGCCTTCATGATCTCGGTGATCTCGTCGAAGCGCTCGTAGAGGAAGCTCTCCTTGTGATGCGCCAGGCACCACTTGGCCATGATCGAGCCGCCGCGGCTGACGATACCGGTGACGCGCTTGGCGGTCATCGGGATGTAGGGCAACCGTACCCCGGCGTGGATCGTGAAATAGTCGACCCCCTGTTCGGCCTGTTCGATCAGCGTATCGCGGAACACCTCCCAGGTGAGGTCCTCGGCGATGCCGCCGACCTTCTCGAGCGCCTGGTAGATCGGCACGGTGCCGATCGGCACCGGGCTGTTGCGGATGATCCATTCGCGGGTGTCATGAATGTTGCGCCCGGTCGAAAGGTCCATGACGGTGTCGGCGCCCCAGCGGATCGACCAGACCATCTTGTCGACCTCGCTGGCCACATCGCTGGCGACCGCCGAGTTGCCGATATTGGCATTGATCTTGACGAGGAAGTTGCGGCCGATCGCCATCGGCTCGCTCTCGGGGTGATTGATGTTCGAAGGGATGATCGCGCGGCCGCGGGCGACTTCCTCACGCACCCATTCGCCGGTCACGTAGTCGGGGATGGAGGCGCCCCAGTCCTGCCCGTCACGGATGTGTTCGCGGATCATCTCGCGGCCAAGGTTCTCGCGCACCGCGACGTATTCCATCTCCGGCGTGACGATCCCGCGGCGCGCGTAATGCATCTGGCTGACGTTCATCCCCGGCTTGGCACGCAGCACCTGGCGGCGGACGTTGGGGAAGGCGGGAACGCCGCCCGAACGGTCCGGCCCGAGCTGGCCGTTATCCTCGGGCTTCACCTCGCGCTGCGCCACTTCCTCCACGTCACCGCGCCCGCGGATCCAGTCGCGGCGCAGTTCGGCGAGTCCTTTGGCGATGTCGATCTGGACATTTGGATCGGTGTATGGGCCCGAGGTGTCATAGACTTGCACGGGCAGCTCGCCCGAGCTCGGTTCCAGATCGATCGCGCGCATCGCCACCTTGAGTGGGCCGATGTAGACCTTGCGTGATCCCCGGATCGGGCCGGTGGTCACGCCTATCTCGAGCTTGGAATTGATGTCGGCCATATGCGCTCCAGTGGACGGAACGGGAGCATCCTTCGACAGGCTCAGGATGAGCGGCCGATTGCCCTCCCTCCGCCCGTGCTAACGGGTTCAGGTTCGACGGGTCGCAGGGCGTTACGCCTGCCTCTCAGTCACACGACTCCCCGGGGATGGCCTCAGGATAGGCGCGGTGCGGCGTCAGGGCAAGTTCGCTTGGGCGCCTTTTGACGGTGCGGACATAAGGAGGTGCGCGAAATCGCCCTTGCGGGCGAGCGCGTCGGCCAGCGAATAGCCGTCGAGCACGGCGAGGAACGCGGCCAGTGCCTCATCGAACATGCTGGTCAGCCCGCAGGCCGGCGCGATCAGGCAGCTTCCGCATTCGACCAGGTCGAACTCGCCCTCGGTATGGCGGACCAGTGCGCCGATCATGATTTGCGAGGTGGGCCGGGCGAGCCGGATCCCGCCGCCGCGCCCGCGCAGGCTTTCGACATAGCCCGCCCCGGCCAGGTCGCTCACCACCTTCATCATGTGGTTCTGCGACACGCCATAGGCGCGCGCCACATCCTGGATCGAGGCGAGTCGTCCCGGCTCGCGCCCCAGGTAGAGCAGCACGCGCAATGCAAAATCGGTGTACCGGGTCAGCCGCATCGCCTTGATCCTTTAAACATTCTTTTCAGTTGCATGTTTTCGTGATGACGAATATATGCATTTCATATGCATGTTTAAAGGTGAGTCGTGAAGCAATTGGCGATGAACGAACCCGGCCTCGGCGAACTGGTCGACGCCTTCTACGCCAGGGTCAGGTCCGATGCCCAGCTCGGCCCTGTCTTCAATGGCGCGATTGCCGACTGGCCCGATCACCTCGACAAGCTGGCAGCCTTCTGGTCCTCGGTCATGCTGGCCAGCGGAAGCTACAAGGGGCAACCGGTTCCGGCGCACCGCAAGCACCGCGTTTCCATCACGCCCGAGATGTTCGAGCGCTGGCTTGGGCTGTGGCGCGACGTCACTTC
>JBJTMA010000109.1:0-7249 GCA_046063295.1 Novosphingobium sp.
GCTACAAGCGCCTGGTGCCGGGCTATGAAGCACCGGTGCTGCTCGCCTATTCGGCGCGCAACCGCTCGGCCTCGTGCCGTATTCCGTACGGCAGCGGCGACAAGGCCAAGCGCGTCGAATTCCGCTTCCCCGACGCGATGGCCAACCCGTACCTGTGCTATGCCGCGCTGCTGATGGCCGGGCTCGACGGGATCAAGAACAAGATCCACCCCGGCGAGGCGATGGATAAGAACCTCTACGATCTGCCCCCGGCCGAACTGGCTCAGGTCCCGACCGTGTGCGGTTCGCTGCGCGAAGCGCTCGACAGCCTCGAGGCCGATCACGACTTCCTGCTGCAGGGCGGGGTCTTCACCAAGGACCAGATCGAGGCTTACATCGAGCTCAAGTGGCCCGAAGTGATGCGCTGGGAAACCACGCCCTCGGCGGTCGAATTCGACATGTACTACAGCGCCTGAGCCAAGGCTCTCGCCGCGAAATCAGGGCGCTCCGGCCGGTCCGGAGCGCCCTTTTTCGTGGCCGAGGGAACCTGAAGGTAAGCCGGTGAGTTTTGCCGATGCGATCCGCCCCTACATCGCATCGGAGAATCGATATGCTCGCACTCGCAATTATCCTGCTCGTCCTCTGGGCGCTCGGCTTCTTTGCCTTCCACGTTGCTGGCGGCCTGATCCACATCCTGCTGGTGCTTGCCCTGGTCGTTTTCGTCGTGAACCTGATCCGCGGTCGCAGCGCGATCTAGAAACGATTTTCCTACAGGGCGCCCTCGCGCCTAATTGGCTGCCGCGATTCGCAAGCGAAGGAGCGGTGGCCATGGCGTGGGATTTTGATTTCTTTGCAGCCTTGCGGCGGATGAAAGCGCCGCACGACCCCCGGCCCGAATCTCGTTCACCTGGCGACCCGGCGGTTACCGATCAGCTTGCCCCCGCCAGTATAGCTCCCGGGTCGATTGGTCCGCAGGGACTGGCTCTGATCAAGCGGTTCGAGGGCTGCGCCCGGCCGCGCAAGGATGGCCGGTTCGAAGCTTACCCGGATCCGGCGACTGGTGGCGCGCCGTGGACGATCGGCTGGGGCGCGACCGGTGCAGGCATTCGCGAAGGCGTGGTCTGGACGCAGGCCGAATGCGACGCCCGCCTCGCCCGCGATGTCGACCGCTTTGCCCGCGACGTTGCAAAAGCAATCGGCGCGGCGCCGACCACCCAGAACCAGTTCGATGCCCTGGTCAGTTTTCACTACAACACCGGCGCTATCAGCCGGGCCAGCCTGACGCGGCTCCATAATGCCGGGCGCTATGCTGCTGCGGCAGCGGAATTCGGCAAATGGGTCCATGCCGCAGGCAAGCGCTTGCCGGGGCTGGTCCGCCGGCGCACTGCCGAAGCCGAACTCTATTCCAGTTAGGTTGTAGACGCGTTGCAGGAACGCGCGGCGCAGCGATGCGTTGGGTCCCTCGAAGGAGAAGACCCATGCGCAAACTGCTGAGCGGAATCGCGCTCGCCGCTTTCGCCGTCACAGTAAGCTACGCCGACCCGCCCGGTGGCCGGGGCAATAGCGGGGGCCAGCAGCAAGAGCGCGGAAACGGCGGAGGTCAGGATCGCGGGCCGGTCATGCAGATGAATGGCCCGGGTCGCGGCAACGGAAACGGAAATGGCAACGGAAATGCCGGTCGGGATCGCGGACCGGCGATGGAGATGCCCGGCAATCGTGGGAACGGACGCGGCGCCGAACGCATGGAAAACCAGCCTCGTCCGGCGCAGATCGAACGCGGGCCCGAAAGAGGGGCGGCAGCCCGCGGCCCTGACCGCGCCATGCCCGTACAGGCGCAGGTCCCTGGCCGCAGCGACGATCGGATGCGGGAAGACGGTAACCGCGGTGCCCGGCCGGCCATGGTGGAGGTCCGCCGTCCCGATTGGCGTTCATTCGACCAGCGCGGCCTGATCAACGGCTGCCCGCCGGGCCTTGCCAAGAAAAACAACGGCTGCACTCCGCCGGGTCTCCTCAAGCAGGCTCCGGCATATAGCTATCCTGCAACCTGGTGGGGACTGCGGGGGATCAGCGATCTCTCCGGCTACCGCTACTACAATGGCGATCTGGTCAGGCTTTCACCTGCCGGCGGGATTGTGGATTATTATCCGTTGCTCGGCGGCTCTCTCGCGATTGGCAATACCTGGCCAAGCGCGTGGCAGCCGACCCCGCTCGACCCGTACTATACCAGTTACTACGGGCTGGGAGATGACTACCGCTATTTCGATGGCGCAATCTACAATGTCGATCCGACCACCAGTGCGATCGAAGCGATCGCGGCGCTGCTGACCGGCGACACGTTCACAGTCGGCCAGCGAATGCCGCTCGGCTACGATGTGTACAACGTGCCCTACGAATACCGCAGCCGCTATGTGGACGGTCCCGACGCCTATTACCGCTACAGCGACGGCTACATCTACCAGGTAGATCCGAAGACCCAGTTGATCGTGGAAGCTATCCAGCTGCTGGCCGGACGCTGAGAGGAGCCTTCGATGAAACAGTTGATCCACCTGCTTGCTGCCGCCGCAGTCCTTGTTCTGCCAGCCTGCTCGAAGCATGAGAGCGAAGCCGCCGCGACATCGAGCGAAGCGGTGAAGGCCAACAAGTCGCTGGGCGACACGCTGACCGGTGACAGCCTCTTCAAGACCCTGACCGCCGATCTCAAGGCGACCGGGCTCGATGGCGTATTCAGCGGCAAGGGCCAGTATACCCTGCTTGCCCCCACCGACGACGCATTCAAGGCGCTGGGCGACAAGGCCGCGGGCCTGAGCGGGCCCGACCACCAGGCCCTGCTCGCCGCCGTACTGCGCAGCCACGTGGTCCCGGGCATGTTGACCACTGCGGACATCGGCAAGGCGATCGACGCCAACAAGGGGGAGCCGATCTCGATGCGCACGATGGGCAGCGGCAGCGTCAAATTCGCCCGCAGCGGCAGCGGCCTTACGGTGACCGGGTCCGATGGATCTACTGCCAGGCTGGCGGGTGACGGTGTATCCGCCAGCAATGGTGCCGTGCTGCCGATCGACGCGGTCCTGAAGAAGCTCTGATGCTGCCCGGACTTCCAAGGCACCTTGTCGATTGCATCTTGCAATCTTTCGCGCGGAACCCGACAAACGCCGGGTTTAATCGATCCCTTAAAGGAGATTCGCGATGCGCGAGAGGCTGCAGCATTACATCGATGGCAAGTGGGTAGACAGCAAGGGCGGTGCCCGGCGCGAGGTGATCAACCCCGCCACTGAAGAGGCATGCGCGGTCATCAGCGTGGGCACCAAAGCCGATGTCGACGATGCCGTGGCCGCCGCGCGGCGCGCCTTCAAAACCTTCAGCCAGACGACCCGCGAAGAGCGCATTGCGCTGCTCGAGCGGATCGTCGAGGAATACAAGAAGCGCGCGCAGGACCTCGCCCAGTCGATGGCCGAGGAAATGGGCGCCCCGCTAAGCTTTGCGGTCACCGCGCAGGTCGGCGCTGGCATTGGCGGCTTCGTCAGCACGATCGCCGCGCTCAAGGACTTCAGCTTCATGGAAGACGGCCCGGGCTACAAGGTCGCCTACGAACCGATCGGCGTGGTCGGGATGATCACCCCGTGGAACTGGCCGCTCAATCAGATCGCGCTCAAGGTTGCCCCGGCGCTTGCCGCGGGTGACACAATGGTGCTCAAGCCCTCGGAAGAATGCCCGACCAACGCGGCGATCTTTGCCTAGATCCTCGACGCTGCGGGCGTGCCGCCGGGCGTGTTCAACCTTGTCCAGGGTGACGGACCGACCACCGGCAACGCGATCTCGAGCCATCCCGATGTCGAAATGGTGAGCTTCACCGGCTCGACCCGCGCCGGCATCCAGGTAGCAATCGCCGCCGCGCCCACGGTCAAGCGCGTCCACCAGGAACTGGGCGGCAAATCGCCCAACCTCGTCTTGCCCGATGCCGACATCACCACCCAGCTCGCCCCGGTGGCGATGGGACCGCTGGTCAACACCGGCCAGTCGTGCATTTCGCCGACCAAGGTACTGGTCGCCAAGGACCGTGAAGCCGAAGTGGTCGGCTTCTACAAGGCGATGTATTCGGCAACCCCGGTGGGCGATCCGATGTCCGAAGGCCAGCACCTCGGTCCGCTCGTCAACAAGGCTCAGTACGAAAAGGTCAAGGACCTGATCCAGTCGGCGATCGATGAAGGCGCAACGCTCGAAACCGGCGGGCCCGACCTGCCGGCCAACGTGAACCGCGGTTATTTCATCCAGCCGACGGTGTTCTCGAACGTCACCCCGGACATGCGCATCGCGCAGGAAGAGATCTTCGGCCCCGTGGCGACGATCCTCACTTACGACACGCTGGAAGACGGGATCGAGCTTGCCAACGCCACCGAATACGGTCTTTCGGCCGCAATCACCGGCGATCCGGCCAAGGCGGCCGATGTCGCGGGCAAGCTGCGCGCGGGCATGGTCGCGATCAACAACTGGGGGCCCAGCCCGGGCGCTCCGTTCGGCGGCTACAAGCAGTCGGGCAACGGCCGCGAGGGCGGTCTCGCGGGTCTCAAGGACTTCATGGAAATGAAGGCGATTTCGGGCCTGCCCGCCTGATCCGATCCAGCGGATGCTGGAGGGGCTGACTTTTGGATGGCGGAGCGCGGTGCTGACCGTTGCCGTCATCCAGCTCCTCCTTTTCGCCTTCGCGCTCTCGCGCACTTTGGCCAATCGCGCCGCCAACCGAACGTTGGCGGCGCTTTTGTGCGTGATGGCCGCGGTGGTCACGCCGTGGCTGATCGGCTTCGCCGGCTTCTATGACAAATGGCCATGGCTGAGCTTCGCCCCGTTCCAGGTTTCGCTTGGCGTACCCCCGCTTGCCTGGCTTTACGTGGTGGCGCTCACCCGGGGGCACTGGCCGGACAACGGCTGGCGGCACTTGCTCCCGGCCATCGCGCAGTTCGGGTACCTTGCAGCGTGCTTCGTCCTGCCGCTGGAGGCAAAACTCGCCTGGGCCGATCGGTCTTCGGCTGGGTACAGCTTGGTCGTGTCAATCATTCTGATGGCGCAGATGCTGTTCTACGGACGCGCTGCCGCATCGCACCTGCGCACCTACCGCACGGCGCTGCGCGAGCATGTGGCCGACCAGACGCGGTTTGCGGTGCGCTGGCTTTCCGCCGCGCTCGCCGCGCTCGGCCTGTTGTTCGCGGTCTGGGCGTCGTACCTGGTGTGGGACCTGGTTGAGCCGCTAGGCTATTTCGGGCTGATGGGGCTATATATCGCAATCGCGGCTGCGGCGCTGTACCTGGGGACCGAAGGCTGGCGCCACGCAGCCCTGCCCTTCCCACACCTGTCCGAGCTTATCGACGATCCGCCTCCGCCAGGCGACAATCGCGATTGGGCGGCGCAGGGCCGCGCGTGGGCCGAACTGGTCCGGCGGAATGGCTGGGCGCGCGATGAAGACCTGACCCTCGCCCGACTCGCGCGGCTGATCGGCACCAACAGCGCCTATCTCAGCCGCGCCATCAACCGCGGCGAAGGCACCAATTTCGCCAGTTTCATAGCCGGCTTGCGTGCCGAAGCGGTGGCCGCGCGGCTGCGCAGCGGCGATCCTGCGGACCTGCTGACCATTGCGCTGGAGGAAGGATTCGGTTCCAATGCCAGCTTCAACCGGGCCTTCATCGCCGCATTGGGCGAAGCGCCGTCAAGCTATCGCCGCCGCGTCTCAAAAGGCGAATAAGTTGCTGCCTGCAGTGATTTGAGGCGCGCAGGGCGTGCGCTTGCAGCACAGAAGAGCCATGATGCACCGCCGCCAATTCCTTCACGCCGCCGCCCTCGGCAGTACGGCATTCGCGTTTCCCGCCATCGCGCAAAGCAGCGTACCCCAAAGCGAAGACGTCCGGGTCTTTGGCGACGTGCTGCGCTCGATGCACCCGGGCCTGCACCGTTACCTCACCCCCGCTGCGTTCGAGGCCGGACTACAGCGGCTTGACGCTGAGTGGCAGGCTCAACCCGCGCTCGAAGCACGCTATCTGAACCTGTCGCGCTTCCTCGCCACATTACGTTGCGGGCATTCCTACGCCAATTTCTTCAACCAGAAGCGAGCGGTGGCAAGCGAGCTGTTCGACCGGCCTAGCCGGCTGCCTTTTGCATTCCGCTGGATCGCTGGTCAGATGGTCGTGCTCAATGACCACAGCGGCACGGGTCAGCTGCCGGCCGGAACGGTGATCAAGGCCATCAACGGCGTCCCCGCCGCAGCCATGCTGGGCCGACTGATGCCCTACGCCCGCGCCGATGGACACAATGACGACAAGCGCCGTGCGCTGCTGAGCGTATCCGGCGCGGATAAGATCGAATTCTTCGACGCGTTTCACGGACTGGTTTACGGGGCGCCGCAGTCCGGCCAGCACCAATTGCGCGTGCGGGTGCCAGCATCGGCCAAGGACCTGGACATTTCGCTCCCTGCGTTAAATCTCGGGCGGCGCCAGGCTTTCATGCGCAAGATCGACTACGATGGTGACCAGGCCGTTTGGGATTGGGACATGGGCAAGGACGGCGTGGCGCGGCTGACCATGGACGGCTGGGCTTTGTTCAACAGCAAGTGGGACTGGAAGGGCTGGCTGAACGACCGGCTCAACAGTCTGGCGGGCGCCAAGGGACTGATCGTCGACCTGCGCGAGAACGAGGGCGGCAACGACTGCGGCGACCTCATCCTGTCACGCCTGACCGCAAGCGACATCAAACTGCCCACCGCCCGGCGGCTGGTACGCTACCGCAAGGTCCCGGCGGGGCTAAACCCATATCTCGATACCTGGGACGACAGTTTCCGCGACTGGGGCGACGAGGCCGTCCAAATTGACAACCGCTTCTATCGCCTTGACCGCTGGGACGATAATGGCGTGCTCGCCGCGGCAAGGCCGCGCATTACCGTGCCGATGGCGGTGCTGACCGGCCCGCAGAACAGTTCGGCCACCTACCAGTTTGCCGCGACTGCCAAGGCATCCGGCCTCGGAACGCTGATCGGCGGCACCACGGGCGGCAACCAGCGCGGCATTAACGGCGGTGCGTTCTTCTTCGTGCGGCTGCCCGAAAGCGGGATCGAATTCGACGTTCCCCTGGTCGGCTATTTCCCGCAAACGCCGCAGCCGGATGCTGGCATCGTGCCCGACCTGCGCGTGCAGAACAGCGCGCGGGATATCGCGAACGGATTCGACCGGGAAATGGAGACAGCCCGCAAGTTGCTGCTGCGCGGTTAGAGCGGTCTGCGGTATATCTG
>JBJTMA010000110.1:0-21251 GCA_046063295.1 Novosphingobium sp.
TGCCGAAATCGTGCTGAGCCACGGCGGCAAGGTTGCCGCCTGTTCCTCTCCCACCGGCCCCGCGTTCGAAGGCGCGGAGATCAGCGCCGGGGTGCGCGCCACCCCCGGCGCGATCGAACGGGTGCGGATCGACCGCGAGACGTTCCAGCCCAGGTTCAAGGTGATCGGCAGTGAGGAATGGCTGTCGGACGCCGATCCCGACATCGCCGACAAGCGCGTCGTCGGGATTTGCGGTTCGGGCATCTTCGAGGTGATGGTCGAGCTCGCCAGCGCAGGCCTGGTCAACGAAGGAGGGCTATTCCGACCCGAAGCCGCGCCGCACCGCTTTGTCCAGGACGGACAGAGCTGGAAATACCTGCTGCTCGATCGCCCGGAAAACCCACTATACGTCAAGCAAACCGATGTCCGCGCAGTCCAACTCGCCAAGGCGGCGCTGTCCGCCGGGGTGCAGTTGCTGGTCGACCAGCTGGAATGCCCGGCATTCGACGAGGTGCTTCTCGCCGGGGCTTTCGGCACGCATCTCGACAGCCAGTACGTCGCCGATATCGGCATCATCCCGATGGCCAGCGGCGAGCAGATCCGCTCGATTGGCAACGCCGCCGGGATGGGCGCGGCGATGGCGCTCTACAACCGCGCGGAAAAGGCCCGGATCATCGAGGCGGTGAAGCATATCATCAAAGTTGAGACTGCTACCGAGCCCAAGTTCCAGGACTATTTCGTCGCTGCTATGAAATTCCCCACCGCACCAAAGCAGGAAGGCGACGCGGCCACCGGACGGGGCCGCCGCAGCCGCATGCGCGATCGGGGCCGCTGAGAAAGGAATTACGATGTCGAGAGAAGGACGCTCCGGAGGCCGCCGCGGCCGGGCTGCAGCCAATGCCGCAGATGCACCTGCGCGCGAGCCCTATATCAAGCGCAACATCCCGCCCTATTCGGTGCTGGGCGATGCCGACTTGGCGACCCTTGAACACAACGCCGACACGATCCTTGAAGAGATCGGGATCGACATCAAGGACGATCCCGAGGCGATCGCGCTGTTCGTCGCCGCCGGCGCCAAGGCCGACGGCGTGCGGGTGCGTTTCCCGCGGGGAATGTGCCGCGAAATCATCCAGAAGAGCGCCCCGTCGATCTTCACCCAGTATGCGCGCAACCCCGCGAATAATGTGGTGATCGGCGGGGACAATCTGGTGCTGGTTCCCGCATATGGCTCGCCGTTCGTCTACAGCCGCGAAGGTGGGCGCCGGTATGCGACCATCGAGGACTTCCGCAATTTCGTGAAGCTGGCCTACATGGCCGACAGCTTGCACCATTCGGGCGGCACGATCTGCGAGCCGGTCGACCTGCCGGTCAACAAGCGCCACTACGATATGGTCTACAGCCATATCAAATACAGCGACAAGCCGTTCATGGGTTCGGTCACTCACCCCAGCCGCGCGGAAGATACCGTCAGCATGTGCAAGATCGTGTTCGGCGACGAATTCGTCGAGCAGAACTGCGTCACTGTGAACCTGATCAACGCCAACTCGCCGATGACCTTCGACGAGACGATGCTCGGCGCGCTCAAGGTCTATGCCCGGCACAACCAGGCGACCATGGTCAGCCCGTTCATCGTTGCCGGGGCAATGTCGCCCGTCACCGTCGCCGCGGTCGCCGCGCAGAGCCTAGCCGAAGGGATGTGCGGCATGGCGCTGGCGCAGCTGTGCCGCCCGGGCGCGCCGGTGATCTACGGCAACTTCGTCTCCTCGATGTCGATGCAATCGGGTGCGCCCACGTTCGGCACGCCGGAAGCCTCGCTGATCATCAACGTCGGTGCGGCGCTGGCGCGGCGGCTGGGTGTGCCCTTCCGCAGCGCGGGCGGCTTCAACGCAGCCAAGGTTCCCGATGCGCAGGCCGCCTACGAAAGCGCCAACACGTTACAGCAGGGCCTGATGGCTGGGGTCAACTTCATGCTCCACACCGCTGGCTGGCTCGAAGGCGGGCTGGCGATGGGCGATGAAAAGTTCGTGATGGACTGCGATCAGGCGGCGATGATGGCGATTTATGCCAAGGGCGTAGACATGACCGACAACGGGCAGGCGCTCGATGCCATGCGCGAAGTCGGACCGGGGCAGCACTTCCTCGGTTGCAGCCACACCCAAGCGAACTTCAAGACCGCGTTCTACCGCTCGACCATTGCCGACAACAACAGCTACGAACAGTGGGTCGAAGACGGCAAGCTCGACGCCGAGCAGCGCGCCGAAAAGCTCTATAAGGACATGCTGGCAAACTACGTCGCGCCCGAACTCGATCCTGAAATCGACGCGAAGCTGATCGCCTTCATGGATGCCAAGAAGGCCAGCTTCCCGGATTCGAACATCAGTTGAGGTCGGGAAGCTAATACCTCGCATCAATCCGGGCGATGGTCTGGTCAGGTCGCGGCGCGCTCGCTAGCCTCCCTTGAAACGGGGAGGACGGCATGGCCGGTTGGGCAGACGATATCGACATGGGCGGCTACGGCCAATCGACCCGCTCCTTCATGGGGATGCGGATCGATCCGCTCGTGTTCTTTCCCACTGCGCTGATATCGCTCGCGGTGATCGTTTATTCTGTGGCCGCGCCGGAACAGTCCGCCGCCGCGTTCAACGCGGTGCGCGTGTGGGCGACAACAACGTTCGACTGGTTCTTCATGTCGGCGGGGAATTTGCTGCTGGCCTTCTGCGTGGCAGTGGCAATCTCACCATACGGCAGGATCCGCCTTGGCGGCAAAGGCGCGACGCCCGACTATTCGCGGATCTCGTGGTTCTCGATGCTGTTCGGCGCGGGCATGGGGATCGGGCTGGTGTTCTACGGCGTATCGGAGCCGGTCTCGCACTTTACCGCCGCGATGGCCGGTGGCGGCGGTGCGCCGCTGGGCGGTGCGGCGGGCGATCCCGCCATGTCGCGCGATCTCGCCATGGCTGCAACGATCTTCGACTGGGCGCTGCACCCCTGGGCTATCTTTGCCGTGGCTGGCCTCGCAATGGCGCTGTTCGCCTACGATTTCGGCATGCCCTTCTCGATGCGCTCGGCCTTCTATCCGCTGTTCGGCAAGCTGGTGTGGGGGCGGCTGGGCGACCTGATCGACGTGCTCTCGGTCTTCGCCACGATCTTCGGGCTGGCCACATCGCTCGGGCTCGGCGCGCAGCAGGCGATGGCGGGCGTGACCTTCCTGTACGGCATACCCAGCTCGCCCACGGCGATCCTCGGGCTGATCGCGATCATGTCGTTCGTGACCTTCCTTTCGGTGCGCGGCGGGATCGACCGCGGCATCCGCATCCTCAGCGAGATCAACATGTGGATGGCGGTAGTCCTGCTGATCTTCGTGGTCCTGACCGGGCCCGCGCTCGCGCTGTTATCCGATCTGGCCGCCAACACCTGGAACTATCTCGTCCACCTCCCCGCACTGTCGAACCCGGTCGGACGGACCGACCAGGGATTCTACCGCGACTGGTCGGTCTATTACTGGGCATGGTGGATCAGCTGGGCGCCGTTCGTCGGCACTTTCATGGCGCGGATTTCGCTGGGACGTACGGTGCGCGAATTCATCGCCGGGGCGCTGATCGCTCCATCGGTCCTCGGGATCATCTGGCTGACGATCTTCGGCGACGCCTCGATCGCCTCAATCGTTTCGGGCCAGGGCAAGGAACTGGTCGGGGCGAGCCTTGAGACCCAACTGTTCGTGCTGCTCAAAGGCCTGCCCTGGGCGCAGGTCACCTCGTTCGCCTCGGTGGTGCTGATCCTGGTATTCTTTGTAACCGGCTGGGATTCGGGCACGCTGGTGATCGACTGCATGACCGCGGGCGGACGCACCGACACCCCGCTGCGGCAAAAGGTGATCTGGCTGCTCGCCGTGGGCGGGATCGGGGTCGTGCTCTTGCTCAGCGGCGGGCTCAACTCTCTCCAGGCCGGGGCAATCGCCACCGGGCTGCCGCTGGCACTGGTCCTGCTGCTGATGTGCGCGGGAACGGTGCGCGGGCTGATCGCGGTGCGCAGCCGTCAGCCTGACTAGTTGCGCCAGAGTAATTTAATTATCCATTCGCCGCAAAAAATTGCGGATATGCCTTAATATGAAATAGGCATGATCTGGACGCGCGCGCTTCGTGCTGCCACTCTTCCAGGCAGGAATCGAAGGAACGCCGATGCGCGACGCATTCTATTCGAGGGTCCAAAGCACCCTCGCCGAAATCGACAGCCAGGGCCTGACCAAGCACGAGCGCCCCCTCGCCTCACCGCAGGCGGTTGAGGTCGAGGTCGATACCCCGCAGGGCCGCAAGCGCGTGATCAACTTCTGCGCGAACAATTACCTTGGCCTCGCCGATCACCCCGATCTGGTCGCCGCTTCGGCTACGATGAGCGAAGAGCGCGGCTTCGGCATGGCCTCGGTCCGCTTCATCTGCGGCACGCAGGACATCCACCGCCAGCTTGAGCAGCGAATTGCGGGGTTCTTCGAATACGACGATTCGATCACCTTTGCCGCCTGCTTCGATGCCAACGGCGCGGTGTTCGAACCGCTGTTTGAAGCCGAGGACGCGATCATTTCGGATTCGCTCAACCACGCCTCGATCATCGACGGGGTGCGGCTAAGCAAGGCCATGCGCTATCGCTTTGCCAACAACGACATGGCTGACCTTGAGGCCCAGTTGAAGCAGGCCGATGCCGACGGCGCGCGCAGCAAGATCGTCGTCACCGATGGGGTCTTCTCGATGGACGGCTTTATCGCCAACCTCTCGGCAATTTGCGATCTGGCCGACCAATACGGCGCGCTGGTGATGGTCGACGATTGCCACTCCGCCGGGTTCATGGGCGCGACCGGGCGCGGCACCGCCGAACATTGCGGGGTCATGGGGCGCATCGACATCCTCACCGGCACGCTGGGCAAGGCTCTTGGCGGCGGCATGGGCGGCTACATCTGCGCCAAGCAGGAAGTGATCGACCTGCTGCGCCAGCGCGCGCGGCCGTATCTCTTCTCCAACGCGCTCGCGCCAGGGCTTGTGGGTGCGAGCATGAAGGTTTTCGACATGCTCGAAGCGGGCAATCCGTACCGTGAGCAGCTGTTCGCCAACGCCGCCCGTTTCCGCGCCGGGATGACCGCAGCGGGCTTCACCCTGCAGCCGGGCGAGCACCCGATCATCCCGGTGATGCTGGGCGATGCCCGGGTGGCGCAGGAAATGGCTGCAAAACTGCTCGACGAAGGGATCTATGTGACCGGTTTTTCGTTTCCGGTAGTGCCGCGCGGGGCGGCACGGATCCGGACCCAGATGAGCGCAGCCCACACCTTTGATCATATCGACCGCACCATCGCCGCCTTCACCAAGGTAGGCCGCGAAATGGGAGTGATTTGATGAGCCAGACGAACTCCATGACCGCGCTGGTCAAGGCCAAGGCGGAACCTGGCATTTGGCTGGAACAGCAACCGGTGCCCGAACCCGGCCCCGACGAGGTCTTGATCCGCGTCCACCGCACCGCGATCTGCGGCACCGACATCCACATCTACAACTGGGACGACTGGGCCCAGCGCACGATCCCTGTGCCGATGATCGTCGGCCACGAATTCGGCGGCGAAATTGCCGCGATCGGCGATCATGTGAAGCGTCCGTTGCGCATCGGCCAGCGGGTATCCGGCGAAGGCCACCTGATCGGCGAAAAGAGCCGCGCGGTTCGCGCCGGGCATTTCCATCTCGATCCCGAAACGCAGGGCGTGGGCGTCAACCGCCCGGGCGCTTTCGCCAAGTACCTGTGCATCCCAGCTTTCAACGTCATCGCACTGCCCGACCATGTCGAGATGGACGTTGCCGCGATGCTCGATCCGCTGGGCAATGCGGTACACACCGCGCTCGCTTTCGACTTGATCGGTGAAGACGTGCTGATCACCGGCGCGGGGCCGATCGGGATCATGGCCGCTGCGGTCGCTCGCCATGTCGGCGCGCGGCACGTGGTGATCACCGATATCAACCCCTACCGGCTTGAGCTCGCCGGCAAGATCGCAGACTGCGTACCGGTCAACGTCGCGGAAGAAGACCTGGTGTCGGTCCGCCACAAGCTGGGCATGACCGAGGGCTTCGACGTGGCGATGGAAATGTCCGGCGCGGGATCGGCGCTCGACCAGATCGTCGACAACATGGTGATGGGCGGCAAGGTGGCGATGCTAGGCTTCCCGCCTGGCGAAACCACGGTGGAATGGAGCCGGATCGTGTTCAAGGCGCTGACCATCAAGGCGATCTATGGCCGCGAGATGTTCGAGACCTGGTACAAGATGCTCGCGATGCTCGGGTCCGGACTCGATGTCTCGGGCCTGATCACCCACCGCTTCGATCACACGCAGTATCAAGAAGGCTTCGAGACGATGCGCAGCGGGAAATCCGGCAAGGTGATCCTCGACTGGACGACCGCCTGAAACTAGCCCGGCGGCTGCGCCCAGTGTGAAGTCAGCCAGACCAAGGCGGCGCAGGCGAGCAGCGCGAGATAGGGTAGCACCCCCGCGCGCGGCACCACCACGGCCTTCTCAAACGGATCCTCGGCAGTCCCTTCGCTGACCGGGAACTTGCCCTTGTCCTGCACATAGTGGCGGAAAGCGAAGACCGGGACGATCAGCAGGACTGCCAGCAAGCCGTTACGCAGCGTGCCCTTGCCCCACACATCGGCGCCCGCCCCCATCCAAACCATGTTGACGAAGCCGAACACCGCCCCGGCCGCGAGCAGCCAGTTGGGTGCGCGGTAGGGCCGGTTCCAGTCCTTACGGTCGATCCGGTGGATCCATCCGGCCTGCAGGTTGAGGAAGTTGAACACGAAGTAGCAGACGTTCGAGATCATCAGCACCGCGAAATAGTCGCTCGCGAGCAGCAGCAGCAGGTTGAAACCAAGATCGGTCCACATCGCCGCAGTCGGCGCGCCGTGCTGGTTCACCCGCGACAGGTACTTCGGCAGCCAACCATCGACCGAGGCCTGGTAGAGCGTGCGGCTCGATCCGAGCATCGAGGTCATGACGATCAGCAACAGCGACAGGATCAGCATCACGACAATGAGGTTGCCGATCACCGCCCCGCCGCCGACAATCCCGGCCAGCGCCTTGGCCACGCCCGAGCCGTCATTGATCGTCGGGTCGAGCATCCCCTCAAGGCCCAGCGAGGCCTGGAAGGCCAGCGGCACCAGCGTGAAGATCGCAATGCACAGCAGCCCGGCGGCGATGATCGCCTTGGCCGTATCCTTCGCCGGATCGCGGAATTCGCGGGTGTAGCAGACCGCGGTTTCGAACCCGTAGGTCGACCAGCCCGCGCCGAACATCGCACCGGCCATCAGTGTCAGGCCCGCGGTGTTCCAGGTACCAAAGCCCGGATGGCCTGCGGCGTCGCGCAGCATCGGCAGCAGCGGGAACAGGTGATCGCGCGGAAGGTCTCCGGTGATGAACGGGACCAGCCCGACCAGCAACAGCGGGGTCATGCACAACAGCCCCAGAACTTTCTGGAAATTGGCTGCGCGCGCTGCACCGTGATGCTGGAGCATGAACGTCAGCAGCAGGAACCCCGCCGCGATGATCGACACCAGGTTGACCCGCAGGTGCAGCCCCTCACGCACGAGGCCGAGGTCGAGCAGGTGCAATTCCCAGGTGCGGATCGCCGCGTCGGCCGGAAACAGGCTGACCGTAACATAAGCGGCCGCGAGCCCCGTCCCCAAGGCCAGAACAGGAGACCAGGCGAGCCAGTTGCACCACACCGATATCGGCGCGATGAACTTGCCGTAAGGAAGCCAGCCCGCCGAGCGATAGACTGAGGCGCCGCCCGATTTGTCGGGATAGAGCCCGGCGATCTCGGCATAGACGAAGCTCTGGATGAAACCCATCAGGATCGAAGCGATCCAGATCACCCAGCTCGGCTGGCCGATCATCGTCGCGATCCCGCCCATCGTGAGGAGAACCCCAGCCGGCACCCCGCTTGAGGCCCAGAACGCATCTTTCCAGTCGAGCTGGCGGCGCAGCGCCAGCTCGCCCGAACCTTCGCTTGCCGCCTGGCTTGCCAAGTGCTGTACCCTCCCCGTCAGGCCGCTCGCCTACTTGCCGAAGTTGTAGCGCAGGCTGACACCCCAGGTGCGCGGTTTGGCATAGACCCCCAGAACATCGCCCCAGTACAGCGATCCATCGAAGGCGTAGACGCGGTACTGGCGGTTGAACAGGTTGTTGGCGAACACTGCGACTTCAATCCGATCATCCGCGGTGGTGAAGCCGATCCGGGCGTTGGCAACCGCATAGCCGCCTTCGCGTTCGACCGGGGCGCACATCACGGTGAAGCACATCGAGCTCTGGAAGATCGCGTCGCCCTGGATCGAGGCCTTGCCGCCCGCAAGGTCGAACTCGTAGCGCGCCATCGCGCTGCCCGAGAATTCGGGCGTCTGCGGCAAGTCATGTGTGACGACCGTGGCCCCGTCGGGAAGCAGCACGTTCCTCACCTTGCTGCCCTGATAGGCGCCGGATAATTGCAAGGTCAAACCGCGTACCGGCCGGGTGGTGAAGTCCGCCTCGATCCCGGCCACTTCGGCCGGCAGGTTGCGCACCACCTGGGTCAGGCCAACCTGCACGAAGGCCTGGTAATTCTGGTAGTCGTAATAGAACGCGGCGAGGTTGAACGTGGTCCCCGGTGCCAGCGTGGTCTTCAGGCCCACTTCATAATCGTTCAGCGTTTCGGGCCGGTATGGCAGGTTGTTGATCGTATCGATCAGCTGGGTCGGGAACGGCGTTCCGGTCGAGAACGTGAACCCGCCCGATTTCGAGCCACGGTTGTAGCTGGCATAGACCAGCACGCGGTCAGTGGGCTTATAGTCGATTTCAGCGCGCGCGGTGACGCCGCTGAAGCTGGGCCGCGCATCGGCCGGTGTTACGGTTACGCCCGAAGTGCCGCTGCCATAGGTCCAGCTGGCGGGCGTGTTGGTCCCGGTGAGGTCGGTATACGAAATCCCGCCCGGCCCGAAGTGCAGCGACAATGCGTAGAGCGGCAGGGTATGGACCGCGGTATAATCGCCAACCTTGTGATCGTGCCAATAACGCAGGCCGCCGATCAGCTTGACCTGATCGCTGACCTTGAATTCGTCCTGCGCGAAGAAAGCGAAGCTCTCGGTGCGCTGGGTGAAATTGACGCTGGGATCATAGCCGTCAAATGGCGTCGCGTATTTGGCGCGGTACTTGCCGTCGATGATCATGCCGAAGCCGCCGAAGGTCAGGAAATTGTGATCCGACGTGGTCGAGAAACGCAGCTCCTGCGAAACCTGGTTCACCTTGGCACCCTGGTAGAAATAGGTGCCAGATGCGTAGCAGGTCAGCGCGGTATTGGGCGCGGGACACGGCGCGGTGGCCGGGGGGGTGACGTTCTCGACATAGGGGATTTCGGGCGGGCCATCGCCGCTTTCGATATAGAACTTGTCGAGGTGCTGGTAATCGGAGATCGAGACGAGATCGAACGCGCCGAGCTTGGCATCGAGCCGCAGCGTCGCGCCGAACAGCTTGCGGTCGACATAGGCCGGGCCGGTCCCCGCGGTCTTCCACGGGCTGCCGCCCTGCGATGCCGCGATCGATGGATTGAAGTAGCCGGGTCCGGCGGTGCCGGTGGTACCCCAGTAGGCGCAGGTATCGGTCGGCGACATGAACGTGCCCTGGAACTGCGCATTGAAGCACGCCGGGGCGTAGTTGTAGACACCCGCCTGGCGTTCCTTGTCGGCCTGCGAATAGCGCAGCGTCAGCTTGGCTTTGAAATCGCTCGAGGGCTCAAGCTGGAAGATCCCGCGCAGAGCCCAGTGGTTGTTCGCGCCGCGATCCTTCTCGCCCGGGGTGATGTTCTTGATATAGCCATCGTCGCGGTCGTAGATTCCGGAGATGCGGGCGCTCAAGGTATCGCCAAGCGGACCGGACACCGCGCCTTCGACGATCGTCTGGTTGAACCGGCCATAGGTCAGGCTGACATAGCCATCGAGGCTGTCGGTCGGCTGGTTGGAAACGAACTGCACCGCGCCGCCGGTGGCGTTGCGCCCGAACAGGGTGCCCTGCGGCCCGCGCAGCGCCTCAACCCGGGCGAGGTCGAACACCGGGAAGCTCGCCGTGGTGATCGAGCTGGCGTAGCTGTCGTCCTGGTAAACCGCGACCGGCGGCTCCTGCTGGTCGCCATAGTCGTTTTGCGAAACCCCGCGCATGTTGAACACCACCTGCGAGGACGAATAGGCGTTGTACTTGAGGTTGGGGATCGCCGAGACAATGTCCGTCGCGCTGTTGATCGAACGGTGCTTGAGCTCCTCTCCGCCGAGCACCGAGATGGCGATGCCGACGTCCTGCACCTTCTGCTCGCGCTTCTGCGCGGTTACGACGATTGCGGTCGGGTCCTCGTCATCGGCCGCCGGTGCCCCGGAATCCTGTGCCAGGGCAGGCGTTGCGCCCAGCGAAAACGCGACGGCCAATAGCGATGAGACCTGAAGCGAGGCGATGGCGACACGGCGACGATGGAGCCCTTGTTTCACGGTGTATCCCTCCCGGAAGGCCCGCACCAGGCGGGCTTCACTGACCCGTTAATACGTTTCGATACCGCTAGAATGCCGAATATTGAACACCTGTGCAACCCCGCGATCCGCGCCCGACTAGAAGGGAAGTTTCGCGGCCCCGGCACGGCGCTTGCAGATATAAATTGCAATTTATCATTGGTTTATCGCATGTATCTCAGTTGGTCTAACATCGGAATGTTTTCAATTAGACCCACTAATGTTATAGCCTGCGATGATTTTGCCGCTTCTCTGCAGCATGGTTTTCGTTGTATTGAACGATGCATCAACAACAGGATCCCGCAATGCCGAACAACAATGCGAAACGGCGTGAGCCCGAGGATCGGCGCGAGCAATTGATCCGCGCCGCGCTCGAAACGCTGGGCGATACCGGGATCGTCGATTTCACCTTGGCTGAAGTCGCGCGGCGAGCGGCGGTTTCGCCCGCGCTCATCGTCCACTACTTCGGCGACAAGGATCGTTTGCTTGAGGCAGCCTTCCGCCTGCTGGTCGAACGCGTCACGACAGGGCCGATGCGCGAACTGGCCGCAACCGCGGATCCGGAGGCGCGGCTGCGCGCTTTCGTTCGCGCCCACCTCAGCCCGGAGGAGCAGACCGCCGAAGCCTCACGCGGGTGGCTCGCCTTTTGGGGCCAGGCGCTTTACCACCCCCACCTCGCGCGGCTGCAGCGGGTCCACCAGGAGCGCATCCTTTCCAACTTGCGCAATGACCTGCGCAAACTGGTGGTGCCGGGCGAAGTTACCCGCATTGCCGAAACGATAGCTGCCTTGATCGATGGGTTCTGGCTGCGCTCGGTGCTGGCCGGGGCGTGGACGACCAACAATCCGATCCACGAAGACTGGATCTTCGAATTCATCGATCGCAGCCTTGCCGATCACCGACTGGAGGGCGCGGAACCGCAGGCGGGCTCGACATCGCGTTCCTTCCTTACACTCAATCCGGCAACCGGGGAGCAGCTGGCCTCGATCAGGATCGACGGCGCGGCCGAAGTGAACCGCGCCGTCGAACGCGCGATCGAGGCGCAGCGCAAATGGGCAAAAGTCCCCGGCGCCGAGCGTGGCCGCATCCTCAACAGGGCCGCTGCGCTCTTGGTCGAGAAGAACGATGCCCTTGCCCGGCTTGAGGCGCAGGACACCGGAAAACCGATCCAGGAAACGATCGCGGTCGACGTTCTCTCGGGCGCCGACTGCATCGAATACTTCGCTGGCCTCGCCCGGACCATCGCGGGCGAGCACCACGACCTTGGCCCCGGCGCATTCGGCTATACCCGGCGCGAACCACTCGGCGTGGTGGCGGGGATCGGGGCGTGGAACTACCCGATCCAGATCGCCTGCTGGAAAAGCGCCCCTGCGCTGGCCTGCGGCAATGCGATGATCTTCAAGCCCGCCGAGCTCACCCCGCTCACCGCCATCGAGCTGGAGAAGGTCTACCTCGAAGCCGGGCTGCCCGAGGGCCTGTTCCAGGTGGTCCAGGGCAAGGCCGAAACCGGCCGATTGCTTAGCCGCCATCCGGGGATCGCCAAGGTCTCGCTCACCGGTGAAGTCGGCACCGGCAAGAAGGTGATGGCCGACGCCTCGACCACGCTCAAGGTGGTCACGCTTGAGCTTGGCGGCAAATCGGCTCTGGTGGTGTTCGAGGACGCCGATCTCGATGAGGCCGTTTCGGGCGCGCTGCTCGCCAACTTCTATTCGGCAGGCGAAGTTTGCACCAACGGCACGCGCGTGTTCGTGCACCGCTCGGTGCGCGATGCCTTCCTCGCAAAGCTCAAGGCGCGGACCGAGGCGATGGTGATCGGCGATCCGCTCGATCCCGCGACGCAGGTCGGCGCACTGATTTCCGAGGCGCACATGCAGAAGGTGCTCGGCTACATCGACATAGGCCTGCAGCAGGGCGCCAAGCTGCTGACCGGGGGCAAGCGCGCCATGGCGGGCGCACTCGCCAGGGGCGCCTTCGTCGAACCCACGGTATTCACCGGCTGCACCGACGACATGACCATCGTCCGCGAGGAGATCTTCGGCCCGGTAATGGCAGTGCTCGATTTCGACAGCGAGGAGGAAGTGCTCGCTCGCGCGAATGCAACCGACTTCGGCCTCGCCGCCGGGGTCTTCACCCGCGACCTGCAGCGCGCGCACCGCGTGGTCGCCGCGCTCGAAGCAGGGACCTGCTGGATCAACACCTACAACATCACCCCGATCGAATTGCCATTCGGCGGCAACAAGCAATCGGGCCTGGGGCGCGAGAACGGCAAGGCGGCGGTCGAGTACTTCACCCAGCTTAAGAGCGTCTACGTTGCGATGGAGCCGATCGATGCCCCATACTGACGTCTTCGATTTCATCGTGGTCGGCGCGGGATCGGCCGGTTGCGTGCTTGCCGACCGGCTGAGTGCCGACGGCACCAACAAGGTCCTGCTCCTCGAAGCCGGCGGTTCTGACCGATCGATCTTCATCCAGATGCCCGCCGCGCTGGCCTATCCGATGAACACCAAGCGGTGGAACTGGGGCTATCATTCAGAGCCCGAGCCGCACCTCAACAATCGCCGCCTGCACTGCCCGCGCGGGTTGGGCCTCGGCGGTTCCTCATCGATCAATGGGCTGGTCTGGGTTCACGGCAACCCGCTCGATTTCGAACACTGGAAGAATGAGTGCGGAGCGCGCGGCTGGGGTTATGCCGCTGTCCTTCAGTACTTCCAGCGCGCCGAGGGCCGCGAGGAAGGCGGCGACGAATACCGCGGCGGTGCTGGGCCGCTGTCGGTGTCATACGGCACGCTTCGGAATCCGCTCAACCAAGCCTGGCTCGATGCTGCGCGCGAGGCGGGGTACGACCTGACCGAGGATTACAACGGCTACCGCCAGGAAGGCTTCGGGCGGATGGAGATGTCGGTGCGCAAGGGCACCAGGTGCTCGACGGCCAAGGCCTACCTCTATCCCGCTCGCAAGCGGACGAACCTTACAGTGGTGCAGCACGCGTTAGCCACCCGGGTCTTGTTCGAAGGCACCCGCGCGGTCGGGATCGAATACGAACAGGGCGGCGAGCTGCACCAGGTTCGCGCGGCGCGCGAGGTGGTCCTCTCGGGCGGATCGATCAATTCGGTGCAGCTGCTGAAGCTCTCCGGCATCGGCCCGGCCGGGGAGCTCAAGGAACAAGGGATCGACGTGCTTGTCGACCGCCCGGGGGTTGGCGCGAACCTGCAGGATCACCTCGAATTCTACTTCCAGATGGCCTGCACCCAGCCGATCACGCTGTTCGGCAAGGCAAGCCTGCTCGGCAAGGCGATGGTCGGGGCGCAATGGCTGTTCCTGCGCAGCGGGATCGGCGCTTCCAATCAGTTCGAAAGCTGCGGCTTCATCCGCAGCCGCGCCGGGATCAGGTACCCCGATATTCAGTACCACTTCTTTCCGATGGCGATCAATTACGACGGCTCCTCGCTCGCCACCGAGCACGGCTTCCAAGCCCACGTCGGGCCGATGCGCTCGAAGAGCCGAGGCACGGTTACGCTGCGCAGCAAGGACCCGCGCGAGCATCCGAAGATCTTTTTCAACTACATGAGCCACCCCGATGACTGGGATGAAATGCGCGCCTGCGTGCGGCTGACCCGCGAAATCTTCCAGCAACCTGCCTTTGCCCCGTTCCGCGGGCGCGAAATCCAACCGGGCGCGGATTGCACCAGCGACGAGGCGATCGACGCCTTCATCGCCCAGAACGTCGAAAGCGCGCTGCACCCCTCGTGCACCTGCAAGATGGGGGCGGCGGACGATCCTCTCGCTGTGGTCGATCCAGAGCTCAAGGTGATCGGTGTGCAAGGCCTCAGGGTGATCGACAGTTCGGTCATGCCCTCGATCACCACCGGCAACCTCAATGCGCCGACGATCATGATCGGAGAGAAGGGTTCCGATCTTGTGCTTGGCAAGGACCCGCTGCCGCCGTCGAATCTCCCATATTACGTCGCGCCCGACTGGGAGACGGCGCAGCGATGAGCCGCACCATCCTGGAGCCCGCGCGCGCGATCCCGGTGATCCGCGAGACCGAGGTTCTGGTGGTGGGCTCCGGGCCCGGCGGTCTAGCGGCAGCGCTCGCTTCGGCGCGCGCCGGGGTCGAGACCGTACTGGTTGAACGCTATGGCTGCTTCGGCGGCAACATCACCCAGGTCGGGGTCGAAGGCTTTGCCTGGTACCGCCACCCCGCGACGATTGACAGCGAGGGGATCGGCCGCGAGTTCGAAGAGCGGGCCAAGGCGATGGGCGCGGCGCTGCCTGAACCGCAATCGATCAGCCACGCGCTTGATGCCGAGGCGTTCAAGGTGGTCGCCGACCGACTGGTCGAGGAAGCCGGGGTAATCCCGATGCTCCACCGCATGTTCGTGGCCCCGATCATGGAAGGCAACGCGATCAGGGGTGTGATCGTCGAAAGCAAGGCCGGGCGCGAGGCGATCCTCGCCAGCCGTGTGATCGACGCCACCGGCGATGCCGACATTGCCCACCGTGCCGGGGCGCCCACGTTCAAGCACCCAAAGGCCGAGATGATGAGCGCCTCGGTGATGTTCTCGATGTGCGGGGTCGACAAGACGCGGTTTATCGAGGCGGTGAAGGCGGACCCGCAGACCTATGCGGACTGGGCGAAGGACGGCGAATGGTCGGTGACCACCAGCGGCAAGGAGGACACGATGTTCTCCCCCTTCCTCAGAAAGCCGTTCGAGCAGGCCCACAAGGCCGGATTGCTGCCGGACAATCTCAAGACCATCGCCGGAACTTGGGGCACGGTGTCCGATCAGGGCGACCTCACCTATCTCAACATGGTCCACATGACGCTTGACGGAACCGATCCCGATGAGCTGACCCGCGGCGAAATCGAAGGACGGCGGCAGGCGATGGAGGCGATCGCGGCCTTGCAGCGCTTCCAGCTGGGCTGCGAAAGTGCCAAGCTGCGCAATTTCGGGATGACTCTCGGCATCCGCGACACGCGCAAGATCGACGCCGCCTACAACATGACCGCTGCCGACGTTCAAGGCGAAGCGCGCTTTGAGGATTCGATCGGCATCTTCCCCGAATTCATCGATGGCTACGGGCTACTGATCATTCCCACGACCGGGCGTTACTTCCACGTTCCTTACCGCGCGATGCTGCCCAAGGGGGTGCAGAACCTGCTGGTTACCGGCCGCACGATCGGCGGCGACAAGATCAGCCATGCCGCGGTGCGCAACATGATGTGCTGCGCCGTGGCCGGACAAGGCGCCGGGGTTGCCGCCGCGCTGTCCGTGAAAAGCGGCCGCGACCTGGCCCGCGCCGACCTCGGAGAGATCCGTACGGAACTGCTGAGGCAAGGCGGGAGGATCGATTGATCGCATATTTTATCCTTCCATCAGTTGCTGTATAAGCAAGGCTAATGGAATCAGGGGCAAACCTGATCCTGTCATTCGCATCGACGATGATTGGCGCGGGAGGGCTCAGCCATGAACGGGGTTCAACTACCCAGCAATTTCGAATTTCGGGCGCTTCAGGTGTTCGTGATTACTGCCGAACAGGGCAGCATGACCCAGGCCGCGCGGGTGCTCGGGCTGACCCAGTCCGGAGTCTCACAGATCATCGCCGGCCTGGAGGATTCGATCGGGCACCAGTTGTTCGACCGTTCGCTGCGGCCGATCCTGCTGACCAAGGTTGGCCAGGTCCTCCTGCGGCAAAGCCAGAAGATCCTCAGCGAACTGCAGCACGCGTTCATCGAAGCTTCTGAAAACGACCGCGGCGAACTGCCCTCGCTCAACATCACCATGCCCGAAAGCCTCGCCAATGTGCTGGGGCCAAGGCTCTATCGCCGCAAGCCCAACCTTGCCAAGTTCTGGCGAATTTCCAATGGCTTGATGCCCGAGCAGCGCGCCAAGTTCAATTCGCACGCGGCCGATGTCATCATCACCGAGGAAAGCAACACATCGGACATGATGGATGTCGACCGGTTCAATCTGTTCATTGAGCCCTATGTGCTGATTTTTCCGAAGAATTTTGATCTGGCCCAGGAGCTTGGCCAGCACCTTTCGGAAAGCACGCTGATCCGGTTTTCGCTGCGGTCGTCCGCCGGGCGGCAAACCGAAGCCCAGCTCAACCGGCTGCAGCTCAAGTTCAATTCGCAGATCGAATTCGATTCGGTCGTCGGCCATGCAACCGCGGTCGCTTATGGTCTCGGCTGGGGCATAACCACCCCGATGTGCCTGTTCCAGGTCCCGGGGATCTTCAGCGAGCTCAACATTCGCCCCATCACCCGCGGCAGCTTTGCGCGCCGGATGACGCTGGTGGCGCGCCAGCAGATCCTGGGCAGCGCCCCGCGGATCATGGCCAACGAATGCCGCGCAATCCTTGAAGAAGAGGTTTTCCCGGAAATCACCCGCGAATTGCCGTGGTTGCAGGACCAGCTGAAGATCGGAACGGATTGATCCGGCCAATCTTCGATAACCGCCGACATTATCCAGCCGAATGATAGCGATTAAGTTGCCGCACAATCGGAGATTGAAATTGAGCTTTGGCGGCCGCTGCGATTACCCATTCGCCCGATCATGGCCCAAACCGGTTTTGGCATGAGCGGACCTGAAGAAGACCAATTACGGCGGCGCAACGACTGCAGGGGGAACTGATGCAAGAAAACGAACTTCCAGCGCCGGGTGCGCCCGACATCGAAATCGCCCGCGCCGCGCAGATCAACCCGATCCTGCCGATTGCCCAGGCGCGGCTGGGCATCGCGCCCGAAGCGCTGGTTCCCTATGGCCACCACAAGGCCAAGCTGAGCCTCGAATTCATCGAGACACTGAAGGACCGCCCGCGCGGCAAGCTGGTGCTGGTCACCGCAATCACCCCCACCCCGGCCGGTGAAGGCAAGACCACCACCAGCGTCGGCCTGTGCGACGGGCTCAACCTGATCGGGACCAACGCCATTGTGTGCCTGCGCGAACCCTCACTGGGGCCGTGCTTCGGGATGAAGGGCGGGGCCGCTGGCGGTGGCCGCGCGCAGGTCATCCCGATGGAAGACATCAACCTCCACTTCAACGGCGATTTCCACGCGATCACCTCAGCCCACTCGCTGCTTGCCGCGCTGCTCGACAATCACCTGCAGTGGGGCAACGAGCTCAACATCGATCCGCGCCGCGTGGTGTGGCGCCGCGTGGTCGACATGAACGACCGCGCGCTGCGCAACATCAATGTCGGCCTTGGCGGGGTGACGCACGGGGTTCCGCGCGAAACCGGGTTCGACATTACCGTGGCTTCGGAGATCATGGCGATCCTGTGCCTCGCTTCCGATCTCAAGGACCTGCAGCGGCGCCTCGGCGATATCATTGTCGCGCGGACCTATGACAAGAAGCCGATCACCGCGCGCGACCTCAAGGCCGACGGGGCGATGGCGGTGCTGCTGCGCGATGCATTGCAGCCAAACCTGGTCCAGACGATCGAACACAACCCCGCGTTCATTCACGGCGGCCCGTTTGCCAACATCGCGCACGGCTGCAATTCGGTGATGGCGACGCAGACCGCGCTCAAACTTGCCGATGTCGTGGTGACCGAAGCCGGGTTCGGCGCCGACCTTGGCGCCGAGAAGTTCCTCGACATCAAGTGCCGCCATTCAGGCCTGCGTCCCGATGCGGTGGTGCTGGTTGCCACGGTGCGCGCGCTCAAGATGCAGGGCGGCGTCGCCAAGGGCGATCTTGGCACCCCCGATGTCGATGCGCTGAAGCGTGGCTCGGTCAACCTTGTGCGGCATATCGAGAACCTCAAGAAGTTCGGGCTCAGCCCGGTTGTCGCGATCAACCATTTCCACCTCGATAGCGACGAAGAGGTTGCCGCCCTGCGCGCCATCTGCGCCGAAAACGGCGTGAGCAGCGCGATCGCCAAGCACTGGGCCCAGGGCGGAGAAGGCGCGCGCGACCTTGCCGAGGCGGTCAAGGCGCAGCTCGCTGCCGGGTCGACCGAGGTCAAGCTACTCTATCCGGACGAACTGCCGCTGGCCGACAAGATCGCCACGATCGCCCGCGAGATATATCGCGCCGAAGGTATCGTCCTCACCGGCTCGACCGCCAATACGCTCAAGGATTACGAGAAGCTGGGCTACGGCAACCTACCGGTGTGCATCGCCAAGACCCAGTACAGCTTCTCAACCGATCCGACCAAGGCGGGAGCGCCATCGGGTCACACCGTCGAAGTACGTGAAGTCCGGCTTTCCGCGGGTGCGGGCTTTGTCGTAGCCGTGTGCGGCGATATCATGACCATGCCGGGCCTGCCGCGAAATCCCGCTTCGAACGAAATCGGGCTGGACGAAAACGGCAATATCGTCGGCCTCGCCTGAGCAGGGCCAATCAGCCGGACTAATCTACAAGATTAGTTCGGCTGGGCCCGCAGCATTGCTTGGACTTTGCTGCCCGCTCGCAGCAGATTTGGCAGCATGGCTGACAAACCCAATATCCTGATCCTGATGGCCGACCAGATGTCGGCCCCGTTCCTGCCGTTCTACGGCCCCTCCCCGGTCAAGGCACCGACGCTGTCGCGGCTGGCAGATGAAGGCGTGCTGTTCACCTCGGCCTATTCGAACAGTCCGCTGTGCGCCCCGGCGCGCTTCACCCTGCAGTCTGGCCTGCTGCCCTCGAAGATCGGCGCCTACGACAACGCGAGCGAGTTTCCCGCTTCGACCCCGACCATGGCGCATTACCTTCGGCTGGGAGGATACCGCACGATCCTGACGGGCAAGATGCACTTTGCCGGGCCCGACCAGCTCCACGGTTATGAAGAGCGGCTTTCGACCGACATCTACCCCGCCGACTTCGGCTGGACCCCCGACTGGACCGACTTCCCGACCCGTCCGACCTGGTATCACAGCCTCGATTCAGTGATCGGCGCCGGGCCAACGATCCGCACCAACCAGATCGATTTCGACGAGGAAGTGGTCTACACCGCGCGGCGCAAGCTTTACGACATTGCGCGCGACAAGGACGAGCGGCCGTTCTTCATGACGGTGTCGCTCACCCACCCGCACGATCCCTACGCGATCCATGAAGACTACTGGAACCGCTACGAAGGTGTCGAAATCCCGCTTCCCACCGTGGGCAAGGAAGCCGCCCCGCAGGATCCGCATTCGCAGCGCCTGCGCCACGTCTGCGATCTCGATGCCCAGCCGGTGACCGACGAAATGATCCGCACCGCGCGGCGCGCCTATTTCGGTTCGATCAGCTTCGTCGACGATCAGTTCGCCGCGGTGCTAGAGACCCTGCGCGAATGCGGCATGGCAGACAACACGGTGGTCGTGGTCTGCGGCGATCACGGCGACATGCTCGGCGAGCGCGGGCTGTGGTACAAGATGCACTACTTCGAAGGGGCAGCGCGGATCCCGCTGATCGTCCATGCGCCCAGCCGCTACAAGCCGGCACGGATCGACGCCAGCGTATCGCTGGTCGATATCGTCCCTACCCTGCTCGACATCGCCGGGGTCGAAGTGGAGCCTGCCCTGCCCTTCGACGGACGCAGCCTGGTACCGCATTGCACCGGTGGCGGCGGGCATGACGAGGTGATCGGCGAATACATGGGCGAAGGCACCATCGCGCCGCTCGTCATGATCCGCCGCGGAGCTTGGAAGTTCATCCATTCGCGGGTCGATCCCGACCTCTTGTTCAACCTTGCCGAGGATCCCCACGAATTGAACAACCGTGCCGATGATCCTGCTCTGGCCGGGATGATTGCCGAACTGCGCGAAGAGGTGGCACAGCGCTGGGACTTCGACGCGATCACCGAGCGGGTCATAGCCAGCCAGCGCTCGCGCCGCCTGGTCGGCGCGGCCAATGCGGTGGGCAAGACCTCGCCGTGGGATTACCAGCCGCCCGCCAGCGCCGGCGAACAATATATTCGCGCGCACATGGACCTTGAAGATCTCGAGGCGATGTCGCGCTTCCCGCGGGTGCGCTGAGCGGTGGCGGGGGGCATTGTCAAGGAACGGCCGTTTGCCTTTACGCTGATCGGGATCGGCGCGGCCACCGCAGCGGCGCACATCGGCAACAATTTCACGACCTATCTGGTTGGCGGGCTGATCGATCGGTTCGGCTTCTCGCCGTTTCAGATGGGCGCCTGGAACATGGCCGAGACGCTAAGCTATGCCGCCGCGATGTTCCTGATCGCCCCGCGTGCGCGGAGGATGGACGGGCGGTTGCTGGCGATCATTGCCACCGCCCTGGTCGCGCTGGCGCAACTCGGCTCGGCTTTCACGGGCGACTACACCCTGCTGTTCCTCGGCCGGATCGGGACCGGGCTGGGCTTCGGCATCATGAACAGCGCAGTCAACCTTGCAGCGGGGCGGACCGAGCATCCGGCCCGCTGGATTTCATTGGGCATCGCCTTTCAGACCGTGCTTTACACCCTGTTCGCGATTGGCGTGCCGATGGTTGGCGCGCGCTTCGGCGTTGCGGGGATGTTCATCGGGCTGGCCGCTCTGGCCGTCCTGCTGGGATTGCTTGCGCTGTTCCTGCCCGGCGGCACTGATCTTGCGCGGGGCGAAGAGACGCCAGCCCCCAACGGTCCGATCGGCGGTGAGGGCCTGCGTATTCTGGCGGCGATGGCGCTGTTCACCTTTGGCTCGCTCGCGCTCTGGCCGTTCATTGAACGTACTGCCACGCCATTGGCATTCCGGCGACCCGGTTCGGGCAGATCCAGAGCCTGGCCGTTGCCATGAGCGCGCTGGGCAATGCCGG
>JBJTMA010000013.1:0-5790 GCA_046063295.1 Novosphingobium sp.
GAGCGGTGGATGCGCTCGAAGCTTTCGACGATCACCGCGCGCACGCCGAGGAGCTTGGTGCCCTTGGCTGCCCAGTCGCGCGATGAACCGGTGCCGTATTCCTTGCCGGCAACCACCACCAGCGGCACGCCGTCGGCCTTGTAGGCCATTGCCGCGTCGAAGATCGACATGGTCTCACCGCCGTAGACGGTCATCCCCCCTTCGACGCCCGGGACCATCTCGTTCTTGATGCGGATGTTAGCGAAGGTGCCGCGCATCATCACCTCGTGATGGCCGCGGCGCGCGCCGTAGCTGTTGAAGTCAGCCTTCGAAACCTGGTGCTCCATCAGCCAGCGGCCCGCCGGGCTGTCGGCCTTGATGTTACCCGCCGGGCTGATGTGATCGGTGGTGATCGAATCGCCGAGGATCGCGAGCGGGCGCGCCTCGATGATATCGGTCACCGGGGCCGGGGTCATGGTCATGCCTTCGAAGTAGGGCGGGTTGGCGACATAGGTCGATCCCGCGCGCCACTGGTAGGTTTCGCTGCCGGTGACCTGGATCGCCTGCCAGTGCGCATCGCCCTGGTAGACGTTGGCGTAGCGCGCCTGGAACATCGCGCGGTCGATGCAGCCGGCCATGGTTTGGGCGACTTCCTCATTGGTCGGCCAGATGTCCTTCAAGTAGACGGGCTGGCCGTCGCTGCCGGTGCCGATCGGGGTGGTGACGAAGTCTTCGGTCACCGTGCCCTTGAGCGCATAGGCCACCACCAATGGCGGCGAGGCGAGGAAGTTGGCGCGCACGTCGGGCGAGACGCGGCCTTCGAAGTTGCGGTTGCCCGAGAGCACCGATGCGGCGACGATGTTATTGTTGTTGATCGCCGCCGAAATCGGCTCGGCCAGAGGACCGGAGTTGCCGATGCAGGTGGTGCAGCCATAGCCCACCAGGTTGAACCCGATCGCGTCGAGATGTTCGGTCAGCCCGGCCTTGTTGAAGTAATCGGTGACAACCTGTGACCCCGGAGCAAGGCTCGTCTTGACCCACGGCTTGGGCTTGAGGCCCCGCTCGTTGGCCTTCTTGGCGACGAGGCCGGCGGCGACCATGACCCCGGGGTTCGAGGTGTTGGTGCAGCTGGTGATCGCGGCGATCACCACGTCGCCGTCGCCAATGTCATGGTCCTTGCCCTCAACCGCGACGCGGGTCGCGGACTTCTTGTAGACCGCGTCGAGATCGCCGTTGAACACGTCGTCCACCTGGGTGAGCGCGACCTTGTCCTGCGGGCGCGTGGGTCCGGCGAGCGACGGGACGACGCTGCCCATGTCGAGTTCGAGCGTGTCGGTGAACACCGGTTCGGGCGCACCCGGGTCGAGCCACAGGCCCTGTTCCTTGGCATAGGCTTCGACCAGCGCGATCTGGTCTTCCTCACGGCCGGTTAGGCGCAGGTAATCGAGCGTCTTGTCGTCGATTCCGAAGAAGCCGCAGGTTGCGCCGTATTCGGGCGCCATGTTCGCGAGCGTCGCGCGGTCAGCCAGGCTGAGCGAGGCGAGGCCGGGGCCGTAGTATTCGACGAAACGCCCGACCACGCCCTTGGCGCGCAGCATCTGCGTGGCGGTCAGCACCAGGTCGGTGGCGGTGACGCCTTCGGGCAGCGTGCCGGTCAGCTTGAAGCCGACCACTTCGGGGATCAGCATCGAAACCGGCTGGCCAAGCATCGCGGCTTCGGCCTCGATCCCGCCGACGCCCCAGCCGAGCACGCCGAGGCCGTTGACCATCGTGGTGTGGCTGTCTGTGCCGACGCAGGTGTCCGGATAGGCAACCGTGGCGCCGCTTGCGTCCTTCGAGGTCCACACCGCCTGGGCGATGTTCTCAAGGTTGACCTGGTGGCAGATCCCGGTGCCCGGGGGGACCGCGTAGAAGTTGTTGAGGCTCTTCGATCCCCACTTGAGGAAGTCGTAGCGTTCCATGTTGCGGTGGTATTCGATCTCGACGTTCTCTTCGAACGCCTTGGGATGGCCGAATTCGTCGACCATCACCGAGTGGTCGATCACCAGGTTGACCGGGACCAGCGGGTTGATCTTGCTGGTATCACCACCAAGCTTGGCGATCGCATCGCGCATCGCGGCGAGGTCGACCACGCAGGGAACGCCGTTGAAGTCCTGCAGCAGCACCCGCGCCGGGCGGTACTGGATCTCGTTCGAAGATTCGGCCGGGTTCTTCTGCCAGTCGACCACCGCCTGGACGTCGCTTGCCGAAACGGTGAAGCCGCCGTCCTCGAAGCGCAGCAGGTTTTCGAGCAGGACCTTCATGCTCATCGGCAGGCGCGAGACATCGCAATATTTGGCCGCGGCCTTCTTCAGCGAATAGTAGGCGTAATCCTTGCCACCGACGCTGAGCGTGGAGCGGGTGCCGAGCGAGTCCTGTCCGACCTGGGTCATGCGAATGCCTCCTGGATGTGGAGACCCTACCGCGTGCGCCCCTTTCGCGGATGCAGCAAGGCCGTCTGTCGGCGCCGCCGATGCGCGGGAATGGGGCTTTCGTCAAGGCCCGGAACGGCCAAAACGGAACTAAACTGCGGTGGCTTCGATGTGATCCCTGGGGCCGGGCCGGGTCGCGATCCAGCAGCCTGCCACGATCAGCACCGCGCCGGCGACGGTCGGCAGGGTCAGCGTTTCGCCGAACATCAGCCAGCCCATGATCGCGGCCCAGATGAACGCGCTGTATTCGAGCGGGAGCAGCACCTGCGTTTCCTCGCGGCCATAGCCCCAAGAGATCAGCATCAGCGAAACCGTCGCCAGCACCGCCGAACCGCCGAGATTGAACCACACCGCGCCGTGCGGGATCACCGCCAGCCATGGGCCGAGCAGGCCCAGGAACAGCGCGGTGAACACTGCCTGGAATGCGGCCACCTCGCGCGGGGAGGCGAGCAGCGCCTGCTGGCGCTGGAGGATAAGGTTCCACGCATAGAGCACTGCGGATGCAAGGATCGCGGCGATGCCCAGCGCGGCTTCGCGGCTGTAGCCATCGCCCTGCATGCGGGCACCGGCAATCACCACCACCCCGGCGAGCCCGAGCAGCGAGGCGAACAGCGCGCGCCTGCTGACCCGTTCGCCGAGCAACACCGCGGCAAGGTAAAGCGCGATCAGCGGCGCGATGAAGCTGATCGCCATGCCCTCGGCCAAAGGCAGGTACTTGAGCCCCCAGAAGAAGCAGGTCGCCATGGCTGCGGAGTTGAGGCCGCGCACCGCGTGGAGCCGCAGTACCTTGCCGCGCGGCCATTCGCCGCCGCCAAGCTTCCACAGCGGCAGCATGACCAGGGCGCTGGCGAGCGAGCGCCACAGCATCGCGTTATAGGCACCCACCGCAAGGCTCGCGCCCTTCATCAGCGCATCCATCACGCTGAACGACGCGATCCCCGCCGCGACGGCGAAGAACGGCATCAAGGGGTGATGGGGCCGGTTCATCCGTGTCCCATAACCGCGCCGCCGCTTATTAGCGACTTAGAGAGTTTTGATGATCCCCGAAAAGTCGGTCCCGCCGCCGCCTTCTGCCGCAAAGGCTTCGTAGAGCTCTTCGGCCCGCTGGCCCATCGGGGTTTTGGCGCCGACGCTTGCCGCGGCCTCCATCGCCAGCTTCAGGTCCTTGAGCATCAGCGCGGCGGCGAACCCGCCCTGATAGCCGTTGTCGGCGGGCGACTGCGGGCCCACGCCGGGGACCGGGCAGTACGAGGTCATCGACCACGACTGGCCCGAGGCCTTGCTGGAAATATCGTAGAAGTTCTGCAGGTCGAGCCCGAGCTTGTCGGCCAGCGCGAGGGCCTCGCAGGTCGCGATCATCGTCGCGCCAAGAATCATATTGTTGCAGATCTTGGCGGCCTGCCCCGCGCCCGACTGGCCGGCGTGGATCACCGCCTTGCCCATCGCGCTGAGGATCGGTTCGGCCTTGGCGAAGGCTTCGTCGCTACCGCCGACCATGAAGGTCAGGGTGCCACCGTTCGCCGCCGCGATACCGCCTGAGACCGGGGCGTCGACCATTTCGTAGCCCGCTGCGGCTGCCGCATCCTCAACCTTGCGCGCGGTGGCAACGTCGATTGTCGAGCAGTCGAGCAACAGTGCACTAGTCGGCGCATGGCCGATCACGTCGGCGGAAAAAACGGTGTCCACGATCTTGCCGTTGGGCAGCATCGAAACCACCGCTTCGGCCCCATCCACCGCCTCGCGCACCGAGGTGTAGGTGGCGCAGCCGTTGTCCTTCGCGCGGGCCAAGGCATCTTCGCTGAGATCGAAGGCGTGAACGTCATGCCCCGCCTTCGCGAGGTTTGCAGCCATCCCGCCGCCCATGTTGCCGAGGCCGATGAAGGCGATTTTCATGTCAGGCGGTCCTTGTGAAATCGGGGCCGAGCAGCACCGCAGCCATATCCCCGCGGTGGCGGCTGATCAGCCAGACGAGATAGGGCAAGAGAAAGCTCGCGCCCATGAAGAAAGCGACGACCCCCAGTGCCATGGCACCGGGCCGAAACCGCCCGCGCCACATGGTCCAGCTGGCCGACACGAACAGCATCAGCGTGAAATCGGCGTTGAATTGCCCGGGCCAGTCGAACTTCGCCATATCGCCGAAGAAGATCGGCAGCAGGCCCATGCCGTGGTTGCCGATGACCACCCCGGTGTAGAACAGCAGCCCAGCCCACAGGGCGAGCGCGACAGTCGACCAGATACGCATTAGCTATTTCCCCTTCCACACTCCCGGACGCTTCTCGATGAAGGCGGCCATGCCTTCGGCCTTGTCCTCGGTCGCGGTGAGGACCTGGAAGATGCGGCGTTCCATCAGCAGACCTTGATCCAGCGTGGTCTCGAACGCGGCGTTGACCATTTCCTTGTTCGCGATCGCGGCGAGCGGCGGCATCGCGGCGATCTCGGCGGCGGTCTTGAGCGCCTCCTCAACCAGGTTGGCGAGCGGCACCACGCGCGCGACGAGACCCGAACGCTCGGCTTCCTCGGCGCCCATCATCCGTCCGGTCAGGCACATTTCCATCGCCTTGGCCTTGCCGATCGCCCGCGTAAGACGCTGGCTGCCGCCCATCCCCGGGCCGACGCCGAGCTTGATCTCGGGCTGGCCGAAGCGCGCGCTGTCCGCCGCGATAATGATGTCGGCCATCATGGCGAGCTCGCACCCGCCGCCCAGCGCAAAGCCGTTGACGGCGGCGATCCACGGCTTGCGCGTGGCCTTGACGAGGTGGCTGGTCCAGCGGCTGAAGAAGTCCTCGGCGTAGAACTCCGCCGAGGGCTTGTCCGACATTTCCTTGATGTCGGCCCCGGCGGCAAAGGCCTTCTCGCCCGCACCCGTGAGCACCGCGCAGCGCTGTCCGGGATCGGCTTCGAAATCGGCGAAGGCATGAATCAGCTCTTCGAGCACGGTCGAGTTCAGCGCGTTGAGCGAGGCCGGACGGTTCAGCGTGATCAGTGTCACCGCGCCGCGGGTTTCGGTGAGGATGGTTTCATAGCTCGACATTGGTAACTCCAGGGTTCCGGGCAGGGACGCGACTTCGTGATTTCGTTGCAAGGTAGAAGATTGTGGCAGGGTTCACGAGCACCAGAAACCACATGAATATCGGACCGGCGATACCGTCGGGACCCGACCCGTCAAACCACAACTTCCAGCCACCGTTTGTTGCCAGTGCAAGCGCCAAGTAGGGCAGGGCCATTAGCCAATAAAGGGCGTAAATCGCGAACAACGCCAAGCCAAGGATTGATCCGAGGCGGCGCACGCCTTTCAAAGCGGCTTCCATTCCTGATCCGCGGGCAGCGGCGCAAAGATGCT
>JBJTMA010000014.1:0-5929 GCA_046063295.1 Novosphingobium sp.
GCCCGAAGGCCGGCGCGCATGGCGAGCTTTGCGGCCTGCTCTGCATCCGCGCTGCGCTCGAAGCGCGGGGCGATGCGCGGCAGGTGGTGCTGGTGCCGGAGAGCGCCCACGGCACCAATCCGGCGACGGCCGCCTTCTGTGGCTATCGGGTCGAGAATATCCCGGCGACGGCAGCGGGCCGCGTCGACCTCGATGCGCTGAAGAAGCGGCTGGGTCCCGACGTCGGGGCGGTGATGATCACCAACCCCAACACCTGCGGCCTGTTCGAGCCGGACATGAAGGCGCTCAGCGACGCGGTCCATGCTGCGGGTGGCTATGTCTATTGCGACGGGGCGAACTTCAACGCGATCGTCGGCAAGGTCCGCCCGGGCGACCTCGGCGTCGATGCGATGCACATCAACCTGCACAAGACCTTCTCCACCCCGCACGGCGGCGGCGGGCCGGGCTCGGGGCCGGTGGTGCTGTCGAAGGCGCTGTGCCCATATGGCCCGATCCCGTTCACTGAACTGTTCGAGGACGGGCACCTTACGCTGGTTGAGGAAGAAACCGCTGAGGCACGCCAGCCGCACAGCTTCGGGCGGATGGCGGCGTTCCACGGCCAGATGGGCATGTTCACCCGCGCGCTGACCTACATCCTGAGCCACGGCGCCGACGGCCTGCGCCAGGTTGCCGAAGACGCGGTGCTCAATGCGAACTACGTCCTGCGCAGCCTCGAGGGCGAGCTTGATGCTCCGTTCGGTAAATCAGGCCCTTGCATGCACGAGGCGTTGTTCAGCGACGATGGGCTGGCAGAAGGCTTCTCAACCCTCGATGTGGCCAAGGGCCTGATCGACGAGGGCTTCCACCCGATGACCGTGTACTTCCCATTGGTGGTTCACGGCGCGATGCTGGTCGAGCCAACCGAAACCGAAAGCAAGGCCGGGCTCGACCGCTTCATCGGTTCGCTGCGCAGCCTTGCACAGCGGGCCAAGGCGGGTGATACATCCCTCAAGAGCGCGCCGCACTTCGCGCCGCGCCGCCGGCTCGACGAGACGCAGGCAGCTCGGAAGCCGGTGCTGGCGTGGAAGGGCGACCAGCAAGCCTGAGGGGGCAGGGAATGGATCCAAAGACACTGCAAACGGTCCTGCCGATCGCGGTCATTCTGATCGTTTTCGCAGTAAGGTTCCGCAATCTCAGCAAGCCGCGACCCTTCAACGCTGGGAGGTTGTGGCTTGCTCCGGCGCTGATCTCGCTGGTGGCCGCCGCGTTCCTGTTCACCTCGCCGCCCGATGCGACCGGGTGGGCTATCGTGGTGGTGGGTGCGGCCTTGGGGCTGGGCGCCGGGCTGCTGCGCGGCCGGCTGATGCATCTTGAGCGCGATCCAGCCGGGCACCTCCTCATGCGGCAATCGCCGCTGGCGCTGCTGTTCCTGGTCGGCATCATGGCGGCGCGGCGCGGCCTGGCTTATGAACTGGGCGCGGGTGGTGCTGATGCTAGTGGGCATCTCTCTGCCGCAACGCTCTGGGTAACTGACGGCTTGCTGGGCTTTGCCCTCGCGATGGTGATTGCGATGCGCTGGGTCCTGTGGCAGCGCGCCAAGGCCGTGCCGCCGCATCCAGAGGTCTTTTCCTGACATGTGGAGCGCGCTCTTCACGTTCACCAACATGCTGGCAATCGCTGGCTGGTTGCTCCTTGCCGCCGCACCGCGGAAACGGGCAGTGCGCAGCCTGACCATGTACCTCGGAGTCGCCCTGCTGTGTCTGATTTACACGGTTTGCTTTGCCCTCTTCCTCAGCGGCGCGGTCGATCCGGTGCGTGTGCCGGGTGCGGGGGAACCAGGGTTCGGTTCAATCGCCGGCGTGCGCGCGCTGTTCGCCAGCGATGGGGGCGTCGTGATCGGCTGGACGCACTACCTGGCCTTCGATCTGTTTACTGGCATGTGGATCGCCAGCGATGCCGATAACAAGGGCTTCGGAAGAGTGGTCCAGCTGCCTGTGCTGTTCGCAACCTTCATGGCGGGCCCGGTGGGCTTGCTCGCCTGGCTGATCCTGCGCGAACGCCGCGCCCGCGCCCAGAAGGCCTAGCTCCCTACTTGGGAGGGCTATCCACATTATCTGAGGTCAGGCTTAGCATTTCGATCCGTGGCGTGGCTTCGCGGGTGCGAAGGTGCGTACCGGTTTCGCCATCACTGACCCGCGCGGTGAGCGTGTAGCGCTCGACCATGTAAAACCCGGGGGCCGCATCGCCGTCCTGCTTGAGCGGAGCGTAAACCCGCTTGCCGACATTCGAGAGGACCTTCCTGGACCAGTCGATCGATCCTGAAGAGCGCAAGACTTCCGCGTCGCTGACGTGCCCATCCGCACCGACCCAGAAGCCGACGTCGATCCATTGGCCGCGGCGGTCGGTCGACCACCGGGTCCATGCTTCACGCTGGTCCTTTTCGCCGGGCATCGCGCTGCGCGGGTCGATCCGGCTAAGCGGTTCACTGTAGAGCAGCACGGGACGGTCGGCTCCGCCGCGCGCGGCGAAGGTCCGGACGAGCGCATCGGTGCTCGCGCCAGAGCCTGACTTGCGATCCTCCCGCGCGCGGAGCACCTGCGCCGCCAGCACGAAATCCTGAGATTGGGGCAGCGGCTGGTCGATCAGCATATCAAGAAGCATGTCGAGGCGCTTGCGATTGGCTCCGCTTGGTTCGTCGTCAAAACGGCCCCGGGCAAGCAGCGCGCGCCGCAGTCGGGCAAAGCTGGCAACCCTGAATTGCTTGGCGGCCAGTGCGCGCTGTTCGACGCCCTGGTAGATGCGTTCCGCTTCATCGGGGTAGCCAAGCTTGGCCCGACTATCCCCGACTTCGACCTGCGCCACCAGGGTGCGAAAATCGTTCTCGCCGTAGCCGTTCTTGAGCGTGTCGCGCATGTCGAGCACCGACAGCTGAAAATCCTTGGCCTCCCCCATATGCTCGGCGACCCGGCTGTTGGCGCGCAGGAGGTTGGATAATTCCAGTGGGTATGCCTTGCCGTGTTTGCGGTTGCGACCCAGCGAGGCATGAAGCGTTCGCTGCGCACCCGCGTAGTCGCCCGCAACGAACTGGTTTTCCGCGTGCGCAACGGTAGCTGCCATGTCCTGATCGGGCGGGCAGTGGCGCTCAAGACAGGCAGCGAGGTCTTTTGCCGTATCTTTGAGCGATCGCCCGGTGACCACGATGTCCGCGCCCGCTTGGCCGGAGCTAATAGCCAATGCGCCGACGGCAATCGCAATTCGCAGTAAGCGGCGCATGTACTAATTCTCCCCCGATCTTGTTCGGGGGACGGGTAAGTCAACGAGCCAATTCAGGCAATTGGCCCTCGATAAACGGCAATGATCGCCAGATCAGTGTATGGCGCGGTCGCCGGCTTCACCGACCGACTGGATATCCTTGCCGACGCCCTTGACCGTATTGCAGGCCGTAGTGCCCAGAGCGAGCGTGCCGGCAATCAGTGCGATGATGAACTTCTTCGACATGGTGACTCCTGTTGCTGCCTGGCAGCACATTACGTTCTACCTCATTAACACCTTGCCCTGCGGAGAGTTGCAGGCGGGCTTCGGCCTGCCGCTTACTCGCCACTGCTTGCCGCTGCAGGAGGGGCGCGGCGGTGCAGGCGCTGTTCGCGCCAGGCGATGACCCCGCCCGCCGCAATGATCGCGGGGGCGCCCCACCATGTAGCAGCCGGGGGCAATTCGCCCCAGATTAGCCAGCCGTAAAGAGTCGCCCAGATCAGTGCCGAATAGTCCATGACCACGACGCTCGCGACCTGTCCGTAGCGCAGCGATGCAGTGAGCAGAAGCTGACCGATGCAACCCAGCACGCCACCGGAGATTAGCAGGAACCACTGCCAGGCGCTGTGCGGGGTGTAGGAAAAGGGCAGCATGGCGAGCAGGATGGGCGAGGACAGCGCGGCGAACCAGAAGACGATCGAAAGAGCTTCGTCCGTCCGGCCCAGATCGCGGACCTGGATCGAAATCAGCGCGACCATGAAACCCGCGCCCAGTCCGACCGCAGCGCCAAGCGGGGGGATGGCTACATGGCCGGGCTGGGCGATGATCAGCACACCGGCAAAGCCCAGCGCTACGGCCAGCCAGCGCACCGGTCCGACCTTTTCGCGAAGCAATACAGCAGACAGGATTACCGCGAAAATTGGTGTCGTGAATCCTAGTGTGGTGCTGACTGCTAGTGGCAGCAGGATCGGCGCGCCGAAGGTAAAGAACATGCCGGTCAATCCCAGCATCGCGCGCCGGGCATGGCTGCCGAGGCGCTGTGTCCTGATCCGCGAAACCTCGCCGCGCAGGGCCAGCCAGCCCAGGATAAGGAAGATCGAAGGCACCTGCCGCCAGAAGAGGATTTCGGTGAAGTGCACCCCGGTGCCCGCGGTGTACTTCACCAGCATGACAAGCGTGGAAAGCACCATCGTCGCCAACAATCGCAGTCCCAGCGCGAGCATCGGCTGCTGCCGGGGCGGTGCGGGCTGGACTTGTGCCATGCCCGGGCTCTAACGCGCAGGCATGAACTGGCAAGCGTTACAAGATGCCTGGGATCAGGATTGGGTGCGGTATCTGCTGCTTCCCGGGCTCATCGCGTTCGCGTTGACAGTCGCCGGGTGGCGCGCGGAAAAGCGCCGCAAGGAGCGCAGCGATCCTGACGCTATCCCGCTACTGCCGTGGCGCGACATTTCGTTCTGGTCTAGCTTCGCCGCGCTGTTCCTTCTCGGGGCAGCACTGAAAGCCTGGTTGTCGACTTAGAGGCACGCCTCGAGATAGGCTTGGTCGAACCCGAACTGACGCGCCTTTTCAAGCGTATAGGGACGCAGGCCTGCGGGGCGGAATTCGCCGATGATCTTGCCATCGTCGCTTTCGTCGAGGTATTCGAACTTGAACAGCGACTGGGTGACGATCACATCGCCTTCCATTCCGATCACCTCGGTGATCTCGGTGGTGCGGCGCGAACCGTCGCGCAGGCGCTTGACCTGGACGATCAGATCGACCGATTCGGCGATCTGGCGCGAAATGGCTTCCTTCGGGATCTTGATGTCGCCCATCAGGATCATGTTTTCCATACGGCCCAGGCACTCGCGCGGGCTGTTGGCGTGGAGCGTACACATCGAACCGTCGTGACCGGTGTTCATCGCGGCCAGAAGGTCGAAGCATTCCGCGCCGCGGATTTCGCCCAGGATGATGCGGTCAGGACGCATACGCAGGGCGTTCTTCACAAGGTCACCGATGGTGATTGCGCCCTGGCCTTCAAGGTTGGGGGGGCGCGTTTCGAGCGGCAGCCAGTGCGGCTGCTGCAGCCGGAGTTCGGCCGCGTCTTCGATCGTCAGCACGCGCTCGCCTGGGTCGATCATCTTCGACAGGGCGTTGAGCATGGTCGTTTTACCCGAACCGGTACCGCCCGAGATGACCACGTTCATCCGGCAGGCGCCGGCGATCTTCAGCGCGGTCGCCATCTTTTCGCTCATCGAACCAAAGTCCTTGAGCATGTCGATGGTGATCGGCTTTTCGGAAAACTTACGAATCGAGATCGCGGTGCCGCGCAAGCTGAGCGGCGGCACGATCACGTTAACGCGGCTGCCGTCCTTGAGGCGGGCGTCGGCCAGCGGAGTGGTCTGGTCGACGCGGCGGCCGACCTGGTTGACGATCCGCTGCGCGATCTGGAACAGGTGGTTTTCGTCGCGGAACTGGATGTGGGCGAGCTGGAGCTTGCCCTTCTTTTCGATGTAGGTCTGCATCGGGCCATTGACCAGGATGTCCGAGACATCGGGGTCACCCAGCAGCTCTTCAAGCGGGCCGAAGCCCAGAAGCTCGTCGATCAGCACCTTTTCCAGCGCGAACTGTTCGCGGCGGTTCAGCGTGACCTTCAGTTCGGCCAGAACTTCGGTGATGATCGGGCGGAATTCCTCGGACAGCTCGTCCTTGGTCA
>JBJTMA010000111.1:0-36373 GCA_046063295.1 Novosphingobium sp.
ACCGTGGTTGCGGTCTTGAGCCGCCTGGTCTTTGACTTCGCGATCTGGAGCCGCGACGAGAAGACTCGGCCCGTGCTGCTCGTCTGCGAAGAAGCACACCGCTACGTGCCAAGCGAGAAGAACTCGGACGGCAGTTCGGTCGGCCGCATCCTTAGCCGTATCGCCAAGGAAGGTCGTAAGTACGGCGTCTCGCTTGGTCTCATCACCCAGCGCCCGTCCGACCTTGCCGAAGGCGTGCTTTCGCAGTGCGGCACGATCATCTCGATGCGTCTCAACAACGATCGCGACCAGGCTTTCGTGAAGGCCGCGATGCCCGAAGGCGCGCGGGGTTTCCTCGATTCGATCCCGGCCTTGCGCAACCGCGAATGCATCATCTGCGGCGAGGGCGTTTCGATCCCGATCCGCGTCAGCTTCGACGAGCTTGAGGAGATGAAGCGCCCGGCATCGGCCGACCCTTCGTTCTCCGAGCTGTGGAACAGCTCCGGCGGCGAAGAGGAAATGGTTCACCGCACCGTACAGCGCTGGCGCGCTCAAGGTCGCTAGAAGGCGGTCTCCTCCGCCACCCGCGCGAGCATCCGTTCGCGCCACGGGTGGCGATAGTATGCCAGCACGGTCAGCGACATCGACACCAGCGAGCTGATCGTCAGCGACCACCACAAGGCGTCCGATCCGATCCGCGGGTAAAGCGCATAGTAAATCCCCAGCCGCACCGCATACATCGCGGTGAACAACACCAGTATCTGCACCAGCACCGCGCCGTAACTGCGCAAGGTGCCGAACAGCACGATCGTCACCCCGAACGGGATGTAGGCCCAGATCGCCATATGCTGAATGTGCAGGGCAACCGGGATCGCCGGACTGCCGCTCCCCAGGAACAGGGTCAGCAGCGGTACCGCGAAGACCAGCATCAGAGCCACCAACACCAAGGTAAACGCGGTATTGGCCGCCGCGCCCGACCAGCTGATCCGGTCGACCCGTGCCTCGCGCCGCGCGCCGATGTGCTGCGCCACCATCGCGCCGACCGCAGCACTCAGCGCCAGCCCCGGCATCTGGATGTAGTTCCACAGCTGCAGCAACACGCCGTAGCTGGCGGCAAAATTGGTGCCTTCCTTGTTGATCAGGCTGAGCATGATCACCCCTGCTCCAGAGATCACCAGCATCTGCAGTCCCATCGGGATGCCCTTGAGGATGAGGTATTTGAGCTCATCCGGCGCCGGCCACAGGTAGCGCAGTTCACGCCCCTTGAGCCTGATCGGCAGGTCGCGCCAGTAAAGCCAGGCTATCAGCCCGGCGAGACCGGTAAGCGTGGCGATCGCGGTCGCGGTGGCCGCGCCGACGATGCCGAGCTTCGGGAATGGGCCGATCCCGCCGATGAACAGCGGGTTGAGCGTGATGTCGAGCACGATGGTGAGGATCTGGAAATAAAGCGGCGTGCGCGCATCGCCGCACCCGCGCATCGCGCTTGCCACCAGCACGGTCAAGGTCATGCTGGGCATCACCAGGAAGATCACCCGCAGGTAGTCGAGCGCGAAATGGTACGACGCGGGCGGCACGTTCATCAGATGGAGGAGGTTGGGCGCGCCGATCCAGCCCAGCACCGCGATCGCCACGGAAAGCATAAGGCAGAGCCCCAGCCCGGCGCCGAAGCTCTTGCGCATCTGGTCGAAATTGCGCGCACCGAAGTTCTGCCCGACGTGCACCGTGGTCGCCATGCTGATCCCGAAGATCAGCCCGAAGACGAGGAACAGGACAATGTTCGAACTTGCGGTCGCGGCAAGCGCGTCTTCGCCCAGCATACGCCCGACCCACACCGTGTTGACCGAGGCGTTGAGGCTCTGCAGCACATTGCCGAAGAGGACCGGCAGTGCGAACAGGATGAGCGTGCGGAAGATCGGACCTTGAGTCAGGTCGCCGCGCATCTGGGGGCCACCCCGCGGAGGTCCGGCTGGTGGTAAGTCGTCGCTCATGTGCCGCGGGTGTCCCCGTAAAGATGGATGTGCAGGCGGTCGCTGAAACCGAGGCCGTGTTCGAGCGCCAGCGGCGCAAGCCACAGGCTGCGCGAACGTATGACCTCGCTGCTGGTTCCCTCGGGCATCAGCTGGATGCGAGTGCCCGGAATGGCGTGCTCGGCCTGCAGGGCGAGCACTTCGGCGAGGTCTTCAGGAGCCGAAATCACAAACTTGAACCAGGCTTTAGATTCATTTGCCCAGGTGGAAATACGTAGCGAAATCAGCGCGATGTCGGCCGCATTTCCAGAATGCGCGAGCTTGGGGCTGACGTTGTACTGGCTGACCAGCGGATCGAGAGCGGGGTGCGGTTCGACCGTGCCATTGGTCTCTATTTCGATCGCATGGCCCTCGAGCAGCGCCACCATCCGCGCCAGCGCGGCACCCTGCAGCAGCGGCTCTCCTCCGGTGATCACCAGTCGGTTGCTGCCCAATGCCATGATCCGCGCCGCGACATCTTCCTCGCTTAGCACCACCTGGTTGGCCTTGCGCTCGTAAGTGACGCCGTCTCGGTGCGGGCGATTGTCGCCTGCGAAGCGCCAGGTGTAGGCCGTGTCACACCAGGTGCAGGCGAGGTTGCAGCGCGACAGGCGCACGAAGGTGCAGGGGAGGCCTGCCGAGCGACCCTCGCCCTGCAGCGAGGCGAACACTTCGGGCTCGCCGGGTGTGACGGTTGCAAGGGTCAGAGGCAAGTCAGACGTCCCCCTTGGACCGCTTGGACCACAGTCCAAAGGCTAAAAATGCTCCCGCGCCCAAATGGCACGACGATGGCACGGGACGGGGCGAAGCGGGCTGTCATGGCGGGCGCTCATCGCAGATCTGCGGGATGTAGGACAGCCATTCCTTCCCGCCTTTGCTACCCCAATCGCGCCAACGCCGCAGTCAGTCGCTCGGCCTCGGCCGCATGCATCGCATGATCGGCGCGCGCCTTTTCCACCGCCTCGGGCTTGGCCTTCTCGACGAAGGCGGCGTTTGACAGCCGGCCTTCGAGCGACCTTGCCTCCTTGGTTGCCGTTTCGAGCGCTTTGGTCAGGCGGGCCTTTTCGGCGGCAATGTCGATCACGCCTTCGAGCGGCACCACGATGTTTGCATCGCCCGCGCCCACCTGCATCGCTGCGCCCGCCGGGGCGCTCTCGAAGCGGATGCCGTTGAGGCGAGCGAGCCGCTCGATCGCAGCGGGATTGCGCTCGATCACCCCGCGCGTCGCGGCGCTGGGATCGGGCAGGAAGGCATCGAGCTTGGCCCCCGGCGCGATGCCGAGTTCGTTCTTGGCGGTGCGCAGGTTGCCGACCAGCGCGATCAGCCACTCGACCTCGGCCTTCGCCTCGGCATCGACCTTCACGCCCGGCTCTGGCCACTTGGCGGTGATCAGCGGATAGTGCGCGCGGTCTCCCAGTTTGCTCCACAGCTCCTCGGTCACGAAGGGCATGAACGGGTGGAGCATCACCAGGATCTGGTCGAGAACCCAGCCCGCAACCGCCTTGGTTTCCTCGTCGAACGAGCCCTTGATCAGCTCGATGTACCAGTCGCAGAACTGGTCCCAGACGAAGTGGTAGATCGCGTTCGCCGCGGCGTCGAAACGCAGGTCGGCCATCGCCTGGTCGAGCGCGGCGAGCGTTTCCACGACTTCACCGATGATCCACCGGTTGACCGCGCTGGTGGCTTCCGGGGCTTCAATTGAACTGCTCGCGCCGATCCCGTTCGACTGACAGAACCGCGCGGCGTTCCACAGCTTGGTGGCAAAGTTGCGGTAACCTTCGACCCGGCGCTCATCCATCTTGATGTCGCGGCCCTGGCTTTCCATCGCCGCCATGAAGAAGCGCAGCGCGTCGGCGCCGAACTGGTCGATCAGGCCAAGCGGATCGACCACGTTGCCCTTCGACTTGGACATTTTCTGCCCATCGGGCGCGCGGACCAGGCCGTGGAGGTACAGCCGCTTCCACGGCGCCTCGCCCATGAAATGCATCCCCTGCATCGCCATCCGCGCATCCCAGAAGAACAGGATGTCGAAGCCGGAGATCAGCAGGTCGTTGGGATAGTGGCGCTGGACCAGCGCAGTGTCGTCGGGCCAGCCGAGCGTGGCGAAGGGCCACAGCGCGGAGGAGAACCAAGTGTCGAGGACGTCTTCATCGCGGCTCAGGGTTACGCCCGAACCGGCCTTCGTCTGTGCTTCCTCTTCGGTTTCGGCGACGTAAATCTCACCGTCCGAACCAAACCAAGCCGGAATCCGATGCCCCCACCACAGCTGGCGGCTGACGCACCACGGCTGGATGTTTTCCATCCAGTTGAACCAGGTCTTCTCCCAGCTCTTGGGGACGATCTCGATCCGCCCGTCGCGCACCGCGGCAATTGGACCCTTGGCGAGCTCGGCGGCGTTGACGTACCACTGATCGGTCAACCAGGGCTCGATCTCCACCCCGCCGCGGTCGCCGAACGGCGTTTGAATTGTGCGCGGTTCGGCGTCGTGTTCAGCGCCATCCTTGTCCACGTGCGGGATCAGGAAGCCGAGTTCCTTCATCCGCTGCACCACGAGCTTGCGTGCGGCGAAGCGCTCCATGCCGATGAATTCGGCCGGGACCAGCCCGTCGGCGGTCTGCACCACCTTCGCTTCGGCATCGAACATGTTGAGCATCTCGCTCGCCTTGAACCCGGCGCGCTTGCCCACTTCGAAGTCGTTGAAATCGTGCCCGGGGGTGATCTTCACGACACCGCTGCCGAGTTCGGGATCGGCGTGCTCGTCAGCCACCACCTTGAACCGGCGTCCGGTGATCGGCTGGAGGATCTCCTTGCCGATCGCGTCCTTGTAGCGCGGGTCTTCGGGGTTCACCGCCACGGCCATGTCGGCGAGCATTGTTTCGGGACGGGTGGTCGCCACCTCCACCGCGCCGCTGCCGTCGGCAAAGGGATAGCGGAACCGCCAGAAGCTGCCCTTGACCTCCTTGGTCTCCACCTCAAGGTCGGAGATCGCGGTCTTGAGTTTGGGATCCCAGTTCACCAGCCGCTTGTCGCGGTAGATCAGCCCCTGGTTGTAGAGGTCGACGAAGACCTTCACCACCGCCTTGGTAAAGTGCGGGTCCATGGTGAACTGCTCTCTGGACCAGTCCATCGAGCAGCCGAGCCGGCGCAGCTGGCGGGTGATCTGCCCGCCGCTTTCCGCCTTCCATTCCCACACCTTGTCGACGAAAGCTTCACGGGTGTAATTCGTGCGCTTGTCCTGCCGCTCTTCAAGTTGGCGTTCGACCACCATCTGCGTGGCGATCCCGGCGTGGTCGGTGCCGACCACCCACAGCGCATCCTTGCCGCGCAGCCGCTCATAGCGGACGACCACGTCCTGCAGCGTATTGTCGAGCGCGTGGCCGATGTGGAGGCTGCCGGTAACGTTGGGCGGCGGGTTGACGATGGTGAACGGCTGCGCGTCCGGGCGTTCCGGACGGAACAGGCCCTGCGTTTCCCAGTAATCGTACCACTTCGCCTCGATTCCGGCGGGGTCGAAAGTCTTGTCGAGCGTAGCTTCGGTCATAACGAGGGGCCTTTGCCAGCGGCGGGGCAGCGGTGCAACCGCCTTGCCGCTCGCGCGTTTATGCCCCACACAGGGGACCGCATGCGCGAGTGGGCCGACTTTACGACCGAAACTGGAAAGGGCGGGGGCATCAGCGTCGCGCTGAGCGGGCCGCTGTGCGTGTCTTCCGTGGGCCGGATCGATGAACGCCTGCGCGCGATCGAGGACGAGGTCGAGGCGATCGACCTGACGCACGTGGGTTCTTTCGATACCGTCGGCGCCTGGCTGGTCGCGCGCATTGCCGAGGAACGCGGAGCAAAGATCACCGGGGGCAGCGCGGAGGCGATGCGCCTGATCGCGGCGGTGCGCGGCGAACACATCGATAAGGACCTGCTCGAAACGGTCCATACGCCCGGGGGTGAGCCAGCGCCTGACCCCGGCTTTCTGACAAGACTGGCGCAGCGCTTCGGCGCCTTCGTGATCGCGTATATTGACGGCATGGTGCGGCTGGTCGGGTTCCTTGGCGCGCTGCTCATCGCCTTCGGTTCGCTGATCACGCACCCATCGCGCTTTCGCCGCAATGCCCTCGTCCGGCAAATCGAACTGTCGGGCGTCAACGCGCTGCCGATCGTCGGACTGATGAGCTTCCTGATCGGGATCGTCATCGCGCAGCAGGGCGCGGTGCAGTTGCGCCAGTTCGGCGCGGAGATCTACACGGTCAACCTCACCGGGCGCTTGAGCCTGCGCGAACTGGGCATCCTGATGACCGCGATCATGTTCGCCGGGCGATCGGGGTCCAGCTTTGCCGCGCAGATCGGGACGATGAAGCTGACCGAAGAGATCGATGCGATGCGCACGATCGGGGTCTCGCCGATGGAGGCTCTGGTGGTTCCGCGCATCCTTGCCGCGTTGCTGATCATGCCGCTGCTGGGCTTCTATGCGTCGGTCCTTTCGATTATCGGCGGAGCGTTCGTGTCGATGTTCTCGCTCGATATCCCGTTCTTCACCTTCCTCAGCCGCATCCAGGAAGTGGTCCCCATGCACGACTTGTGGGTGGGCCTGATCAAGGCCCCGTTGTTCGGGCTGATCGTGGCGCTCGCGGGCTGCTATCAGGGGATGCAGGTCGAAGGAAATTCGGAAGAGGTCGGCCTGCGCACAACGGTCGCGGTGGTCCAGGCGATCTTCGCGGTGATCGTGCTCGACGCATTCTTTGCGGTGTTCTTCACCGAAGTGGGGTGGGGATGAACCCGCCAGAGCAGAGCCACGAACCGGCGGTGGTGATCGAGGGCCTCAAGAATGCCTTCGGCGACCACGTGATCCATGAGGACCTTGACCTCACCGTCCGGCGCGGGGAGATCCTTGGCGTGGTCGGCGGGTCCGGCACCGGCAAGTCGGTGCTGCTGCGTTCGATCATCGGGCTCCAGCTGCCCGAGGCCGGGCATATCGAGGTGCTGGGTGAACAGGTCGCCGAGGAGCGCGATCCCGACGATATCGACGTGCGCAGCCGCTGGGGCGTGCTGTTCCAGGGCGGCGCCTTGTTCTCGACGCTGACCGTGGCGGAGAACGTCGAGGTCCCGCTGCGCAAGTTCCACCCCGAAATCGGCGATGAACTGCGGCGCGAGATCGCGCTGTACAAGATCAAGCTGGCCGGTCTGCCCGACGATGCCGCGGACAAGTTTCCTTCGGAGCTTTCGGGAGGCATGAAAAAGCGCGCCGGCCTGGCCCGCGCGCTGGCGCTCGATCCCGAACTGCTGTTCCTCGACGAGCCGACCGCGGGCCTCGACCCGATCGGCGCCGCCGCTTTCGATGAACTGACCCGCGAGCTTCAGGAAACGCTGGGCCACACGGTGTTCCTGATCACGCACGATCTCGATACGCTGTACGAGATCTGTGACCGTGTCGCCGTTCTGGCGGACAAGCGCGTGATCGCAGTGGGCACCATCCCGGAATTGCTGGCGCTCGACCATCCGTGGATCCAGGAATACTTCAACGGCCCGCGCGGACGCGCCGCGCAGGCCGCACAGCGCCGGGCCAAGGCCAAGGGCATGGACAAGATCCGGAAAGCAGGGGCATAGAGCGGCCATGGAGACACGCGCAAAGAATGTATGGGTTGGTGCCGTGTCGCTGGCGCTCCTCGCCCTGCTGGCACTCGCCATCGTGTGGATGGCGCGGCTTGGCGAAGGGTCGAAGCACGAATACGACATCTTCTTCAAGCAGTCTGTCGATGGCCTGGCCAAGGGCTCAGGGGTAACCTTCTCGGGGGTTCCGGTCGGACAGGTCAAGGAGATCGAGCTGTGGAAGAAAGATCCCAGCTATGTCCGCGTGCGCATCTCGGTCGACAAGGAAGTCGAAATCCGGGTCGGAACCACCGCGACGATGCAGGGAAGCTTCACCGGGGTTTCGAACATCCAGCTTGAAGGTGCGAGCAAGGATGCGCCGCTGATTACCTGCGACGAGAAGAACCCCCGCGCGAGCTGCCCGGAAGGCAAGCCGGTCATCCCGACCAAACGCGGGGGGCTTGGCGAACTGCTCAACTCGGCGCCGGTGCTGCTTGAACGGCTGGCGACCTTGACCGAACGGCTGACCATGGTGCTGTCGGACAAGAACCAGGCATCGATCGAGGGCATCCTTGCCAACACCGAGCGGCTGTCGAACGGCCTGGCCGATGCCTCGCCCGAGATGCGCCGCACGCTGGTGCAGCTGCAGGGTACCCTGGCCGAGGCTCAAGGCGCCCTGGCCAGCTTCCAGCAGGTCGCCGGGTCGACCGATCGGATGATGAACGAGGACTTCAAGCCGATGGTCGGGCAGTTCGACCGCTCGCTGAAATCGATCAACCGCGCCTCCGACCAGCTCGACGGTTTGCTCGGCGACATGCGTCCGGGCGCCAAGCGCTTTACCGAGCAGACCCTGCCCGAGGCCGAGGCGACGATCCGCGACCTGCGCGCGACCACCAAGTCGCTCCGCGCAATGACCGAGAAACTGAACGACCAAGGCGCCAAGGGGCTGATCAGCGGCCCGGCCTTGCCCGATTACAAACCATGAAGATTGGGGCCATGACAGGAACTTTTGCGATGCGCACGACCAAGATCCTGCCGATGATGCTGGCGTTGGCGCTCGGCGGCTGCCTGAGCCTGGGCGGCAAGGTTCCGCCGACCCTGTTCAGCCTGACCGCGACTGCAACCGTCCCGGCGGGCACCGTTACCACCGGCGATCCCAAGTCGGCAATCATGGTGATGGAGCCCGAAACCGACCAGCGGCTCGCGGTCAATCGGGTGCCGGTGCAGATCGACGATACCAACGTCGCCTACGTGAAGAACGCCGCCTGGATCGAGCGGCCGAGCCGCCTGTTCCGCGCGCTGCTGGCCGAGACGCTGCGTACGAAGACCAGCGGGCTGGTGCTTGAGGACGATCAGGCCGCGGCCAACGTCGGCATGCGCGTCAACGGCCGGCTGATCGACATGGGATACGATGCACGCACGAGTTCGGTGGTCGTCCGCTTCGAGGCGATCCGCAGCACGACCGGAAACGTCGTGGTTTCGACCAAGCGCTTCGAAAGCGTGGTCCCGGGGATCGAGGCCAAGCCCGAGGCGATCGGCCCGGCGCTGAACCGTGCGGCGAACGATGTGGCAGGGCAGGTGGCAAGCTGGGTGACCGGCGGCTGATTCAGCGCGGCATCATGCATATTGCCCTTTACGAACCTGAAATCGCCGGAAATGTCGGTGCCGTGCTGCGGCTCGGCGCGTGCCTTGGCGCGGGCGTGGACCTGATCGAACCGATGGGTTTCGCGTGGGACGACCGCCGCGTTCGCCGCGCGGCAATGGACTACATCGACCATGTCGAGATTGCACGGCACGCGGGTTTCGACGCGTTCCGCGCAGGACTGGGACCGGCGCGGTTGGTGCTGTTCACTACCAAAGCCAGCCAGTCGCTCTACGATTTTGCCTTCCGCGAAGACGACGTGCTGCTGTTCGGCAAGGAGAGCGCAGGCGTGCCGGCCGACGTGGCAGCGCTTTGCGACGCGAAACTGCGCATCCCGATCCGGGCTGAAGTGCGTTCGATGAACCTCGCTTCGGCGGCGGCGCTGGTGCTGGGCGAGGCGATGCGGCAGACTTCGCGACCTGCGTGATCGCGGGCGGCGTGCTACATCCAGGCTGAATTGCTCATCGCGGTTCGCAGAACGCCTTCATCGCGGCACAGCTCTTCGAGGACCGAAAAGTGGTCAGCCCCGGCGACCGTGACTTGCCTTGCTTCGTTGCCCGCCTCCGACCAGGCATTGGCCATGGCAGACGTCTGATCGCGAAAGGCCTGGGTTTCGAGCGCTCCGACAGCGAACAGTGCGCGCGGTGCGCCGGGCTTGGCGCGCCCCAACGGCGAACAAGCGCGCGCGCTCGCCCGATCAAGGCCCAGTTTTGCGTTTAGTGTGGTGTCGATCAGCGGTTCGAGTTCGAATACCCCGCTGATCGGCACGATCCCCGAGATCCAGGCTCCGACGGGCGGTTTCGTTGCCAGCTCGACCGCAATATGCGCCCCCGCCGAGTGACCGACCAAGATCTGGGGAACACCATCGGTCCGCGCCGCGATCGCCGCAAGGGACGCGGCGGCTGCGGCGACAATGTCGGCAACTGTGACTTCGGGACAAAGCGGATAATTGACCAGCGCCACGTCGAAACCGTCGCTAGCGAGCGGCGGCGCGATGAAGCGGAACTGGCTTTTGTCGCGCGATTGCCAATAGCCCGCGTGGAAAAAGGCCACCACACCCTTGCGCGTGCCCGCCGCGCGAAACAGGTCAAGCGTCTGTCGCGGATGGGGGCCGTAAGCAAGATCGAGCGCGGGATGGCCCTGCGCAACCGCCCGCTCGCTATCGCCGATGAAACGATCGAGCAGGGCGGCATGGGAAGGGCGCATTTGCCCTTCGACATATTCGAACTGGTTTGTGGAGATCTCGGTCACTGGGGGAGGAGCGTTCAGGTTCGCGTCAGCGCGGCGAAGCGTGCGGCGTTTCGGAATGCGGCAAAGCGGCGGGCGCGGCGCTGGGCAGCTTCGGCATCCTCGCCCCACAGCTCCACCTGCCACAATTCCTCAAGCTCAGCCGCAGCCCACAGCGCCCCCACATCCGCATCGGGCTCGATCGCGGCAAGGCCGATCACCAGCGAAGCGACGAGCGAGGTGAGGGTCGTCAGTGCGGCGAGAGTGAAGTCACTTTGCGCCGCGAGAGCTTTTTCCAATTGTGCCAGCGTGGCCGCGCTTTGCGGGCGGTGAATTATCCCGCTGACCCGTTCGAAGTGCAGGTCCCAGCGCGTCTCCGCAGCCTTGAGCAGCGGCTCCCATACCTCGATCTGGCGGGCATGGAGCGGCTCGTCGGGATCGGCGCGATAACACAGGGTGTCGGTCTCGCCGTAGCGCAGCAGCTGGGCGACGGCGCCGGTGCGATCAGGCGCGATCACGTCGATGGCAAGGTCCGCCAGATCGCGCAGCGGCAGGCTCTGTGGGTCGATTTCCTCGCCCTGCGCGGTCCATTCGGCGGCGAGTGCCCCGGCCAGTGCGCGGGATGTGACGACCTGTGCACTTCCGCCCTGGGTCTTGACCGCGCGGCCATCGAGCAGAACCTGCCAGCCGCCTTCAACCGCGGCGACCACCGCATCCTTCCAGAACCGCTTCATGCGTCGGGCGTTTTCCACTTGGCTGCAAGGAAGCGGGGCAGAAAAACCAGTTCGAGCAGGCCGAATATCGCGAACGCAGCGCCGACCGGGCGCGGGACGTCGATCTTGCCGGCCAGCATCAGCAGGCCGGCCACGACCACTGCGGTGCTGAGCAGCCGGATCACGCTGAGCATGAAGAAGCGCTGCCTGGCTACGCTTTCGTTGTCATTCATCCGATCAGCTCCTTCAGGTGCGCCGGGTCGCGCGCTACGGCGGCGGCCCCGGCTTCGAACAGTTCGTCGGCGGTGTGATAGCCCCAGTCCACGCCCAGCGCGCGCACTCCGGCGTTCTGCGCCATCGCCATGTCGAAGGCGGTATCGCCGATCATGACGCAATGCTCGGCGCGCGCTCCGCTTTGCGCAAGCGCGGCGTGGACCATCGCCGGGTGCGGCTTGGACGGATGCTGGTCGGCGGTTTGCAAGGTGGTGAAATGACGGGTCAGGCCGTGGGTGGCGAGGCAATGTTCAAGCCCCCGCGCGCTCTTGCCGGTGGCAACGCCAAGCACCCAGCCGCATCCCGCAAGATTTTCGACCAGTTCGGCCATACCGTCGTAAAGCGGCTCGACCAACACCCCAGCCTCGCGCGCGGCGCGGAAGCGGCTGCGATAGGCTTGGTCGATCTCGGCCTGCTGCGCCTCGCTCGCATCAGGGACAAGGCTGCGGATCGCCTGCGGCAAACTCAGGCCAACGATCCGGCGGACCAGATGGCGGTCCGGCGCGGCCAGGCCTGCGTCGGCGAAGGCCGCCTCCATTGCATTGCAGACCGCGGCCTGCCCATCGACCAGGGTGCCGTCGCAGTCGAACAGGGCGAGGCGCGTGCTCACCGGGCGAGGGTGCGCATCAGTGCCGCGATCCCGGCAGCGCCCTCGCCCTCGAGCCCCGCAGCAAGCCGTTCACGCTCGTCGGCGGGCTTGTTCTGGCTGAGCTTGATCGTTTCGCGCCAGGCCTGAATCTCAAGCTCGAAGCCGACGATCCCGGCCTGCAGCGCGCGGCTCTTGGCTTCGGGCAGCTTGTCCATGGTCCACGGCTTGCCTGTCGCGATCCGCGCCTCGTGCTTGTCCGACAATGCGGTGATCTGGCCGAGCAGGCCTTCGCCGTCCATCCGCCGCACCCGGCCTTCGAGCTCTACTGCGACGTAGTTCCACGTCGGAACCTGTTCCGGATCGGCGTACCAGCGCGGGCTGACATAGCCGTCGGGGCCGTTGATTACCGCCAATACGGTCATGCCATTGAGGTGCTTGGTCATCGCGTTGCCGCGCGAAAGGTGGAATTGCACCGCGCCGTCTCCGGTCCACAGCAAGGGGACATGCGCGACCCGTGGGCCGTCCGGAGTCTGGGCAAAGACCATGCCGAAGCCGATCTCTTCGATCATCGTCTCGAGCAGCGCGCGGTCGGGATTGCGGAAGGCCTGGGCAGGATGCATCAGCGTTTCACCGGTTTGCCTGAAGGACGCGGTGAGCCCTTGCCCTTGGTTGGGCCGCTCTTCTTGGGAGGGCGGCCCGAGGTGCCCGCGGTGCGCGTGCGGCGCTCACCGCGGCGCTCCTTGCGATACTGCTTGGCGTGGGCCTTGGCCTCGGCTTTCTTCGCTTCCTTGCTGGGAGCGGCGGGCTTGGGCGGAAGCGCGGCGCCGTCGGCCTCGTCGAAGCCCAGGCTGGCCAAGCTCGCGGCGAAATGCTCGGGCAGGTCGGCGGTGACGTCGATCGTCTCGCCGCCGGGCGCGGGGATCACCAGCCGACGTGCGTGGAGGTGCATCTTGCGGCTGATGCTGCCCGAAAGGAACGCATCGGGGCCGCCGTACTTGCCGTCGCCGACTATCGGATGGCCGATCGCCGCCATGTGCACGCGCAGCTGGTGAGTGCGCCCGGTCAGCGGTTGCAGTTCGACCCAGGCGGCGCGATTTCCCGCGCGGTCGAGCACGCGGTAGCGGGTGCGGGCGGTCTGCCCTTCTCCGCTTTCATCGACCATCATCTTCTCGCCGCCGCTGCCCGGCTGCTTGCCTAGCGGCAGCTCGATCAGTCCGTCGTCGATCTGCGGTACGCCGACGACCAGCGCCCAGTAAATCTTGCGGGCGCTGCGGCTCGAGAAGTGCTTCGAATAGCCCGCCGCGCTGCCGGGGGTACGCGCGATCAGCAGCACGCCCGAGGTATCCTTGTCGAGCCGGTGGACCAACCGCGGGCGCGGTTCGCTCTCGCTGGCGAGCGCATCCAGAAGTCCGTCGACATGCTCGAAGGTGCCGCTGCCGCCCTGGGTCGCCAGACCTGGCGGCTTGTTCAGCACGAAGGCGCTCGGAGTGGTACGGATCACCATGTCGAGCGCCATCTCGCGCTGTTCGGGGGTGAGCGGCTTGCGCGCGCGCGGTCCCTTGGCCGTGGGTGTATCGGCGCCCGGCGGCACCCGCACCACTTGCCCCGCCGCAAGCCGGTCTGCCGGATCGGCACGCTTGCCGTCGATGCGGATCTGCCCGGTGCGGGCCCAGCGGCTGATCGTGGCAAAGCCCACCTGCGGCAGATGGCGCTTGAACCACCGGTCGAGCCGCACGCCCTCGTCGTCGGCCTGGACGGTGAACTGGCGTACGGTATCGCTCATGCAAAGGTCCGCATCACGGCAAGCCCGGCAAACAGTGCGCCGACGCCCGCGATCAGCGAAATGCCGGCATATGCAGCGCCGCTGATCAGCGCGCCTCGCTCGATCATCAGCGCAAGCTCCAGGCTGAAGGCGGAGAAGGTGGTGAAACCGCCCAGCACGCCAACGCCCAGCAACAGGCGCCAGGCTTCTCCGCCGGTGCCGTGCCGCGCCAGCCAGCCGGCCAGTAGCCCCATCGCCAGACTGCCGACGACGTTGACTGCCAGCGTCGACCAGGGGAACTGCGCACCGACCCCGCCCATGCGCCCGATTGCCACACCTGTTGCATAACGCGCCCAGGAGCCGAAGGCACCGCCTGCGGCAACACTAAGCGATGCATTGATGAACCCGGGCGCTGCCATGCAAGCTCCTTAGAGGGAGACCCCGTCAGGCCACAAGCGCGGAAACGGTCTTGACCGTTAGTTGGTCGGTCAATCGATTGCACGACAGACGCATCTGAAATGGCGCAGTTTTCTTGCTTAAGGCTGTTGCATGCGTGCGCGAAATAAAGCAGCCTGTTAACTTCGTGGTAACCACAGGGGCACAGTTAAATGGTTGGTATTTCTACGCGGCGCGGCCTTTTCGGGCGCGCAGTTGCTTGCAGCGCAAGCTTTTCTGCCTTGGCAATTGCACTCACCGCAGCGCCGGCTCTCGCCGATTCGTCAGCCGCCCCCGATGCCGAGGCGATTGCACGCAGTACCGACCGGCTCTTCCAGCCATCGCTCGATCCCCAGGCCAAGACGGTCACCATTGCAGCGGTGACGGCCGACCCCCAGGCTGCAACGAACATCGCGCCGACCGCCGCCACGCCGCAGATCGTGATTTCGAACCCGGGCACGCCGACCACCGCGCGCGATCCGGTAAACGTCACCGGCGTCGGCCAGATGATCGTCGATGAGCTCAACGGCTTTATCGGCCTGTGCACCGGTTCGCTGATCAATCCGCGCACCGTGATTTTCGCGGCGCACTGCGTCAATGAGCGCGCCGCCGGTGCCTATGGCCAGAACTCAGGCGGCCAGCCGATTGGCTTCGGTTTCGGTTCGAACAACAACGCTTCCGGCGCGAGTGCGTTCGGCGGGTATCTCAACGGGGTCTCCGGCGGCCCCAAGTGGGCGACCAACGTCGGCCGCCTGATGTACGACGCCAACTATGTGGCCTACAACCCGCTCTCGACCGAGCCGAATGCTGCGGGCTTCCTGTACGGCGATATTGCGGTCGCCTCGCTCGATACCCCGGCGGTCAACATCCCGACCTGGGCGCTGCTTTTTTCGCAGCTCCCGGCGGTTCCGATCACCGCCAACGGCACCGGCTACCATGTCACCATCGATGGCTACGGTAACAACGGTACCGCAACCACCGGTTCGACCGGCGGAATCGACTATCGCCGCCGCATTGCCGAAAACACCCTGGGTGCGCTCGCCAGTCTCGACGAGTTCGAAAATTTCCTGTTCGGCTCGGCCGGGGTCGATAACCCGCAGAACCTGTACTGGATCGATTTCGATGATCCACTTCGCGGCCAGTCCGGCGCCTCGCCATACGATTTCAATGCCTGGCGCGACAATGCCCAGCCCAATGAAGGCATTACCGCCAGCGGCGATTCGGGCGGTCCGCTGATCCTTGATCGCACCTTCGCCAAGTCGGTGATCCTTGGCGTACTGTCGGGCGGCTATACCCGCTTCTACAGCGGCCAGCCGGCCAACGGCTATGGCACCGCATCGTTCTACCAGCCGCTTTACCTCTATTGGGACTGGATCGCGGCCAACAATCCGTACCACTACGTCGGCTCGATCGCCGGTAACGGCGACTGGACCGATCCGACCCACTGGGTGACGAACCTCGATCCCAACTACCAGGTGATCGTCAACGGTCAGCTCGTCAACGGCATCCCGACTGCGCCGGGCGCGGGCAACACCGACCAGCCGGGCTTCGGCCAGGCATGTTTCCAGGACGCGACGTCATCGGACTGCCTCGACATCGCCACCGGTACCGAAACGGTAAATTCGAACCCGATCGGCACCGCGAGCAACCAGCCCGGACAGGCGCAGACCGGCGAATTGACCGAGGCGGTCGATATGGCCGCGGTGGAAGCGGGCACGGCGGGCACCCGTCCGACCGCCGGGACACTTGAATCGCAGGCCACCACGGCTGTGCTTCCTGCCCCGACGCTGGCCAGTGGCCTGCCCGGTGCGACCAACTTCGTACCCAACAACTACGATGGTGACCGGGTTGCACGTACCGCACCGCGTTATTTCGACGTGACGCTGGGCGCCGCTGGCACCACCACGCTGGGCAGCACGGTGGTGATCGACCGGCTGACCCTGTCGAACGCCAACGCGGCGCTCAGCATCGGCACTGCCGGTTCGCTCACCAGCTGGATCAGCGTCACCCAGACGACCGGCAACATGTCGGTCAACGGGGCGCTTACCACCAGTGGCGATTATTTCATGCTGGCAGGCGGGCTTAATGGTACCGGCCTGATCACTACGCCGTTCTACACCAACGTCGCGGGTACGATTTCGCCCGGCACGGTTGGCGCCGCGGGCAATCTTGGCACGCTGACCTTCAAGGGCAACACCATCTTTGCCTCGGGTTCGGTGCTGCTGATCGACCTTGGCGCGACCGGGACCAACGACAAGATCGTGGTTCAGACCGGCGCGGCTGGCAGCGGTATCGCCAATGTCGGCGGGACGGTGCTATTCAACGTGATGAGCGGTACCCAGCCGCGCGCGGGCGATATCTACACCTTCCTCACCGCGCAGAACTCGGTGACCGGCACTTTCGGATCAAGCGCTTCGATTTCCGCAATCCTGCGCCCGACGCTGATCTATTCGCCGACTTCGGTGGCGGTGCAGATCACCCCGGGTACCTATGCCAGCGTGGTCGATACCACTTCGGCGGTGCAGGTTTCGTACGCCTCGCTGATGGACGCCGATCGAGCGTCGTCGGCCGGTGGGACGCTCTCGGCCCTCTACGGCCCGCTCGACCTGCAGAGCCAGGCGACGATCCGCGCCTTCTTCGAAAGCGCGGCGCCGCGAACCGAAAGCGCGCGAACCGGGCTTGAAGTGGCCGGCCTGTCCACTTCGGACCGGTTCTTCCGCCAGCGGATCCATTCGATCAATCCGGGCAGCAGCACCGGCAGCATGGCGCTGATCGGCCAGCCTGCCGCGCTCGCCAGCCAGGTGGGTACGATGCGCGCCAGCACGCCGATGGATTCGGCGCTGGGCCTGGCCGAGACGACAGGGACCGGGGGCAAGCTTCCCGATGACATGAGCGGCTATCTTGCGGCGGGCTACATCAACGGAAGCTCGGCGCCGATGCCGGCGGCGGCTTCTTCCGGGCGTGACACCTTCGACGGCTGGTTCGCCGCAGCGGGCGTCGAAAAGGCGGTAAGCGATCATACCACGCTGGGTATCGGCGCGTACTATTCGAACCTGTCGGGCGACACCGGCGGGGCGCCGCAAAAGACCCACGCATGGCTTGCCCAGCTCAATCTCTATGGCGCCTTCAGCAACGAAAGCGGCATGCGGATCGATGCCCGCCTGGGTGTTGGGCTGCACGAATCCTCGTCCGATCGCACGATTTCGCTGGTGAACACGCCTTATGCGCTCCATTTCAAGGACGATGGCGTGGCGTTCACCGGCGAACTGGGGATCGGCTTCGATCTGGCGCACAAGTCGAATGTGTCGATCGTCCCGCGCGCCTCGCTGCGTTATGGCGTGCTGGGCCAGGATGGCGGTATCGAAACCGGCGGGCCCATGGCGCTGGCTATCCAGCGTGACGATGTCGAAGCGCTTGAGGGCCGTCTTGGCCTCAGCGTCAGCACGAAGAACGCGGGATCGTTCCGGCCCTTTATCGAGGCCAACTACGTCCATGATTTCCTTGACCAGCCGACCAGCTTCCTCGCCGGTTTCGCTGGCGGCCCGGCGGTCGCGCCCTTTGCGCTCACCCCGACCGACAACGATTGGGGCGAAGTTGGCGCCGGTATTGCTTTCGACCTTGGGCGCACGGCCGAAGTGTCGCTGGAGGCGGATACCACCATCATGCGCGACGATTATCGCAACCAGAGCTACCGGGCGCGCGTCAGCTTCCGGTTCTGACGCCAGGTCGCGGTATGAAAACGGGCGCGGGGGGCCTATGCCTTCCGCGCCCTTTTTTCATCGTATGACCCGCAAGGAGCATCGATTCCGCCCTGCAAGGGTTGCCAATAGGTATGGTTGGTGCTAGCCGCGCGCCGGTTCGGCCCGTTCCGCTTGGATTCGGGCAGGTTTTACATATTCGGATTGAAAGGTGCTCCCCCGCACCGATGGTCGGCGGGGTTCTCGCCTTTTTGCTTTGAGGTGGTTTGATTTATGCAAATTCTCGTTCGCGACAACAATGTCGAGCAGGCCCTGCGCGCGCTCAAAAAGAAGCTGCAGCGTGAAGGCGTGTACCGCGAGATGAAGCTGCGCCGCCACTACGAAAAGCCGAGCGAAAAGCGTGCCCGTGAAAAGGCCGCTGCCGTGCGCCGCGCCCGCAAGATGGAGCGCAAGCGGATGGAACGCGACGGCGTCAAGTAAGCCGCGCAAGCGCCGCTTGAACGGCGGCGCGCGATAGGCCATGAGGGCGCGGACAATTCCGCGCCCTTTTGCTTATCCGGCAAGCGCGTGGCGCCACGACATAGACCAGACAGGGAACCCAGATGACCGAGATCACCCGCGTACCGCTCCAGCCCGTCGCCAAGGGCGTGCTGACCAAGTTGTGGCTGGGGGTGCTCGCCGTGGCGCTCGCGGCTGCGGCGCTCGTCTGGTTCAGCCTGCCGCCCAGCGTCGACGTGACGGTGGTTGCCGCCGGTACCGGCCGCACGCCGACCAAGGATGACCTGGTGTTCGTCAACTACGTTGGCAAGCTGGACAACGGCAAGGAATTCGATCGTTCGCCCAAGGGTTCCGCTTTCCCCGTCCCCGGCGTGTTCCCTGACGGGGTTCCATTCCAGCTGGAAGGCAGCATCCCTGGCTTTGCGGAGGCGCTGGCGAAGGTTCAGCAGGGCGGCAAGTACAAACTGCACATTCCGGCGGCGAAAGCCTACGGCGCTGAGGAAAAGCGCAATCCGCAGACCGGCGAGGTGCAGATCCCCGCGAACAGCAACCTCAACTTCGACATCGAAGTGACCGGGATCATCCCGCGCGCCGAAGCCGAAGCGCGGGCCCAGCAGGCGCAGGCCATGATGCAGCAGATGCAGGCAGGCGCAGAAAAGGGCGGCAAGGGTGACGAAGCCACCAAGCCCGCCGACGAACCCGCGAAAAAGTAATTTCAAGCCAAAGTGAGCACTTGAGATGTCGGTTGATACCGCCACCGTGGCCAAAATCGCGGCGCTGGCCCGCATCAAGGTCAGCGAAGCAGAACTGGGTGCGATGGTTCCCGAACTCAACGGGATCCTCGCCTGGGTCGAACAGCTCGGCGAAGTCGATGTCAGCGGGGTCGAACCGATGACCGCGGTGATTCCGAACCACCTGCGCCTGCGTGCGGACGTGATCGATGCCGATCCGCTGACCGGCGGCGACAAGCGCGATGCCGTACTCGCCAATGCCCCCGCCGCGATGGACGGGTTCTTCGGCGTGCCCAAGGTGATCGAATAATGACCGACCTTACCGACTTGGGCGTTGCTGCGATCCGCGACGGAGTGGCAGCGGGGACTTTCTCGGCAGTCGAAGTGGCAGAGGCGTTCAACGCCAATGTTGCCGCGGCCAGCGCACTCAATGCCTTCATCGTCGCCACCCCCGACAGCGCGCTCGAAGCCGCAAGGGCCACCGATGCGCGCCGCACCCGGGGCGAAGCTCTCGGCCTGATGGGCGGTGTGCCGATCGGTATGAAGGATCTGTTCGCCACAAGAGGTGTGCAGACCACCGCGGCAAGCCACATCCTTGAAGGTTTCGTGCCCGAGTACGAAAGCACCGTCAGTCAGAAGCTGTGGGATGCTGGCGCGGGGATGCTGGGCAAGCTCAACCTTGACCAGTTCGCGATGGGCTCGTCGAACGAGACGAGCTATTTCGGCAATGTGATTTCGCCGTGGCGGCGCAAGGACGGCGGGAACGCGGCGCTTGCACCGGGCGGCTCTTCCGGAGGCAGCAGCACCGCCGTATCGGCGCGGCTCGCCCCGGCGGCAACCGGCACCGACACCGGTGGCTCGATCCGCCAGCCGGCGGCCTTCACGGGCATTTCCGGGATCAAGCCGACCTACGGCCGCTGCAGCCGCTGGGGCATCGTCGCCTTTGCCAGCTCGCTCGACCAGGCCGGACCGATGGCGCGCGACGTTCGCGACTGCGCGATCATGCTTGAAGCGATGGCCGGGTTCGATCCCAAGGACGCGACCAGCCTCGACATGCCCGTTCCGCAATGGGAAGCCGGGCTCAATCCGGACCTGAAAGGCAGGAAGGTCGGCATTCCGCGCGAATACCGGATGGACGGCACCGATGCCGACGTACTGGCAAGCTGGGACCAGGGCATTGCCTGGCTCAAAGATGCTGGCGCCGAGATCGTCGAAGTCAGCCTGCCGCACACCAAGTATGCGCTGCCGGCCTACTACATCATCGCCCCCGCTGAAGCTTCGTCGAACCTCGCGCGCTATGACGGGGTGCGTTACGGCTTGCGCGACCTGCCCGATGGGGCCGGGCTGCAGGATATGTACGCCGCAACCCGCGCCGCCGGGTTCGGGGCAGAAGTCAAGCGCCGCATCCTGATCGGGACATACGTGCTCTCGGCCGGGTTCTACGATGCCTATTACACCCAGGCGCAGAAGGTCCGCACGCTGATTGCGCGCGACTTCGAAGAGGCGTTCAAGCAGTGCGACGTGATCCTCGCCCCCACCGCGCCAACCGCCGCCTTTGGCCTTGGCGAAAAGAGCGACGATCCGTTGGCGATGTATCTCAACGACGTTTTCGCGGTGCCCGCCAGCCTTGCCGGGCTTCCCGCCATGTCAGTGCCTGCCGGGCTCAACCGCGAAGGTTTGCCGCTGGGGCTGCAGGTGATCGGCCGTCCGTTCGATGAGCAGGGCGTGCTGAACGCCGGTCTTGCGATCGAGGCGCGCGCCGGCTTCATCCATCGTCCCGAGAACTGGTGGTGACACCCGCCGCGCTCGGCGATGCGCGTCAGCGTTTTGCCGAGCAGGGCTATGTCCTGCTCCGCGGTGCACTGCCCGCGGATCTGTGCGGCAATTTTGGCGCGGCAATCATCGCCGAGCATCGCCGCCTTACCGACGCCGGTTGGCGCTTCACCTCATCGGGCTGGCTTGCGGGCCACCTCAATCTTGCGCTGGGCCCGACCGGGCGCGATCTGCTCGCTGCGCTGGAGCAGGCCGGGGTGCCGCAACTGATTGCCGGCCTGGCTCCGCAGCCGCTGGCGCTGGCGCAAGCGGCAGGGAACCTGAACCTGCCGGGCAGCGCCGCGCAGGACTATCACGTTGACGGGCAATTCGCCGAACGCACGCTGATTGCCAATATCTGCCTGGTGCCGACCGATGAAGCCAACGGCGCAACCGCGCTGGTCCCGGCGAGCGACCGATCGGCCATGCCCTATTGGCGGTTCCGCACGGAGCGCTGGGCGGCCCGTGCGATAAGGCCCGCGTTGCAGCCTGGCGACGTCTTGATCCGGCCTTCCACGCTGTGGCATCGCGGCACCCCCAACCTGTCCGATACCCCAAGGCCGATGGCGGCCTTTGTCTGGGGTGACGCCGCAAAAGTCGATGCCTCGGCTGTCGAGCGGGAACTCAGCGAGCCTCTGACGATCTACGGCAACAAGTATTACGGCCGCTGGCGGCGGGTTAAGGAATTTGCGGCGGTGCATCTGCCCTGGCTTGACGAAGGGATGCGACTGGCGCGCTCTGCCCTGTTCGAACGGGGCCAGATTGCCTGAAGCGAGACACCGCTTCACCGCGCTTGATTCGCTGCGCGGGGTTGCTGCCCTGGCGGTGCTGCTCCATCACCTGCCGGCGGCCAACGGGCTTGCAGGGCTGCCCCTGGCACGCATGGGCAGCCTGTTCGTCGACTTCTTCTTCGTCCTTTCGGGCTTCGTCATCGCCTGCTCCTATGGCGACAAGCTCACGGACGGATTTCCGCTCAATCGCTTCGCGGTGTTGCGGCTGGGCCGGATCCTGCCGGTCCATCTTGTCATGATAGCCTTGTTCGCGATTATGGAGGTGCTGGCCTGGAGTCTCGGATCAGGCGGTTTCAGCCTGCGCCCAGCCTTTACCGGCAGCCATTCACCGGGCCACCTGTTCAGCGCAACGTTCCTTCTCGATGGGTTCGTTCCGCACCGCCAGAACTCGTACAACGGCGTCAGCTGGTCGATTTCGGTCGAGCTGTTTCTTTATGCGCTCGCCGCGCTTGCCTATCGCTCGCGCGCCGGGGTGTGGTTACTGGCGGCGGCCGGTGCCGCTGCGCTGGTCCTGCACGCGCAGTGGATTTCCTGGCCCGTGCTTACCACCGATCTTCAGCGTGGGCTGACCGGTTTTGCGGCGGGTGCGCTGTGCTGGGAACTGTTCCGGCGACGCGCGAACGTGGCGCTGCCAGCGGCCACCGTTCTTGAGATGCTCGCGCTTTCCGCGCTGTTCCTGTTCGTGTGGTTTTCCGAGTGGATCATGCATCCCGAATTGATCTTCATCCCCGCGGCCGCAGTCGTGCTGGTGTTCGCCTATCAGGGCGGGGCGGTCAGCCGGTTGCTCGGGACCACCTGGCCGGTCTGGCTCGGGACGATTTCCTACAGCCTCTATATGACCCATGTCATGGTGCTGGGGCGCAGCGCCGACGCCATGCTGCTCGCTTCGCGGCTCACCGGCTGGAAGCTCGTAAGTTACGGCTTCGTCGAAGATATCCCGATCAAGATGATCGAACTGTCGCTTGTTCCGGCGTTAGCCGTCCAGTGTGCGATGATCGCGCTGTCGCTGATCGCGGCACACTGGTGCTGGAAGCTGATCGAAGAACCCGCGCGGCAATGGTCGCGGCGCTACGCCAGTACCCTCTAACCCTCTTTTCAGCGGCGCATTTGCGCCCTATCGGCAGGTCATATGGAAAACTATCGCATCCAGGGAGCCACGGGCGAGTGGGAGGTCGTGATCGGCCTTGAAGTCCACGCCCAGGTCACGTCGCAGTCCAAGCTATTTTCGGGCGCCGCCACCGCTTTCGGGGCCGCGCCGAATACGCAAGTGAGCCTGGTCGACGCGGCGATGCCGGGGATGCTTCCCGTACCCAACCGCGAATGCATCCGTCAGGCGGTGCGCACCGGCATGGCGCTCAATGCCAAGATCAATCGGTGGAGCCGGTTCGACCGGAAGAACTATTTCTACGCCGACCTGCCGCAGGGCTACCAGATCAGCCAGCTGTACCACCCGCTGGTGGGCGAAGGTGAAATCGAGGTGGTGCTCGACGAGAAGAACCCCGAACATTCGACCAAGACCATCGGGATCGAGCGGATCCACGTCGAGCAGGATGCGGGCAAGCTGATGCACGATCAGCACCCGACGATGTCCTACGTCGATCTCAACCGCTCGGGCGTGGCGCTGATGGAAATCGTCAGCCGGCCCGACATGCGCTCACCCGCAGAAGCCGGGGCATACCTGACCAAGCTGCGCCAGATCCTGCGCTATGTCGGCTCGTGCGACGGCAATATGGACCAGGGCTCGATGCGCGCGGACGTCAATGTCAGCGTGCGCAAGCCCGGAGCGGAGTTCGGTACCCGCACCGAGACCAAGAACGTCAACTCGGTGCGCTTCGTCCAGGCGGTGGTCGAGGCCGAAGCGCGCCGTCAGGTCGACCTGATCGAGGACGGCGGCACCGTGGTACAGGAAACCCGGCTTTACGATCCCGATCGCAACGAGACCCGCTCGATGCGCTCGAAGGAAGACGCGCACGATTACCGGTATTTCCCCGATCCCGACCTGCTGCCGCTCGAACTGGACGATGCGTTCCTTGGCGAGTGCAAGGACAGCCTGCCCGAACTGCCCGATGCCAAGCGCGCGCGGTACGAAGGCGCGCTTGGCTTGTCGGCTTACAACGCCCGCGTTCTGACCAGTGATGTCGAGACCGCGCGTTGGTTCGAAAAGCTGGTCGCGGCCACCGCGGCGAATGCGAAGAAGCCAGAGGCCGAGGTGGCCAAGCAAGCCTCGAACTGGCTGACGAGCGAGCTGTTCGGGGCGCTCAACAAGCTCGGCACCGATCTCGCCTCATCTCCGATCACGCCCGAAGGCGGGGCAGAACTGCTTGGTCTCGTCGCCAGCGGCACGATTTCGGGCTCGGCGGCCAAGCAGGTGCTCGAGATCATGCTCGAGAGCGGCGATGGCGCTGCGGCGATCGTGGAGCGTGAAGGCCTGACCCAGACCAGCGACACCGGTGCGATCGAAGCCGCGGTGGACGGCGTCCTTGCCGCCAACGCTGACAAGGTTGCCGAGTACAAAGGCGGCAAGGAAGCACTGTTCGGATTCTTCGTCGGCCAGACGATGAAAGCGATGCAGGGCAAGGGCAACCCGCAGCTGGTCAACGAAGTGCTGAAGGCGAAGCTCGCCTAATGCAGGTATTCCACTGCGACAAAGCGGCGTAGCCACAGCACGCGGTCATAGCCGGTCTGTTCAATCACCCGCGCCGTTTCGCCGTCGAGGGCGTAGCCCGGGTGGGTGTTCGCGGCCAGATCGTAAGCGCTTCGATAGGTTATCTCAAGCGTTCGGGGAGTTAGGCGAGACGCCGTGGCGAAGGCCTGGCTTAGTGCACGCCGCAACCTGTCACCCTTCTTTGCGGACCATAACGCGGCGTTGTCGTCCTTGGTGTGATAGAGCGTGCCCGGGATCTGGACCGAAACGACGATTGATTGCGAATAGACCATGTTTTCCGGGCGAAGGCGGTCAATCGGCTTCGCTTTGGCCAGAGCAGTGACACGGCGCGCGACCGAGATTGTTTCGATAAGGCGCAGCGTGCCGAAATCGGCTGACAGGTCGTAGGCGTATTCGATGAAAACCGCCTGATCGGTGGCGGCGCTGTCCAAGAAAGAGCTCTTTGCTGCGGCGCTGCCGTCTCTGCTGAAGGTTACCGGTGCGGCGGACAGCCAGGGCACCTGCGAAATGGCATCCCCGGCGCTCTTCTGCGCCAGAGCGGCGACGTCCAGATCGCCAGTCTCGGCATTAATGGCCATCGAAAGCTTGTCGGCCTTTTTGGCGCGCGAGCTGTTTTGCATATCTTCTGCAATGAACCCGCCAAGCCCGCCGTAGTTCGAAATGCCCTTGAGCTCTGAGGGGACATAGCCTGCGGTTACCTGGGTCTGGGCCAGGATTACGTTGACCGCGCGGGTCTGAGGTACGGCCAGGAAATCAGCGGGCAGGATATCGGGCGCGGTGACCTTGGGCTTCCCGGCCTCGATCGGAGACAAGGCGAGAATTACGGAAGCGATTAGTCCAGCGCCCACTCTATACTTCATGCCGCGATCCCCCACTGCCCGGACAAACTGTCGCACGGCGGGGTCGACTGCAAATACTATTTCGCATCCATATGAAAAGGGCGCCAGAGCATTGCTTTGGCGCCCTTTTAAACCAGAAAATTGAAATCAGGCCTTGCGGGTGCCCGAAATCGGGAACGCGCCGAACGCGCCGGCCTTGACCGTGCCCGACAGCGTGTCGCCATCGACGGTGGCGGTGCCTTCAAGCGTCATCGGCATCGGCACGGTCATGTTCATCGTCCAGGTCAGCGTGTTGCCGTCGATCTTGCCATTGTCCATGGTCATCGAACCCATCGCGCCAGCGTTGGTGCCGGTGAAGGTGTCACCGTCGACGACGATGGTCACGTCGCTCTTCTGGTCGCCCATCGGGGTCTTGGTCACGCATTCGTAAGTGCCGGCAACAGACATGTCTCTCTCCTTACATCAGGGTAAATAACGCGCCTTAGTTGCCCTTCGCCGCGCCAGAGTCAACCGGGGCAATTTCGATCGGCAGGCCCAGCTTCTTGAGCTGCGGTTCAACCACTTTGCGGTCACCTACCACCACGAAGACCAGTCCGGCGGGCTGCAGGTAAGTCCCCGCCGCCGCGTTGATCGCCTTGGCATCGATCGCACGGTAGCGCGTGGGCAAGGTGACGTAGTAGTCGTCCGGTCGGCCCAGTTGCTGGTTCGACAGGATGGCACCGAGCACCTGGCCGTTGGTTTCGAAGCGGTTGGGCAGTCCGCGCACGTTGCCGTCGGTCACACGGGCGAGTTCGACCGGTTCGACCCCGCGCTTGGCCGGGAACTGCGTCATGTCGGCGAGCAGCAGCGCGATCGAATCGCCGGTGCGATCGGCCTGGACCGGGGCGGTAACCACCAGGCTGCGCGGACCCTTGGGGCTGCGCACCGCGCTGCGCACGCCGTAGGACCAACCCTTGTCTTCGCGCAGATCCATGTTGAGCCGGCTGAGGAAGCCGTTGCCCAGCACCTCGTTGGCAAGGTCGAGCGCCTCCTGGTTCTGGTCGCGCCCGGTGAGCGGCAGGACGCGGCCCGCAACGATCACCGATTGCGGCGAATTGGGCCGGTCGATCAGGACGATACGCGGCTGCGGCGAAGGAATGGCGGCGTCGAGCGGCTTGACCGGCTTGGGCAATGCCGGTGCCTTCCAGTCGCCAAAGCTCGCTTCGAGCATCGGCTTCAACTGTTCCATCGTGATGTCACCGACGACGGTGATCGTTACATTATCGGGGCGCAGCCATTTGTCGTGCGCGGCGCGCAGGCTCGCCGGGCTTTGTGCCGCCACCGCGGAAGCCGTGCCCAGACCGTCACCGGGCTGGCCATAGGGGTGCGATGCGCCGAACAGGATCGGGCCCAGCATGCGCGAAGCAAGCGCGCGCGGACTGGCGTTCGACTGCGCGATATCGGCCAGTTGCTGGTCCTTGACCCGGGCCACATCATCGGCGCGGTAAGCCGGGTGGCGGACCACATCGGCGAGCAGGTCAAGCGAGGGCTGCAGGTTTGCGCTCAAGGCATTGAGCTGCACACCCGAGCTGTCGGTTCCGGCTCCGGCGCTAAGCCGTGCTCCGAGGCGCTCCTGCTGCTCGGCGATCTGGATGCCGGTCATGTCGTCGGTGCCTTCATCGAGCAGGCCGAGCATCAGCGACTGCGTGCCGGGGGTGTCCTGCGCGTCCGCCGAATAGCCTGCATCGAAGCTCAGGTTGACCGCGACGGTCGGCACGGCCGTGCGCCGCGCCAGGGCAACCGGGATCCCGTTCGACAGCGTGGTCCGCTCGATGGAGGGGAACGCGAGGTCGCCCACCGGGGCTACCGGCGGGAACGCGCGCTTGGCGCCGGCCGCGAGCTTGGCGGCGGGCTTCTTGGCATCGGGTTTCGGAGGGGCGCTGGTCGCCTCGTCGCCCCAGCCGCCCATCGTTTCGCCCCTTTCGGTGCGCGGCCCGGGGCTGACGGTGAGCGAATAGACCGGGCGGCTGAGCCAGCGGCCCAGCGCGTCTTTCACTTCGGGCGCGGTCAGGCTGGCGACGCGGGTGAGGTCCTTCTTGTATTGCCCGGGATCGCCCGAATAGAGCAGCCCTTCGGCGAGCTGCGCACCCTTTCCCGAAAAGCCGCCAACCTGTTCGAGGCTGTTGATCTGGCCCGAAACCGCGCTCATCGCGGCGCGCTGTAATTCGTCCGGCGTAGGCCCTTCGGCAAGCAACTTGGCGATATCCTCGTCAAGTGCCGCTTCGGCGACCTTGACGTCGACCCCGTCCTTTACCTCCATCTCCACTTGGATGAAGCTGACCTGTTCGAATTGCTGCACGCTCGCCGAAACCGAGGTCGCCAGCTGGCGTCCCTTTACGAGGTCGTTGTCGAGCCGCGAGCTCGCCAGTCCGCCAAGCACTCGCATGCCGAGATCAAGCGCCGGAGCGTCCGGATCGTTGGTGCCCGGCCCCGACCAGACACGGTAGATCTTGGTCTGCGGGACCTGATCCTTCATCTCGCGGTGGAGCGGGGCGGGCAGGGTGACCGGCCCGGCCACCACCTTGCGCACTTCCGGTCCGCGCGGAATATCGCCGAACCACTTCTGCGCCAGTGCCTTGGCAGTGGGCAGGTCGATATCGCCGGACAGCGCGAGCACTACGTTGTTAGGCGCATAGTTGCTGGTGAACCAGTCGCGCACGGTCTGCAGGCTCGCCGCATTGAGATCGGCCATCGAGCCGATGGTCGAGTGATGATAGGGGTGGCCAACCGGGAACAGCCCTTCGCCGATCGCGTATTCGACAAGGCCGTAGGGTTCGTTATCGCCCTGGCGCTTTTCGTTCTGGACCACGCCGCGCTGCTTATCGAGCTTGTCCTGCGTCACCGCGCCGAGCAGGTGCCCCATGCGGTCGCTCTCCATGAACAGCGCAAGGTCGGTCGCGCCGGTCGGCACGGTTTCGACGTAATTGGTGCGGTCATACCAGGTTGAACCATTGGTGCTGGTAGAACCTGCACCCTCCAGCGGGATGTCGAAGTTGGGCACGTTTTCGCTGCCGCCGAACATCAGGTGCTCGAACAGGTGAGCAAAACCGGTCCGGCCCTTGGGCTCGCTCTTCGAACCGACCCGGTAATAGGTCGTCACTCCGACGATCGGCGCCTTGCGATCGGTGTGGACGATCACCTGCAGGCCGTTCGCCAGTGTGAAGGTCTCGTAGGGAATGTTGACCGACTGGACCAGCTGGCTGAGCGGCGCGGGCTCAGCGACAGGCTTTGGCGCAGGTGCTGCCACCGGAACGACCAGCGGGCCCTGCGGCATGGCGGGCGCGGTAGCGCAGGCCGATAGGGCAAGCGCAAGGAGCGAGGCGGACAAGTAGCGGCGCATTGGGTGACCCTCTTGTTGGAATGCTGCGTTACCTAAGCAATCAGTGGATTCAGTTCGACACCGTTTCTCGACGAACCGCATGTGCGGCCACATCGGCGCGGGTGAACCATACCGGCTTGAACCTATGCTGCACAAAAAGTGCGGCCTGGTCGGCATAGTGCGGGTCGTTCGGCCGGGTGGTCGCCGCACCGTAGGGCTGGATCGACTGCGAGTGGACCACGCCGTCCTTGCCCCATTCGATCCACATCACGAAGCTGTCGCCATGCTTGATCGAGAGGCGCCCGTCGGGGTCGACGTTCCACGCAGTCGCCGCGCGCAGCGTATCGCCGCCGCCGTCGTCGGGAAGGTCGACCTTGCCCTGGCGGATGCGGATCACATCGCCCAGCGGCGGATCTATCCTGCCGAAATACTTGATGAGGTGGGCCGCGGACTTGGCCAGCACCGTTCTCGGATCGGGCAACGGCTTCAGGCCATAACTTGCCGACATCGCATCCTCGAGCACCATCACCGCCAGCGCGTCTGCGCCGCCCTTGCCATCTGCCTTGAGGTCCCAGGTGGCGAGCAGGGCCTGCGCTTTCCTGAGCTGCGGATCGCTCCGCAGGTCAAGTTTCGCGATACCGTCGAGCATGTATGCGACGTAGCCCTCGCGCTCATAACCAGTGTCGAACTTGATCTGCATCAGCCGCTCGCGCGTGATCGGGCCCACTTCGCTGAGCAGCTTCACCGCACGGCGGGCGCGGTTGGTCATGTCGGTTTCTACCCCCCAGATTGCCGGAATGGTGGCCGGGTTGAGCTCGCTGCCCGGTCCGGCGGCGACCAATGGGGTGTTGTTCGAATTGAACACGAAGCCCGAGGCCGGGTTTACCAGGTGCGGGTAGGCGGCGAACGGGATCGGCCCTTTCCAGATCAGGCTGGAATCGCCGCCACTCACCGCGTGACGCCAATCGGGGCCAGCTTTGCGATCGGGGATCGCGGCATTGTACCAATAGGCCACATTGCCGGCCTTGTCGGCGTAGATGAAGTTGGTCGCGGGCACACCTTGCAGCGCCATCGCCTTCTGCCACTGCGCGAAGTCCTGCGCTTTGGTGATGCGGTAGTACTGCTCAAGGCTGGCGATGCTGTCGATCCCGGCATAGCGAACCGCATATGCGCCTGCGGTCGTGACCAGGGCCGGGCCTTGCGCGCTGCGCCATACAGTGCGCGGGATCGGCAGCACCAGCGGGCCGAAACGCACCGGCAGCCAGACGCGCTCCTTGACCAGCGGCAGCCACTTGCCGTCGAGCCTGTACTGGCTGGCGTCGGCGTTTACCTCAAGCTTGTAGAGATCGATGAGGTCTGGACGGTTGACAGTATTGGTCCAGCCCAGGTTCTCGTTATGCCCAAGGAACGGATAGGGCGATCCAGGGAAGGTCGCCCCCGCGAAATGCCAGCCGCTGTCGCTGTCTATTTCCAGTTCATACCACGCAACCCCGCCGCGATAGGGCTGGTGGCTGTTCGAAATAAGCCGGGTAACGCCATCGCCGCCGCGCTGCGGGCTCACCGCAAAGGCGTTCGAACCTGAATTGTCTGCGGTCGAACCCATCGGCAAGGGAAGCGGCATCGCGGGTTCGGGAACCATCTGGTCGCCACCGCCCTGGGCAATCCCGGTGGGCGCAGCGCCAGTCAGGCTGGGGCCGTGCTCGGGCAGCTGCGGCTTCCCTTCGGCAAGCGGACCGAGCACCCGGTCGAGCCCGAAGAAGAACGGCTGGCGCAGCGCGAAACCCGCGGCGATATCCTCACCGTTAACGGGGAACAGCCGCGCCAGCTTGACCTCGCCGGGGTGCTTCGCTGCATAGCGGTTAAGCCCGCTGGCGTAACCGTCGAGCACCGCGCGAACCTCAGCCGAAAGTTCGCCATAGTGATTATGCGCGGCCTGACGCGCGGCGACGAAATGATAGGCGAAATCAACCCCCGCGCCCTCTTGCCCGGCGATCGCGCCATAACGCCCGCGGGTCATCGCGACCACGTCCTGCAGGGTCGAGAAGTCGTCTTCGGCATGGGCATAGGCGACCCCGAAAGCGACATCGGGGTCAGTCTTCCCGTGAATGTGTGGCACGCCGAATTCGTCGCGAACGATGTCAGCCGAATATTTGCGGGATGGTGGCGGCGGGCCGGGTTGCTCGGCGAAAAACGGTTCCCAGCTCGCCAGTGCGACCACTGCCACCAGGATCGTCACGAGCAGCGTCCAGCCCGCCCGCCGCAAGAATTTGGTCATGCCTTGGTTCTCTCCCTGTCGGTGCGACTTTAGGCACCGTCCCGGCCCTGGCGCAAGCGGATCAGGGCTGTGTCGTAGCCGGGAGTTCCACGCCGGGTGCAGCGCCAACCGCCAGCGGCGCGGCTGCGGTGGCAGCCCGGCGGACGATATGCGGGGTAACGATGATGTAAAGCTCGGTGCGTGACTTGGTCTTGCGGTCGGTGCGGAAGGCCTGGCCGATCAGCGGGATATCGCCCAGCAGCGGGACCTTGGACTGCGACTTGATCTCCGAATCCTGGGTTAGCCCGCCAATCACGAACGAGTCCCCGTCTCCGACCGTGGCCGAAGTCTCGGCCTCGCGCTGGCTGATCGTCGGATAGCCCTGGCTGAAGCCCGAAACGCTGGAGACTACGCAAAACACGTGGCTGGTGACGAACCCGTCGGAACTTATCCGGGGGGCGATCTGAAGAGTTACGCCGACGTTGACGTATTGCACCTGCTGCGAAACGCCGTTCACTCCCGAAAGCGTAATCGCGGTGAGGATCGGCAAGGCGTCGCCGGTGATGATCTTGGCGGTCGATCCGCTCTGCGCGGCGATCCGCGGCTTGGAAACGATCTTGCCTTCGCCCTTCGAAACCTGGGCATAGAGCGCGGCCTGGATCGACACACTCGACAGGTTGCCACCGGCTTCGCGGCCGCCAACAGTGATGTGGCCGCCGCCCGAAGGCAGCTCGCCCGGTGGGATGTACTGCCCCGACTGGAAGGTGGCGACCGCGATCTGGCCATTGGCGTTGGTGAAGTCGATCCCCACCGCCTTGGCCCCGGTCTCGGTCAGCTCGACGATCTCGGTTTCGAGGATCACGCTGTCGACTGGCTGGTCGATCAGTTCGATCTGCCGCTTGGTCCGGGCGATCTGATCGGGCGTACCCTTGATCCAGATTGCGTTGAGGCGGCGGTCGATGCCGATGCGGCTATCGACCGATTGGCCGAGCGGCTGGCCGTCGTTGCCGTTATACTGGTTGGTCGGACCGGGGTTGTACGAAGCTCCGGTAAGACTGTTCGATCCGAAGGCTGGTTCGCGCGGGATGAAGGTGTCATTGCTCTTCACCGTCTGACCATCGGTGAGCAGCCCGACCACTTCGGAGACGTCGGCGTATTTGAGCATGACAAGTTCGTAGCCATCCTCACCCGGCACCGGGTCGCTAGCTTGCGGCAAGGGACCGCTCTGCAGCTGGGTTTCGCTGCGCCGGACTTCCTTGGCGCCGGTCGAGACGGTGACCTCGATGGACGTATCGCTGACTGCGACGGCTTTGACCGAGGCGGGGGCGGCAGTCGCGAAATGGATGATCAGGATGCTCTCGACCTGCTCGAAGCTGATCTGGCGCACCAATCCGTTGAGCCCCGGCGGGCTGACTGCCGCAATCCCGCGGCTGGTCAAGGCAAGGCCGAGCGATGGGGTCGACGGATCGGAGCCGACCGCGGCGAAGGTATTGGCCTTCGGGCTGAAAGCGAGGCGGAACTTGCTCTCGCTCGTGCTCTGGCTGACGAGAAGAACCTCGGTAAGCGAAGCTGGCACCGCGCGCGATCGCGGCTGCTGCGCAAGCGCCGGGGCAGGGGCCAAGGTACCGACCGCCAGCAAGGCGAGAATCAGCGCGGCAAGTCGGATAAGTCGGTTCATCGAGCTTAAGCGGATAGGGTGACTGAAGGCTGCGGGCAAGCTCCGAACATGTGCGCCGCGCCCGGAACGAATCCGGGCGCGGCGTCATGTTGACAGGGCTTAGAGGCCGGCGGTGCCGATCGGCGTACCGCGGCCGGTCGGGCCGTCATAACCGGCTGCGGTGGTGCAGAAGTACGTTCCGCCGCAGCTGCCGTTGGTGCCCGAGGTCACATCGTTGAAGTTCGATGCGTTAGAGGCATAGATGCTCGAGGCCGCGTTCGGCGCGCCGGTTCCCTTGGCGCCGTACATGCCGCCGATGATCGGGGCCGAGGCGCTGGTCCCGCCGAACACCAGCCAGCCCGACTTGGTGCCCTGGGTTGGGCCATAGACCGCTACGCCGGTGGCCGGATCGGCTACCGCCGAAATGTCGGCTTCCATGCGGTTGGTGCAGAGCGGATCGGTCTGCCAGCTGGGCTTGGCGTGCACCGCACTGCAGCCGCTGCCGCCGCTGGTCCAGGCCACTTCGGCCCAGCCGCGCGCGTTGCTGGCACGCTTCAGGTTGGTTCCGCCGACCGCGATCGCGCCAGGGGCGGTTGCCGGGAACTGCGCGCCATAGCCGCTGTCACCAGTGCTGACCGTCACCGCGATGCCGGGGTGGTTGTAGGCGCTGACATAGCTGGCTGAGCCGGTTTCGCCGCCGCCGTAGCTGTTCGAAATCGCCACGACGCCGGGCTGGTTGGCGCCCGTGTTCACTGCTGCCGCAAGGTTCGCAAGGGTGGCCGAATCCGCCTGGACCAGCACGATCTTGCAGCTCGGGCACATGGCGCTGGCCATGTCGAGGTCAAGCGCCTGTTCCTGAGCCCATCCGGTATTGGTGCGCGGGTAGGCGGTGCCGCCGCGCTGGTCGATCTTCTTGAAGCAGCCGTTCGCGGTGGTGCAGGCGGGCAGGCCATACTGCGCGCGATAGACGCCAAGATCGGCTTCAGCGTTGGGATAGCCGTAAGCATCGACGATCACGATCGTACGGGTCGAGCCAGCGGGAGCGGCGCCGCCGTAATAGGCGCTCTGCAGGTCTGCCGGCGAAAGGCCTGAAGGCGTGATATTGGGGGCAACTTCGATCGGCTTGCCCGCCATCGGATTACCGCGGGCATCGGTTACCACGTGGGCGAAGCAGCGCGCTTCGCCGCGGCCGATGGCACGGGCGCAGACTGCCTGGTGGAACGTGTTTCCGCTCCGCTCTATTGCCTCCTGCGATTGTGCGTGTGCGCTTCCTACACCAACCACGGCACTTGCCGCGGCCAGGGCCATCAGGCCCAGCTTTTTCAGACGCATAGATGATACTCCCATACGACAGGACCAATCCTGCCGATGCGGCGAGACTGCGCCCATTGTTGCGGCGAGCAACTGTAATTTTTTCCAGTTAACGCAACTTTTGCACAGTTCGAAGCGACGAATTTATAGTTTTGGGAAAGGAATTTACCACGCTCGCTGAGCTTGCGGCGCAAAGCCGCAAAATTGTTCTCTGCAGACACCTTGTGTTGCCAATGCGCAACACTATCTTCGGGTGTGACAGGAGGCTGACACACCCATGAACCTCGAGAAATTCACCGATCGCGCGAAGGGATTCCTGCAGTCTGCGCAGACGGTCGCAGTGCGCATGAACCACCAGCGCATCACCCCCGAGCATGTGCTCAAGGCACTGCTTGAGGACAGCGAAGGCATGGCCTCTGGCCTGATTCAGCGCGCTGGCGGCAATCCCGCCCTTGCGCAGTCCAAGGTTGACGAAGCGCTGGCCAAGATCCCAGCGGTTTCGGGCAGCGGCGCCCAGAACGCGCCGGGCCTTGAGAACGATGCCGTTCGCGTGCTCGACCAGGCCGAGCAGCTCGCTGCCAAGGCCGGCGATAGCTACGTTTCGGTCCAGCGGATGCTCCAGGCACTGGCGCTGGGCACCACCAATTCCGCAGGGCAGGCGCTCAAGGCCGCCGGGGTCGATCCCAAGGCGCTCGAAGCCGCCATCCAGGAGCTGACCGGGGGCCGCACGGCCGACAATGCCTCGGCCGAGAACGCCTATGACGCGATGAAGAAATACGCCCGCGATCTGACCGAGGCGGCACGCGAGGGCAAGCTTGACCCGGTGATCGGCCGTGACGAGGAAATCCGCCGCACCGTCCAGATCCTCGCCCGCCGCACCAAGAACAATCCGGCGCTGATCGGCGAACCCGGCGTGGGCAAGACCGCGATCGCCGAGGGCCTGGCGCTGCGCATCGCCAACGGCGACGTGCCCGACAGCCTCAAGGACCGGCGCCTGATGTCGCTCGACATGGGCAGCCTGATCGCGGGCGCTAAGTACCGCGGCGAATTCGAGGAACGGCTGAAAGCGGTGCTCGATGAGGTCAAGGGCGCCGAGGGCGAGATCATCCTGTTCATCGACGAGATGCACACGCTGATCGGCGCGGGCAAAAGCGAAGGCGCGATGGACGCGGGCAACCTGCTTAAGCCGGCGCTGGCACGCGGCGAACTCCACTGCATCGGCGCGACGACGCTCGACGAGTATCAGAAGTATGTCGAGAAGGACCCGGCGCTGCAGCGGCGGTTCCAGCCGGTGTTCGTGGGCGAACCGACGGTCGAGGACACGATCTCGATCCTGCGCGGGCTCAAGGAGAAGTACGAGCTGCACCACGGGGTGCGCATCGCCGACAACGCGATCGTCGCCGCGGCAACGCTATCGAACCGCTACATCGCCGACCGCTTCCTCCCCGACAAGGCGATCGACCTGATGGACGAGGCTGCCAGCCGCATCCGTATGGAAGTGGAATCGAAGCCCGAGGAAATCGAGGTGCTCGACCGGCGGATCATCCAGCTCAAGATCGAGGAGCTGGCGCTGGCCAAGGAGAGCGACCAGCCGTCGAAGGATCGCCTGGCCGCGCTGAATGCCGAGCTTGCCAACCTCGAGCAGCAGTCGGCCGAGCTGACCACTCGCTGGCAGGGCGAACGCGACCGCATTGCTGCTGAAGGCAAGATCAAGGAACAGCTCGACGCTGCGCGGATCGAGCTCGAGCAAGCGCAGCGCCAGGGTGATCTCGCCAAGGCGGGTGAGCTTTCCTACGGCAAGATTCCCGATCTCGAGCGCCAGCTTGCCGCGGCGGATGAGGCCGAGAAGGGCAACGTGCTGCTGCGCGAGGAAGTGACCGCCGACGATATCGCTGCGGTGGTGAGCAAGTGGACCGGAATTCCGGTCGACCGGATGATGGAAGGCGAGCGCGAAAAGCTGCTCAAGATGGAAGAAGTGATCGGCAAACGCGTGATCGGCCAGTCCGACGCGGTGGTTGCGGTGTCGAAGGCCGTGCGCCGCGCGCGTGCCGGCCTGCAGGACCCGAACCGGCCGCTCGGCTCGTTCCTGTTCCTTGGGCCCACGGGCGTAGGCAAGACCGAGCTCACCAAGGCGCTCGCCGGCTTCCTGTTCGATGATGACAGCGCGATGGTTCGCATCGACATGTCGGAGTTCATGGAGAAGCACGCGGTCAGCCGGCTCATTGGTGCGCCTCCGGGCTATGTCGGCTATGACGAAGGCGGGGTTCTGACCGAAGCGGTGCGGCGCCGGCCTTACCAGTTCGTGCTGTTCGACGAGGTCGAGAAGGCGCATCCGGATGTCTTCAACGTGCTGCTCCAGGTGCTCGACGACGGCCGCCTGACCGACGGACAGGGCCGCCAGGTGGACTTCACCAACACGCTGATCATCCTGACCAGCAATCTCGGCAGCCAGTACCTCGCCAATCTTGAGGACGGCCAGACGGTAGAAAGCGTCGAACCTCAGGTGATGGAAGTCGTCCGGGCCCATTTCCGCCCCGAGTTCCTCAACCGCCTAGA
>JBJTMA010000112.1:0-4012 GCA_046063295.1 Novosphingobium sp.
GCCGAACCCGGCGCGCAGCGCATCGTGGTGGGCACACAGGCGGTCGAGCTGGGCGTCCAGCGCGTCGAGGTGCGCCAGGTCGCATACCCGGATGGCGCGGCGCCCGACCTTGTCTTCATAAGCCGGGCCGATCCCGCGCCCGGTGGTGCCGATCTTGCCCGAGCCCGCGGCGGCTTCGCGCAGCCCGTCGAGATCGCGGTGCAGCGGCAGGATCAACGGGCAGTTATCTGCGATCGCGAAGTTTTCGGGCGTGATCGAGACGCCCTGCCCTTCGAGCTTGGCAATCTCCGCCTTGAGATGCCACGGATCGAGCACCACCCCGTTGCCGATGATCGAGAGCGTGCCGGTGACGATACCCGAAGGCAGCAGGCTCAATTTGTAGGTCTGGTTGCCGACCACAAGCGTGTGCCCGGCGTTGTGCCCGCCCTGGAAACGGACCACCGCATCAGCGCGGCTTGCCAGCCAGTCGACGATCTTGCCTTTGCCTTCGTCGCCCCACTGGGCGCCGATCACGGTTACGTTGGCCACGGTTTGCTAGAATCCTTGTCTCTAAGGCGGAAACCGTGCCGCCCCCTAGGGGATGGCTTGGGCAAGGGCAAGGCGCGGCTGCCACAAAGCGGGGACAATCCGCGACAATTCGCGACTCGATTGGAAACGATTGCGCAATAAGCTTGCGGCAAAGGGAGTAAATCATGAGGAAAACCATCATACTTTCGTGCGCCGCATTGGCGCTTGTTGCAGGCACCCTGGCCGAAGCCCGTCCGGGCGACCGGCTGCGCGAGCGGATTGCCGCCCGCCAGGCTGGCGGCGAGGCCCGCGAAAAGACCCCGCAACCACCGGGCAAGCAGACCCTGTCCTACGGTTCGGACAAGCTGCAGGTGCTCGATTACTGGCCGGCGCAAAGCGGCAACAAGCGTGCACCGCTCGTGATCTTTGTCCACGGCGGGGGTTGGAAGCGCGGCAGCAAGGATACCGCTTCGGGTCCGTACAAGGCCCCGCACTACACCGGAGAAGGCTATGCCTATGCCGCGATCAATTACCGGCTGGTGCCCGACAACACGGTGGAAAATGAGGCCGCGGACGTCGCGCGATCGGTCAAATACCTGATCGACCATGCCGCGCAGCTCGGCTTCGATCCCAATCGTATCGTGCTGATGGGTCATAGCGCCGGCGCGCACCTGGTCGCGCTGGTTGGCAGTGACGAACAATATTTGAAGGCGGCAGGGCTAAGCTTTGCCAATATCGACGGGATCATCCCGATCGATGGTGCCTGCTACGACGTTCCGCGCCAGATCAAGGAAGGCGGCAACTTCATGCACGACACCTACCTCCAGGCCTTTGGCGAGGATCCGGTGCGGCAAAGGGCGCTGTCGCCTGTCTTCCATGCCGAAGCGCCCAATGCGCCAAGCTTCCTGTTGCTGCACGTCCAGCGCAAGGACGGGATCGCGCAGGCCAAGGAGCTTGAGGCCGCACTGATCAAGGGCGGCACCCGTACCCAGCGCAACGAATTTCCCGGCCAGGGCCTCAAGGGCCACGGTGAGATCAACCGCGAACTCGGCAACCCGGATTATGCCGCAACCCCGGTGGTCGATAACTGGCTTAAGCAGGTATTCGGCGCCTGATACCGAAAGCCCGGCCCCCAGGAGAAAGGGCCGGGCTCGGGTCCGAGGGTGCCCTCGGTGCTTGCGGGTGCAGGGTCAGGCGGGGACAACCTCCCTGCGGACACCCTCGGGATTATTCTGCTTCGAACTGGGTTTGTAAGTTCGGAAGTCGAAGTCGCCTTCCTTGGCGGCGAAGCGGTCTGCGGCAGTCATGCCTTCGGGGTCCGCCAGCCTGTATTCGTGTTGTTTCAGTAACCAGCGCACCCGGGCGCGGCGACGCTTGTCGCTGTTGAACGGATTATCCTTGTCAGGGGCGGCGTTCACCATGCGCTCGATCAGCGCGGCAAGAGCGGCACCGGTTGGCAGAGGACCGGCCGGGATCATCGCCGCTGACGCTGCCCCGGCGGGCGCAATATAATCGCGCTCGACCGGCGGCGTGTAAGTCGGCTGTACAGGATTAGCAGTGCTGGCGACAAATGTGGGGCGAACCCGCTCAGGAGCCACCGCGCTGTTGGCAACCGGCATTGGCTCGTCCGTGAGCACGGCGGCGTCGTTCACCACGCGGCGGCGACGCGATACGGCATAGGCTCCAAGGCCGCCAAGGACCAGCAGACCGGCAAGGCCGATGCCCAGTTCGGCAGCATTGTCATTTTGCGCCGCAGCGGGCTCAACCTGCGCCTGCGGCGTCACGATCGGGGCCGCAGGGGCAGCGATCGGCGAACTATTGGCGACTCGAGCTGCAGGTCCGGTCGCTGCCGCGGGAACGGCCGCAATCACCGGCGCCGCAGCGGTCGGGGCGCGCGAAGCGACGTTGCGCGTCGCCACCTTGCGCTCGGGCGCGGGCGCCTCAGCAACGGGCGTGCTCGCGGCAGGAACTTGGGGAGCCGGCTGAGCGACTGGCTGCGGTACAGGCTGCGCCTTGAATTCGGGCAGCACGATCGGTGCGGGTGCGGCTGCTGCTGGCGCCGGGTCTGCCGCTGGGGCCGGATCCAGCACCGCGGTGTCCTGCGCAAAGGCCGGGGTTGAGACAGCGGCAAGGACAGCGGCAATCGCGGTGCAAGCCAGGGGCGATCGGTTGTTACGGTTGGTCATGCCACCAAGATGTGGGTCCGATCCGAACTGCAAAACCTTGACAAGGGTCTTTTGAGTTGAGCCGTGGCAGACTGGCAGACGAACCGCTCTTGGACGAAATAATCGTTCAAACACATTTATTTATGCTACACGCAGACTGAACGGATGTTCATCTTCGCGCAAGCTCTAGCCGGTCGGTAGAGGTGCCTTACGGCGCGCGATGCACGGTTCGCCGATAAGCTCGATCAGAGCTTGACGGCATCACCCGATTCGAGCCGATGCGTGCAACCCATGGCGGCGGGATCGCTGTCGGGACCAAGCGCGGCGACCGTCCGCCAGCCGATCGCCCGCAAGCGCGCCGCCTGTTGGGCATCGTGACCGAGCGGCAGGAACAGCTTGTCGCGAGGCGCTTCGGAGGCCGACAGGGTATCGATCAGCCGGTCGGGATAAAGCGAGAATCCAACCGCCGGTTCATTGCTGGGGCTGATCGTATAGCTGCCGCCGCGGCCGAGCGAGCCCGGCACACCTTCGGCATAGATCATGAAGCCGAACCATGTCTGGTATTCAAAGCCATGACGCTCGCTGGGATCCAGTGTCAGGCGCGCCTTGCCCTGCACGCGCGCTGCAATCTGGCGCAGCGCCGCGATACGGCTGGACAGCGCGCCGCCTGCATCGATTTCAGCCAGACGATCGATCGCGGTTTCGAACGGACCGATCGCCGTGAGCAGCGGCAGGTACGCCTCGCCCCCAGCTTCCACGAGCCCGCCGGCGTCCTTTGCATCGAGTTCGCGGCGCACCGCCTCGACCTTGTCCGGCTCAAGCGGCAATGCCTTGGCAGCCAGGGTGTCGACCAGATCGGGCAAGGTGAAATCGACCGACAGGCCCACCGCGCCTGCCGCGCTCAGTGCCTCGATCGCTGCTGCGACCAGCTCGCCTGCCGCCGCTACGCTGTCATCACCGATCAGTTCGGCGCCAAGCTGGAGGTGTTCGCGGGTCGGATCGAGCCCTTCGCCCTTGATGGTAACGACCTGTCCCGCGTAGCACAGTCGCAGCGGCCGCGGCGCACCGGCAAGGCTGGTCGAAGCGATGCGGCCGATCTGCGGGGTGATATCGCTGCGCAGCGCCAGCGTGCGCAAGCTGGCCGGGTCGACAAAGCGGAACATGCGCCGCGGACTGATTCCGGACATCCGGCTGGCGAGCGACTTCTCGAACTCGATGCTCGGCGGCTGGACGCGGCCGTAGCCGTGGCTGTCCAGCACATCGAGTACGCTGCGCGTCACCCGCGCCGCCGCAGCGGCATCGCGCGGGAGCCGGTCCTCAAGCCCCTCGGGCAACAGATC